>JAHCJT010000070.1 GCA_026126245.1 Alphaproteobacteria bacterium
CATGGCGGATGATGTTGAGCACGCCGCCGCGCTTGATGCCGGGCGAGGCGCCTTCGTTGCGGAAGTGCACCGGCACCTGCACGGTGATCACCGAGTTGGCGCCCACGCGCAGGAAGTCGAAGTGGATCGGCCGGTCGGTGACCGGATCGAGCTGCACGTCGCGCGGCAGCACGTCGTGCTTGGTGCCGTCGACCTCGACCAGGATGCGGTGGTTGAAGAAGCCCTCGCCGTGCATGACGCGCTCGAGCTGCTTGGGCTCCACCGAGATCGGCAGCGGGGGCTGCTTGTCGCCGTAGATCACGGCCGGAATCAGGCCCTCGCGACGCGAGGCCCGGGCGCCCCCCTTACCGGCCCGGTCGCGCTTTTTGGCGCCAATCGTCGTCAGTTCGGACATCGTCCGCTTCTCCTTCAGGGCGTTCGTCGAACGCCGTTCATCAGGCCGGGACCATCCCGGCCCATCTGCCGCGAACCGGCCTCCAGGGGTGCCGCGTCCGCGGGTACGCCAAACGCCTCTACGCCACGCAAAACCTAGTCGAACAGGCTGGAGACCGAGGTCTCCTCGCTGATGCGCCGGATCGCCTCGGCCAGCAGCGGCGCGATGCTGATCTGGCGAACGTTCGACGACACCCGCACCGCTTCGGTCGCCGGGATGCTGTCGGTAGTCACCAGCTCGGCGATCGGCGACGCGGCCACGCGCGCCACGGCGCCACCCGACAGCACGCCATGCGTCACATAGGCCGACACGGACTTGGCGCCGGCTTCCATCAGTGCCACGGCGGCGTTGCACAGCGTGCCGGCCGAATCGACGATGTCGTCGACCAGCATGCAGGCGCGACCGTCGACGTCACCGATGATGTTCATCACCTCGGAGACGCCGGCGCGCTCGCGGCGCTTGTCGATGATCGCCAGATCGGCGTCAAGCCGTTTGGCCAGAGCCCGCGTGCGTACCACGCCGCCGACATCGGGCGACACCATGACCAGCGACTGGCCGTTGTAGCGCTGGCGCATGTCGTCGGTGAACGTCGGGCCGGCGAACAAGTTGTCGAGCGGGATGTCGAAGAAGCCCTGAATCTGGCCGGCGTGCAGATCCATGGTCAGCACGCGGTTGGCGCCGGCGGTGGTGATCAGGTTGGCCACCAGCTTGGCCGAGATCGGCGTGCGCGGGCCGGTCCGGCGATCCTGACGGGCATAACCGTAGTAGGGGATCACCGCCGTGATGCGGCGCGCCGAGCTGCGGCGCAGCGCATCGATGATGATCAGCAGCTCCATCAGATTGTCGTTGGCCGGGAACGACGTCGACTGGATCACGAACATGTCCTCGCCGCGCACGTTCTCCAGGATCTCGACGAATACCTCCATGTCGGAGAAGCGCCGGATGTTGGCGCGCACCAGCGGCAAGCCCAGCGCGGCCGAGATCGCCTCGGCGAGCGGTCGATTGCTGTTGCCGGTCAGGATTTTCATTGTTGCGTCCCCCGACGCGGGCCGCGCCAAACAGGCGTAAGAGCTTCAAATTCCACGGTTTTTCGCCCCCGGCCGGTGGCGGCGCGGCGGAACATACCGGCCTTTGCCGCGACTGGCAACCGGCGGCTGGTCGCGGCCTGGGCATTGACCCGACCGGCTGGCCGTCGCCCGATCGAGCGGGCCGGGGCGCGCATCGCCGGGGGTCGGCCTCGCCTGCTTGGCGATCACATCATGGCGCAGGTCGCCACGAGGCCGAGCAGACAGAGAAAAGTGAAAATCACCAGATAAGGCACGGCATGCGATCCGGCTCAGTCGGCCAGCGCGATGGCCGACAGGCCGCGGCCATAGTCGCGGATGCCGTTGAGCGTGTTGTGGCGAAAGCTGAAGAACTGCCGCTGGTTCGACAGGGTGTCGTGGCCGCTGTCCTCGGCGGTTGCCACGCCCAGCAGGTGCAGCCGCCGCAGCAGATAGCCCGGCAGGTCAAACATGTAGTGGCCGGCGCGGCGCGCAGGCACAAAGAACGCGGCGTTGCCGGGGTCCTGTGCCGTGAACTTTGCCGGGAACTCGGGGCCGACCTCGTAGGAGTCGCGGGCGATGCAGGGGCCGATCGCGGCGTGAATGCGATCGCGGCGCGCTCCCAGCTGTTCCATGGCAGCAACCGTGGCCTCGACGATGCCGGCCAGGGCGCCGCGCCAGCCGGCATGGGCGGCGCCGATGACGCGATGTTCCGGATCGGCCAGCAGCACCGGCGCGCAATCGGCCGACAACACGCCCAGCGCGATACCGGCCGTGGCGGTCACAAGACCGTCGGCCTGGGGCGCGCCGGGCGACCGCCAGAGGTTGGTGTCGTTGACCGTCAGAACCTGGGTCGAGTGGATCTGGTGCAGGGTCAGCAGTCGTTCCGACGCCAGCCCGAGGCGCGCGGCAGCCCGGGCGCGGTTTTCGGCGACGTTGGCCGGCGCATCGGCCGAGCCGTAGCCGCAGTTCAGGGAGGCGAACAGACCGTCGCTGACGCCGCCTTCGCGGGTGAAGAAGGCATGCCGCACATGCGGAAGGCGACTGAGAGTCTGGAGCGTGATCACGGCGCAGAAGCGAGGTTGGACGGGGGATCGTCTTGGGCCGGCGCGAAGCCGGGCGACGCGGGCGTTGCCTGATCGCGCACGGCCAGCACGCGGAACAAGGTGCCCATTTGATCGGAGTCGATCAAGCGCGCCATGGCGGCGTCAATGGCGGCGGCCTGGGCGACCGAAGCGCGACGGCGCAGCGCCTGCGCGCGGATGGCAATGCCCAGGGCGCGCAGGAAATCACCCTGTCCCGTGGGCCCGTCGGTGGCGGCGCCTGCCTCGCGCGCGGCGCGCGCCAGCCCGCCGAAGTCGACGTGCGCGGTGAGGTCGCTGTCGCCTATCCGGTCAAAGACGCCGAGCTTGGCATGGCGATACACCGCCTGCAGGGTATCTCCATGCGTGGTGTCATCGCTGCCGTAGTCGATGATCAGCGCCGCGCCGCGGCGCTGCGCCAGGCGCCGGGCGACAGCATGCATCAGCGACAGCGACGCTGGCGAAACTTCGACGATGGCGCCGTCAGGTGTTGCCTCGGCGGCACGGTCGGACAGTAGCTTCGATAGCGGCGAGGGGCCCGGCGCCAGTGCGAAGGCCAAGCCGGGTTGGTCGGCAGCATCGCCATCGCGGGTCAATCCGACCATGCGTTCGTGCCAGCGCGATCCCACCCGCACGAGCTGCCGGACCGGCAGGGCATCGAAGAACTCGTTGGCGACCAGCAGCAAGGGCGCGTCATCGGGCACGTCGTCAAACCGCAAGTGCCACTGGATAGGCATGGGCGTATCCGCCAGCGTCGCTTCCTGTTGCGCCCGCAACGTCTCGTCGATCTCCACGAGATGCAGGCGCACGGCAGCATGAAACCCGGCGAGCCCGCGCGTCGCCCGCAGCGCGTCGGCCAGCAGAGTCCCCCGACCGGGGCCCAGTTCGACCAGCCGCACCGGATCTGGCCGACCGATCGTCGTCCATCGCTCCGCCAGCCAGGCGCCGATCAGCTCGCCGAACATCTGGCTGATCTCCGGCGCCGTGATGAAGTCGCCGGCGGCGCCGACGGCGCGTGCATGGCGATAGTAACCCAGGGTCGGGTGGCTCAGCGCTTCGAGCATGAAGTCGGCCACGGTAATCGGCCCGGTCCGCGCGATGCGCCGCCGCAGTAGTTCCGCCAACTGACCCGTCATGTGTCGGCGGCGAGGGGCGGGCGGCGCAGCGCGCGCACCATCAGCGCGCCGCCGAACGCCACCAGCGGCAGTGACAGCAGCATCCCCATGGTCAACCAGCCGCCCAGCAGGTAGCCGAGATGGGCGTCGGGTTCCCGCCACAGCTCGCCTACGATGCGCGCCACGCCATAGCCCGCCCAGAAGGCACCGCAGATCAGACCTGGCCGCCAGCGAAGACCAAACACGCGCCACAGCACCATCAGGATGGCAAACAGCAGCGCGCCCTCGAGGAACGCCTGGTAGAGCTGGCTGGGGTGCCGCGGGACCTGGGCGGCGTCGTGCGGGAAAACCATGGCCCACGACACGTCGCTCGGCCGCCCCCAGAGCTCGCCATTGATGAAGTTGGCGATGCGTCCCAGCATCAGACCGATGGGCGCCGCCAGCGCCATCACGTCGGCGAATGCGAACAGGTCGATCTTGTTGCGCCGTGCGTACCAGAGGACCGCCGCTGTCACGCCCAGCAGCCCGCCATGGAACGACATGCCGCCCTCCCAGACGGTCAGGATCTTCCACGGGTTCGCCAGGTAGAAGCCCGGCTTGTAGAACAGGATGTAGCCGAGGCGTCCGCCGAGGATAACGCCCAGCGCCGCGTAAAACAAAAAGTCGTCGACCTGTTGCGGCTTCATCACGACAGGCGGCTCTGCCACGATCCGCCGCGCCAGCCACCAGCCGAACACCAGGCCCGCGACATAGGCCAGCGCATACCAGCGGATCGCTAGCGGCCCGACGGCGATCAGCACCGGATCGATGTCGGGATAAGGAACGACCAGGGGGTTCATGCGCCAGGGGTTTAGCCGCCCGCCGCCCCGCTGTCACCAAACCGGGTGCCGCAGCAAGGGGTTAGGGGCCGGTTGCCGGCCGGTTGATGGGCGAGCACGCGACGCGGCCGAAATGTCGCAGGCGGCATTCTCCCTTGTATTAAATCAATCGATTGATTATATACCCAACAAGCGGGCCAGAACATCACGGCCCATGCCGCGGCGGGTTCGAGCGCTGTGTCGATACAGGAGACAGGGATGACCGTGCCGCAGGCCCGCAAGCGCCGATCGGTCCGCCGTTCCGGGCGGCCGGCTCCGCATGCCGGCCGCGCCGCCGGTGGTGAGGCGACGCGCCAGCGGCTGATCGCGGTCGCACTCGACAGCTTCGGGCGTCAGGGGTTCGAGGGTGCGTCGACGCGCACCATCGCCCGCAAGGCCAAGGCCAATATCTCGGCCATCCTCTACCACTTCGGCGGCAAGCAGGGCCTGTACCTCGCGGTGGCAGGCCACATCGCTGACTTCATCGGCGAGCGGATTGCGTCGGTGCGCGCGCACATCGAGGCGGCGCTGCGGGACGGCGGTGTCGATCCTGATGCTGCGATCGCCCTCTTGGACCTCGTCATCGCGCGTCAAGTGACATTGCTGGCCGAGCCGGAAACCGAGGCCTTCGCGCGCTTCATCGTGCGCGAGCAGCAGGATCCGACAGAGGCGTTCGAGGTGCTCTACGAGCGGGTCATGGGCGTCATGTTGCCGCTCGTCCGCCAGCTGGTTGCCATCGCCACAGGCGACGATCCTCGAAGCGAAGCCGTCGGTCTGCGCACCTTCGCCATCGCCGGCCAGTTCCTCGTCTTTCGCGTCGCCCGCGCGACCGTGCTGCGCCACATGCACTGGCCCGACGTCGGGCTGGACCAGGTGCAGGCGATCGCCGGCGTGGTCCAGCAATCGGCGCGGGCCATGCTGCTCGCCGCCCGGGCGGAGAACACAAGATGACCTCGTTTCTTTGCGGCTGGGCATTCGTCGCCGCACTTTTCTCGGCCTGCGGCAGCGCCGGGGTACCGGTCGTCACGGGTTACGTCGAGGGTGACTACGTATTTGTCGCTCCCGTCGACAGCGGCCGTATCGCGCGCGTCGCGGTGCGGCGCGGCCAGCGGGTCGCGGCCGGCGACATCCTCGCCGAGTTGATGACCGACGACGTGGTTGCCGCCCGTGCCGAGGCGGCCAGTAAACTGAAGGAGGCTGAGGCCAAGCTTGAAAACCTGCTGATCGGCAAGCGGCCCGAGGAGATCGCCGTCACCGAGGCGACGCTGGCAGCGGCGCGGGCCGATCTCGCCGAGGCCGAGGCCAATTACCGCCGGCAGACCGAGCTGGTCGAGCGGCGCGTCGTGTCCGATGCCATCGCCGACCAGGCACTGTCGCGGCGCAACCAGGCGCGGGCGCGGGTAACCCAGATCGAGGCCGAGATCGTTGTCGCGCGCATGGGTGCCCGGCCGCAGGAGGTCGAAGCGGCGCGGCGTACGGTCGAAGCGGCGCGCGCGACATTGGCCCAGGTCGAGTGGCGCCTGGGCGAGCGGACGCTGAAGGCGCCGGCCGATGGTGTCGTCGATGACGTTGTGCGCCATGCTGGCGAGACGGCCGGACCGACCGCACCGGTCATCTCGTTCCTGCCCGATGGGGCGCGCAAGCTCCGCCTCTATGTGCCCGAGCCGCTGGTGGCCCGGCTGCATATCGGCACGCGCTTGCCGTTCCGCTGCGACAGCTGCTCGGGGCAGTTGGAGGCGCGCGTCACGTACATCGCCAGCACGCCTGAATTTACCCCGCCGGTCATCTACTCGGTCGAGAACCGGCAGAAGCTGGTCGTGCTGGTCGAGGCGACGCTGGCCGGTGAGTCGGCACGCCTGTCGCCGGGCCAGATCGTCGACATCAGCCTGCCAGGGGAGCGCGGGCAATGACCGCGATCGATGTCACGGGCCTTACCAAGCGCTTCGGCAGGCGCACGGTCGTCGACAACGTCTCATTGTCGGTTGAACACGGCGAGATCGTCGGCTTCCTCGGTCCAAACGGCTCGGGCAAGACGACGACTATCCGCATGTTGTGCGGCCTGCTCACGCCCGATGCCGGCAGCGGCAGCTGTCTCGGCTACGACGTGCGCCGAGAGGCGTCGAAGATCAAGCAGGCGGTTGGCTATATGACCCAGCGCTTCTCGTTCTACGAGGACCTGACGATCGGCGAGAACCTCGACTTCGTGGCGCGGCTCTACGAGCTGAAGCCGCGGTCGGCGCAGGTGGCGCGCACTCTCGACGAGCTGGGCCTGACCGATCGCCGCGACCAGTTGGCCGGCACGCTGTCCGGCGGCTGGAAGCAGCGACTGGCGCTGGCCGCCTGCGTCATGCACCGGCCGCGGCTGCTGTTGCTCGACGAACCGACCGCCGGCGTCGATCCCAAGGCGCGGCGCGAGTTCTGGGATTCGATCCATGGCCTGGCGGGCCAGGGCATGACGGTGCTGGTGTCGACCCACTACATGGACGAGGCCGAGCGGTGCCATCGCATCGTCTACATTTCCAGCGGCAAGGTGATCGCGCGCGGGACGGTCGACGAGGTTGTGGCCAATTCAGGTCTGATCACCTTCGTGGTGCGCGGTGGCGATCTGGCGGCGCTGCACGCCAGGCTCGAGGGCCTGGATGGCATCGAGCAGGTGGCGCCGTTCGGCGCTACCCTGCACGTGGTCGGCTCGGATGCGGGCAGGCTCGAGGCGGCAATCGCCCCGTTCCGCAACGATCACGCCTACGCCTGGAGCCGCGGCGAGACCAGTCTGGAAGACGTCTTCATCCAGCTCATGGGCGGGAACAATCGGCCATGACCGCTCGGACCATCGCGCGGTTGGGGCGGGGAGGCGCGCCATGATGGGGATCTCGCTGGCCCGGATCGGCGCGGTCCTGGTGAAGGAGCTGATCCAGATGAAGCGGGATCGGCTGACCTTCGCCATGATGCTGGGCGTGCCGCTGATCCAGCTCTTCCTGTTCGGTTTTGCCATCAACACCGATCCCAGGAGCCTGCCCACGGCGCTGGAGGTTTCCGACCACAGCCGATTCGCGCGCACGCTGGCGACGGCGCTGCAGAACTCCGGTTATTTCCGGATTACGCATGTCGTCGACAATCGTGCCGATCTCGACAGGCTGCTGACCACCGGCGAGGTCGCCTTCGCCGTCACCATCCCCGACGGCTTCGGTCGCACGTTGCTGCGCGGCCAGCGGCCGCAGCTATTGATTGAAGCCGACGCCACCGATCCGTCGGCGGCCTCGAACGCGGTGGCGGCGGCTGCCGAGATCGGTCAGCGGGCGCTGGCACACGACCTCGTCGGGCCACTGGCAGCGCTGAACGCCGGTCCGCCGTCATTCGAGACGGTGATGCATCGCCGCTACAACCCCGAGGGCATCACGCAATACAACATTGTGCCGGGGCTGCTGGGCGTCATCCTCACCATGACGCTGGTGATGATGACCGCGGTGGCGCTGACCCGCGAGCTGGAGCGCGGCACCATGGAGAACCTGCTGGCCATGCCGGTGCGGCCGATCGAGGTCATGCTGGGCAAGATTTCGCCGTATATCGGCGTCGGCTTCGTTCAGGTCCTGATCGTGCTGGTCATGGCCAAGCTGGTGTTCGGCGTGCCGATGCTGGGCTCGCTGGCGCTGCTGCTGGCCGTCATCCTGCTGTTCGTCGCGGCGCTGACCATGCTGGGCTATACATTCTCGACCGCCGCCCGCACCCAGATGCAGGCCATGCAGATGTCGATCTTCTTCTTTCTGCCGTCGATGATGCTGTCGGGGTTCATGTTCCCGTTCCGCGGCATGCCGGGCTGGGCGCAGGCGCTTGGCGAGGTCATTCCGTTGACCTACTTCCTGCGTGTCGTGCGCGCCATCATGCTCAAGGGCGCCGGCTGGACCGAGATTTCGCAGGATGTCTGGCCGCTGGCTGTCTTCCTGGTTCTGATCGCCGCCGTCGCGCTCAAGCGCTATCGCACGACGCTGGATACGGCCTGAATGTCGCTGGCACGCAACGTGCGGCGCCTCGTCCCGTGGACGCGGCGCCGGCCCGGCGCCATATACGCCTGACGATCGATGTGGAGGAGCGGCCATGCAGACCCGGAACCCGATCCTCGACGACCTCGCCAAGATGGCCAGCGGTGCCGCCAGTGCCTTCGGCGGCCTGCGTGGCGAGATCGAGACGCGGGTGCACGAACAGCTCGCCAAGATCCTTGATGGCATGCAGTTGCCCAGCCGCGAGGAATTCGAAGTGGTCAAGGCCATGGCCGCCAAGGCGCGTGAAGAGAACGAAGACTTGCGCACCAAGCTCGCCGAGCTGGAAGCCAGACTGGCGCACATGGCGGGTGACGGTCGCTAGGATGGGAACCACCCGATTCGACGGCCGGGCGATTCGCATCGTGGAATGGCGAACTGCTTTTCGATTCTTTTGTTGCGCGACGCACAACGTATTTTGATGCACCGAAAAAACCGCCGAATCCACAGGCGGAATTCTTGCGCCGGCATTTGGTGCGTGGCAGGGTACCCCCAGATCAAGTGGAGCCGGTCACAACCCTCCACAAGATACGGGGAAATAAACCGTCCTGATGGTACCTCCTCCGACTCCCGAACCGCCGGAAAAGGCGGACGGTGGTCGCCATTGGGATTCCGGGGAGATCGGCCGCATGGCGTTGTCGCAGCGGGAGCGTACCCGACCGAGGCCGGTCAATCCTTTGGAGATGATCGAGCGTGTGGTGCAGGCCAACGACTGGCCATTCGACCGCACCAGCGAGCGCGAGATCGCTGCCGAGGTTGCCGGCAAGTGGTGCGACTATCGGTTGTTCTTCGCCTGGCGCGACGATGTGCACGCGCTGCATTTTACCTGCGCCTTCGACGTGCGCATTCCGCCTGAACGGCACCGCGACGTGTACGCGCTGCTGGCGCTGGTCAACGAGAAGCTGTGGCTGGGTCACTTCGACCTGTGGTCGGAGGAAAACCTGCCGATGTTCCGTCATTCCATCCCGCTGCGTGGCACGACCGGCCTTGCGCCAGAGCAGTTCGAGGATCTGATCGACGTCGCGATCGGCGAATGCGAGCGATTCTATCCGGCCTTCCAGTACGTGGTCTGGGCCGGCAAGACCCCGGGCGAGGCGCTCAGCGCGTCGATCCTGCAGACGGTGGGCGAAGCCTAGGGTTTGGTATGTCCGACGCCCCCTCACGTCGGAAAGCGTAGTCGGCGTAGTTCCCGACGTATAACGAAGCAAGTTCAGGTTTCGACTCCGCGCCGGTTTCTCCCTCCGGCGCGGTTTCGTTTTGGCGGTCGGCAGGGCACTGACGCGCTTGTCCGGCGCCCGCTAGGCGCGCAGGATACCTGTCGCTGCCGGCAAGGGAGCGGATCCATGACAAATGCGCGCGACAGTGAAGACCTGACCCGCGTTGGCCCGGGCACGGTGATGGGCGACTTCATGCGTCAGTATTGGATCCCGGCCGCGATGTCGTCGGAACTGAAGGCCGATGGCGATCCGATGCGCCTGATGCTGCTAGGCGAGAAGCTGATCGCCTTTCGCGACAGCGCCGGGCGGGTCGGCATCATGGACCATCGCTGCCCGCACCGCTGCGCCTCGCTCTTCCTGGGGCGCAACGAGGAGGGCGGCATCCGCTGCGTCTATCACGGCTGGAAATTCGACACCGACGGCAAATGCGTCGACATGCCGAGCGTGCCGGCGCACCAGGATTTCAAGGACAAGGTCAGGGCCCGCGCCTACAAGGTGGCTGAACGCAACGGCCTGATCTGGGTTTACATGGGCGATCGCCAGACGGCGCCGCCGCTGCCGATGATCGAGCCGTCGCTGCTGCCGCAACAGGACATGACGGTGCAGTTCGTCCAGCGCTCGTGCAACTGGCTGCAGGCGCTGGAAGGCGATATCGACACCTCGCATTTCGGCTTCCTGCATGTCGGCGAGAAGACGGTCGAGGATTTCGATCCCGACGACATGCTGCGCTACACCGTGCTCAATCGCGCGCCGGAATATCACGTCGCCGACTCGCCCTGGGGCACGACGTATGCGGCGTATCGGCCGGCCGAGGAGGGCGGCACCTACTGGCGTTTCGCCAACTTCATGTTTCCGTTCTGGACTCAGACGCCGCAGGGCGAATTCGCCACGCATGTCGGGGCGCGGGCCTGGGTGCCGATGGACGACCACACCACGATGTTCGTGCATCTGCACTGGGCGTCGGTGAAGCCCAGCATTCGCCTCACCCGCAGTGATGGCAGCGTGCTGCTGCATGTCAGCCGTGCCCACGACTATCTGCCCAACACGACGGACTGGTACGGCCGCTGGCGGCTGAGGAACGACGAGGCCAACGACTGGGGCATCGATCGGGCGGCGCAGCGAGACGGCCGCTTGTACACGGGTATCGCCAACATCCACCTGCAGGATCAGGCGGTGACCGAGAGCATGGGTACCATCACCGACCACGGCTTCGAACATCTTGGTCCGTCCGATCGCATGATCGCCCGCACGCGCCGGCGCGCCCTGCTGGCGGCGCGGGCGTTTCGCGACAGCGGCGTGTCGCCGCCTGGCGTCGAGGACCCGGCTGTCTTCATGCAGTCGCGCAGCGGTTACTTCATCCTCAAGGACGACGTCGACTGGCGCGACGCCTACGCGCAGCAGGTCCGCCAGGCACAGCGTCCGGTACCGCTGCCGCAGGCGGCAGAGTAGAGGCGCGGCGGTCGCGGGCCAGGTTCAGGCACGGACCGCGTTTGTGTTCACCGGCGGCTTGAGCGAGACGCGGCAGGGAAAACGCTCGCAGGCGACCTCGATCTCCCAGCGGCCGTCAGCCAGCCACGCGGCATCGACGCCGGCATCGTTGTGCACGTAGCCCAGCGCGACGCTGCGGCCGACGGTGTGGCCGAACATGCCCGACGACGTGATGCCGACTCGCCTGCCATCACGCCACAGCGGCTCGTCGTGCAACAGCAAGGGCTCGGGATCGTCAAGCACCACGGAAACCAGCCGGTGGCGCAGCGCCTGGCCACGTTGCGCCAGCAGGGCAGCGCGGCCGGTGAAGTCGTCCGGCTTGTTCCACGCGACGGCGAAGCCCAGGCCGGACTCCAGCGGCGTCGTCTCGTCGGTAATATCGTGGCCGAAATGCCGGTAGCCGCATTCCAGCCGCAGGGAGTTGAGCGCGTGGTAGCCGGCCAGCTTCATGCCAACCGCCTCGCCTGCCTCCAGCAGCGTGTCGAACACCTGGGCGGCGAACTCAGTCGGAATGTACAGCTCCCATCCCAGCGTGCCGACGTAGGTGACACGCGATGCGCGCAGCCGGGCGCAGCCGAGATCGACCTCGCTCGACGTCATGAAGGGGAAGCTGTCGTTGCCGAAATCGTCGGGCGAGACCGATGACAACAACTGCCGTGATCGCGGGCCCATGACGCCCAGCACCGCGTAGCCCGACGTGACGTCAGTGACGGTGCAGTGCGTGTCGTCGCGAATGTGGCGCTTCAGCCAGGCCAGGTCGCGCGTCTGGCAGGCGGCAGAGGTAACGACGAGGAATTGCGTATCGTCGAGCCGCGTGACGGTGACATCGGCCTCGATGCCGCCGCGCGCGTTGAGCCACTGGGTGTAGACTACCTTGCCCGGGGCGACATCGATTTGGTTGGCGCAGACGCGGTTGAGCACCCGCGGCGAGTCGCGGCCCTGCACCAGGAACTTGCCGAACGACGTCTGGTCAAACAGCGCCACGCGTTCACGTGCCGCGTGGTGCTCGGCGGCCGAGGCGGCGTGCCAGTTCTGCCGGCCGTAGCTGTAGACGTAGTCGGCCACCTCGTCGGGCGCCGCGAACCAGTTGGCGCGCTCCCAGCCGGCGGTCTCGCCATGGCACGCGCCCAGCACCGCCAGCCGGTCGTAGAACGGCGAGCGGCGCACGCCGCGCGCCGTCTCGACCTGCCGGTAGGGCCAGTGCATCGCGTAGAGCAGGCCCAGCGTCTCCTCCGTTCGCTCGCGCAAATAGCCGCGGTTGGCCTGGAACGGCAGGACTCGGCGGATGTCGACGTCCCACAGATCCATCGGCGGGTGACCGTCGACGATCCACTGCGCCAGCACCATGCCGGCACCGCCCGAACTCTGGATGCCGATCGAGTTGAAGCCGCAGGCGACGAAGAAATTGCGCAATTCCGGTGCCTCGCCCAGCAGATAGCGGTCGTCGGGCGTGAAGCTCTCCGGGCCGTTGAAGAAGGTGCGGATGCCGGCCTCGCCAAAGCGCGGCACGCGCGCCGCCGCCTTCTCCAGCTGCGGCTGGATGTGGTCCATGTCGACCGGCAACGTGCCGAAGGCGAAATCGTCGGGCGCCCTGCGCTCGTCCCACGGCCGCGCCACCGGCTCGAACCAGCCGACCAGCAGCTTGCCGGCATCCTCCTTGAAGTAGTTGGCGCCATCGGGATCGCGCAGTACCGGCGTATCGGGCGACAGCCCGGCGATCGGCTCGGTGACCACATAGAAATGCTCGGCCGCATGCAGGGGCACCGCGACGCCGGCCATGCGACCCACTGCGTGGCCCCACAGGCCGGCGCAGTTGACGACGATCTCGGCCGCCACATCGCCCTGGCTGGTCCGCACGCCGGCGACGGCGCCGTTCCTGGTGGTGACGCCCGTCACCCTGACACCCTCGACGATGCGCGCGCCGCCGTCGCGGGCGCCGCGCGCCAGCGCCATGGCGGTGTCGACCGGATTGGTCTGGCCATCCTTGGGGATGAACAGCCCGCCTACCAGATCGTCGACCTGCAGCAATGGCCAGGCTTTCTTTGCCTCGGCCGGCGTCAGCAGATGCGCGTCCAGGCCGAAATGTCGTGCCATCGAGGCACCGCGCTTCAGTTCGATCCAGCGATCCTCGGTGGCGGCCACCGCCAGCGAGCCGCGCTGGCGGAAGCCAGTGGCGACGCCGGTCTCCTGCTCCAGCCGCGCGAACAGCTCGGCCGTGTACTTGGCCAACCGGGTCAGGTTATGGGTCGCGCGCAGCTGCCCGACCAGGCCGGCCGCGTGCCAGGTCGTGCCACTGGTCAGCTTGTGGCGCTCCAGCAGCAACACGTCGCGCCAGCCCAGCTTGGTGAGGTGGTAAGCGACGCTCAGGCCGGCGATGCCGCCGCCCGCGATCACCACCCGCGCCTGCGCCGGCAGGACGATGTCTTGTGCCACACTATGCCCCTTGTCCGTTGCCGCGCCGACGTTGGGCCATGTGGCGCACGTGATCAACCGGCGGCCGCGCCTGCCGGATATCGTTTGCGCCCGCCCCGGTCCTTGGCCAGACTGAATGCCGGTTCACAAGCCGCAATCGGCGGAGGCGGAGTTCATGCGCGTGGGCGTCGAGGTGGGGGGCACCTTTACCGATCTGGTCGCGGTCAGCGACGGGCGGCTGGTGGTCACCAAGGTGCCCAGCACGCCGCGCAGCCCCGACATCGGCGCACTCGACGCGCTGCGGGCCTCGGGCCTCGACCTCAAGGGCATCGCCGATCTCGGCCACGGCTCGACGGTGGCGACCAACGCCGTGCTGGAGCGCAAGGGCGCCAAGGTGGCGTTCGTCGCCACCGAGGGCTTTCGTGACCTTCTGTTTTTGCAGCGCCACGACCGGCGCAACATCTACGATCTGGCCTACCAGAAGCCCGCGCCGCCGTTGCGCCGGCGCGACTGCTTCGAGGCGCCCGAGCGCATGCTGGCGGACGGCTCGGCGTCCAGGTCGCTGGACGAAGCGGCCGTGCGCACCCGGCTGCTGCCAGCGTTGAAGTCAGGGGGGTATCGGGCCGTCGCCATCTGCCTGCTCAATGCCTACGCCAATCCGGCGCACGAGCGGCGTCTGGCTGAGCTGATCCGAGCCGAGCTGCCCGATCTGCTGGTCACGTGCTCGCACGAGGTGGTGCGCGAGTTCCGTGAGTACGAGCGCGCCTCGACCACGGTGCTGTCGGCCTACGTTCAGCCGGTGATCGACGGCTACCTGGATCGCTTTGCGCGCACCCTGGCTAGTGACGGCTTCGCCGGGCGCTTCACGGTGATGCAGTCCAACGGCGGCCGGCTGCCGGCCGACGCCATGCGCAAGAGCGCGATCACGGCGCTCTATTCCGGACCCGCCGCCGGCGTGGTCGGCGCCGGCCGTCAGGTCGAGCGCTCGGGCTTCCGCAATCTCGTCACGTTCGACATGGGGGGTACCAGCACCGACGTCTGCCTGGTCGAAGACGGCCGCCCGTCACTGGCGGCCGAAACCGAGATCGACGGCCTGCCGATCCGCACGCCGGTGCTCGACATCGTGTCGGTCGGCGCCGGCGGTGGCAGCATCGCGTGGGTCGACGACGGCGGCATGCTGCGGGTCGGGCCGCAAAGCGCTGGCGCCGATCCGGGGCCGGCCTGCTACGGCAAGGGTGGCCGCGACGCGACCACCACCGACGCGCATGTCGTCATCGGCACCATCCGGCCGGGCTCGTTTCTCGGCGGTCGCATGATGCTGGACGCCACCGCGGCGCATGCCGTCTTTCAGCCGATCGCCACGCGCTATGGCATGAGCATCGAGCAGGCGGCCGCCAGCGTGTTGCGCCTGGCTGACGCCAACATCGTGCGCGCCATCCAGCTGGTCTCGACCGAGCGTGGTCGCGATCCGCGCGACTATGTGCTGGTGCCGTTCGGCGGCGCCGGGCCGTTGCACGCCGCCCGCGTAGCCGAGGATCTCGGCATCTCGACCATCGTCGTGCCGCCCAATCCCGGCGTGATCTCGGCCTATGGCCTGGTGGCGTCGGACTACACCAAGTTCGACACCGTGACGCGCAAGATGCGGCTTGACGAGGAGGCGGCCCGCGACGTCATCGATCGCTTTGCCGAGATGCGCGTTCGGCTGGCGGCGCAGTTCCGCGACATGGGCCTGTCGGGAGACCTCGCCTATACGCACACGCTGGAAATGCGCTTCGTTGGCCAGGCCTTCGAGGTGCCGGTCGAAATCGAGGCGGCGCGGGTCGAAGCGCTGGACGCGGCCTATCTCGCCGACCGCTTCGCCGATGCGCATCATCGCGTGTTCATGCACGGGGCGGGGCTGGACCGTCCGGTCGAGATCGTGGCGCTGCGCGTGGGCGCCACGCTGCCGATCGGGGCGCTGCCGACCTTGCAGCGCGAGCGCCAGCCGGCGCGGCCGCCGGAGCAGGCGCGCGTGTTCGAAGGCGCGGCCTGGATCGACTGCGCGCGCTATGCCGCCGAAGCGATGGCGGCCGGCGAGGCGATCGCCGGTCCGGCGGTGATCGAGGGCTATACCGCGACGACCTATGTACCGCCCGGCTGGTCGGCGACGATCGACGAAGCGGACAACATGGTGGTGCGGCAGATCAACCTTCCCCCGGAGGGGGAAGGTGGCGCGTAGCGCCGGAAGGGGGATGTCCGATCGGGCTCGATGTGACTGATAGAATGAAGCTGATCGAACACCCCCCTTCCGCCCTTCGGGCACCTTCCCCCTCCGGGGGAAGGGATTTGAGCGAGGCTGGAGTATCGCGATGACCCTGAACCCAATCGACTACGCGGTGATCAGCCAGGCGCTGGTGGCCGGCGCGCGCGAGATGGGCGTCAAGCTGATCCGCTCGGCCTACTCGACCATCCTGCGCGAGGCGCGCGACGGCTCGGCTGGTCTGATGGACCGCCACGGCAACACCGTGGCGCAGGCCGAACTGATTCCCATGCAGCTCGGGCCGATCGGCGAGACACTGCGTGCCTGCCTCAGGCGCTACCCTGTCGAGACGCTGCGCGAGGGCGATTTCCTGATCAACAACGATCCCTTCGAGGGCGGCCAGCACATCCCCGATGTTTTCATCTTCACGCCGATCTTTGTTGATGGCCAGGTCGTCGCTTTCGGCGCCAGCGTGGCGCATCACCTCGATCTCGGCGGCGGCGCTCCGGGGCTGAACATCCACGCCAGCGACGTCTACCAGGAGGGCCTGCGCATCCCGCCCTCGAAGTACAGCTTCGAACGCGACTGGAACGGCGGCGCCTTCGAGCGGCTGGTGACAGCCAACGTGCGCGTGCCCGACCTCACGATCGGCGACTTCAACGCCCAGTTCGCCGCCAATCACATCGGGGCGGCGCGCGTGAAGCAGCTCTGCGCCCGTTACGGCGCGGCCGTCGTCATGGACGTGATGCGCGAGATGCAGGACTACAGCGAACGCCGCGTGCGGGCTGCCATCGCCCAGGCGCCCAAGGGCGTCTATCACGGCGAGGATGCGGTCGACGACGACGGGCTGAGCGAAACGCCGCTGGTGATCAAGACCAAGGTGACGATCGCCGACGACGGCGTCGAGATCGACTTCGAGGGCACCTGCGCCCAGGTCAAGCGCAACCTCAATTGTCCGTATTCCTCGACCTTGAGCGCCGTGCTGTCGTGCGTGAAGTCGGTGCTGACCAGCCCCGACATCCCCTACAACGAGGGCATGGCGCGGCCCATCAAGGTGAAGGTGCCCTATGGCAGCCTGATGAATCCGCGGCCGCCGGCGCCGGTGCGGGCGCGCATGGTGCCGGCCTTCCGCGCCTTTAACGCGGTGATGAAGGCGCTGGCGCAGGCGCTGCCCGACAAGGTGATCGCCTGCGGCTTCGACACCACGACGGCGTTTTGTCTCTCGCGGCTCAACGAGAGCGGCTACAGCGTCTATCTCGAGATCTTCGGCGGCGGCTACGGTGGCTCCAAGGAGTCTGATGGCGTCGACGCGGTCGACGGTCCGCTCAGCAATTGCTCCAACGCGCCGGTCGAGTCGCTGGACCTCGACTACGATTATTTCCGCGTCGCCGGCTACACCCTGGAGCCCGACTCCTTCGGCATGGGTGCGCAGCGCGGCGGTGCGGGCTTGAGGCGGCGCTACGAGATCCTCAAGGACGATGTGTCGCTGGCGATCTATTCCGACCGCTTCCGACTGGCGCCGCAGGGCCTGTTCGGCGGCCAGCCGGCGCGCACCGGCGCCTGTTCCGTGCAGCATGCCGACGGCACCAGCCAGTCGCTGCGCTCCAAGGCCGCCGTCGAATTGCGTCGCGGCGACGTGGTCGAGATGTCGGTCGGCGGCGGCGGCGGCTACGGCCACCCCGACCAGCGCAGCGACGCGCTGATCGACCGTGACCTGCAGGACGGCATCCTGACCCGCGATCCGCGCACGCGGCGGCGCCTGGCGGCCGAGTAAGAACGGCACCACGACCGATCAGGCTCGGTGCCTCTTCGGGCCGGCGACGCCAACCAGCCTTGCGCGTCGGGCCACTGGCCCGGCGCCGTGGTCGCGGATATACCCGAGACCGAAGCGCGAGGCGTGTGGAGAGGAAGCCATGCCGTTCGACCTGGTGGAAGAGCACCGCATGTTGCGGGACGTGGTGGCGAAGTTCGTCGACAACGAACTGATGCCCCTGGAGAAGGCCGTGCTGGCGCGCGAGGCGTCGGGCGGCAAGGTCGGACTGACCGAGGCCGAGGAAGCGCCGATCCTCAAGAAGTGCAAGGAGCTTGGCCTGTGGGCGCTGGACGCGCCAGAGGAGCTGGGCGGCGCCAACCTGCCGGCGGTGGCGCTGATGGCGGTCAACGAGGAGCTGGGCCGCACCGTCGTGCCGTTCACGTTCCCACCGGACTCGCCCAACATGCACATGATGCTGGCGACGGCCACGCCGCTACAGCGCAAGAAGTACCTCGAGCCCTACGCCGCCGGCACCGCCAAGTCGGCGATCGCCATCTCCGAGCCCGGCGCCGGCGGCGATCCGGCCGGCATGATCACCAAGGCGACGCAGGACGGCGACGACTGGGTGATCAACGGTCGCAAGATCTGGATCAGCCGCGTGCCCTACGCCGATTTCACCATCGTCATGGCCCGCGTCGAGGGCGGCGGCAGCCGGCATTCCGGGATCACGGCCTTCATCGTCGAGAAGGGCGCCAAGGGCTTCGAGATCGCGCGCGAAATCCAGATGCTGGGCGGCCAGCGCACTTACGAGGTGGTATTCGAGAACTGCCGCGTGCCGGGCGAGCAGATGCTGGGCCGCATCGGCCAGGGCTTCGCGCCCATGCAGCTGCGCCTCACGGTGCGGCGCCTGCAGATGGGCGCGTGGTGCATCGGCATGGCACGCCGGGCGCTGGACATGATGATCGAGCACGCCAAACAGCGCGTCACCTTCGGCGCCAGGCTGGCCGACCGCCAGGCGATCCAGTGGTGGGTGGCCGATGCCGCCACCAAGATCCACGCCTGCCGGCTGATGGTGATGGACGCCGCCGCCAAGCTCGACGACGGCCGCGACGTGCGCACCGAAGCA
>JAHCJT010000071.1 GCA_026126245.1 Alphaproteobacteria bacterium
GGCGAGAACATGTCGCTGCGTCGGTCGCGCCGGTTGAGCGTGAGCAGTGGCATCGTGGCAAGCTACGTCCATACCGCCGTCGCGCCGTCGCTGGGCAAGATCGGCGTGCTCGTGGCCCTGGAGTCGACCGGCGACAAGGCCAAGCTGGCGGCGTTCGGCAAGCAACTCGCCATGCATGTCGCCGCCGCCAATCCGCAGTCGATCGCCATCGCCGACCTCGATCCGGCCGCGGTCGCGCGCGAGCGCCAAGTCCAGACCGACCTGGCCGCCCAGTCCGGCAAGGCGGCCGACATCGTCGCCAAGATGGTCGAAGGCAGGTTGCGCAAGTTCTACCAGGACGTCGTTCTGACGGAGCAGACCTACGTCATCGACGGCGAAACCAAGGTCGCCAAGGCGATCGACGCCGCCGCCAAGGACGTCGGCGCGCCGGTCAAGGTTGCCGGCTTCGCCCGTTTCCAGCTTGGCGAGGGGATCGAGAAGAAGCAGGACGATTTCGCCGCCGAGGTCGCGGCCCAGGCCGGTGTTGCCAAATCCTGACGCTAACGTCACGCGCCCGCCAGGCCCGCCAGCGAAAATGACGCATCAGCCACCGTATCTGGCTGGTCCCGGCGTTTTCAGCCACAAAATGCCGTGCGTGCAGGGGTAGCTGGTGTAATATTTCCCGCCGCCCGTAGCAGGTCAGCTGGCTTGCCGGTCACACGCGGTACAACAAGGATACAGAGTCCCGGCATGTCTGCTGCTCCCGCCTATCGCCGCGTGCTGATCAAGCTGTCCGGCGAGGGGCTAATGGGGGAGCGCGAGTACGGCCTCGACCCCGGCATGCTGGCGGCCATCGCGCGCGAAATCCAGACCGTGCACGGTATGGGCGTCGAGCTCTGTATTGTGATCGGCGGCGGCAACATCTTCCGCGGCGTTGCCGGGGCGGCAACCGGCATGGAGCGTGCCAGCGCCGACTACATGGGCATGCTGGCCACCGTCATTAACGCCTTGGCCCTGCAGAACGCGCTGGAAAAGATCGGCCTGCACACGCGGGTGCTGTCGGCGATCCCGATGATGACGGTGTGCGAGCCCTACATCCGGCGCCGCGCGGTCCGCCACATGGAGAAGGGCCGCATCGTCATCTTCGCCGCCGGTACCGGCAATCCGTTCTTCACCACCGATACCGCCGCCGCCCTGCGCGCCGCGGAGATGGGGGTGGGCGCCATGCTCAAGGCGACCCAGGTCGACGGCGTCTACTCGGCCGATCCGCACAAGGATCCCAAGGCCCAGCGCTATGACCGACTGACCTACATGGATGTGCTGTCGCGCGACCTGCAGGTGATGGACGCCTCCGCCATCTCGCTGGCGCGCGAAAACCGCATCCCGATCGTCGTCTTCGATCTGCACAAGCCCGGCGGACTCGCCGAGGTGATCCGTGGCGAAGGTACCTTCACCATCATCAGCGACGAGGAGTGATGGCCATGCCCGCCCCGAACCTGAAGGAGTACGAGAAGCGCATGTTGGGCGCGATCGACGCGCTCAAGAAAGAGTTCTCCGGCCTGCGCACCGGCCGCGCGTCGGTCAGCCTGCTCGACCCCGTCGTGGTCGAGGCCTACGGCCAGCGCCTGCCGCTCAACCAGTGCGGCACCGTGAGCGCGCCCGAGCCGCGGCTGCTGTCGGTCCAGGTCTGGGACAAGGGCCTCGTGGTTGCGGTCCAGAAGGCGATCCGCGAGGCAGGCCTGGGTCTCAACCCGTCGGCCGACGGGACGCTGGTGCGGGTGCCGATCCCCGAGCTCAACGAGGAGCGGCGCAAGGAGCTGACCAAGGTCGCCCATAAATACGCCGAGCAGGCCCGTGTGGCGGTGCGCAACGTGCGCCGCGACGGCATGGAAGATCTGAAAAAGGCCGAGAAGGACAAGTCCATTTCCCAGGACGAGCACCGTCGGCTGCACGAAGAGGTCCAGAAGATGACCGACAAGTTCGTGAAGACCGCCGACGACACGCTGGCCGTCAAGGAAAAGGAGATCATGACGGTCTAGGCGCCGCCGACCGCCGGTTTCCGCGATGCCGACCATCGCCGCCCCCGTCACCGCATCCCCCGACACGCCGCCGGGGCCGCGGCACGTCGCCGTCATCATGGATGGCAACGGCCGCTGGGCGAAGGCGCGTGGCCTGCCGCGCACAGCCGGCCACCGGCGCGGCGTCGAAACGGTGCGCGATACGGTGCGGGCCGCAGGCGAGCTGGGCGTCGAGTACCTCACGCTGTTCGGTTTCTCGACGGAGAACTGGAAGCGGCCGGCCGACGAGGTCAACTTCCTCATGGGGCTGTTGCGCCAATACCTGCGGGCCGAGCTGGAGTCGCTGGCCAGGGAAGGCGCCCGGTTGCGCGTGATTGGCGATCGCGCCGGTCTGGCCGAGGATATCGTCGGCATGATCGATTCCGCCGAGGAGCGCACCCGCGGCAACTCCCGCATCCATGTCTCGATCGCCCTGAACTACGGCGGTCGCGCCGACATCGTGCAAGCCGCGCGGCGTCTGGCCGAGGCGGCGGCGGCCGGCGCGCTGTCGGCGGCGGCGATCGACGAGCCGATGCTGGAGCGCCACCTGCTGACCCGCGATCTGCCGGACCCCGACCTGCTGATCCGCACCGGTGGCGAGCAGCGCATCAGCAATTTCCTGCTCTGGCAGTCCGCCTACACCGAGCTGGTCTTCAGCGGCGCGCTGTGGCCCGACTTCAGCAAGGCCGACCTTGAGCACGCCATCGCCGAGTTCAGACGCCGTGAACGCCGTTATGGCGCCGTCGCCGGGTGAGGCGCCATCCGCCGGCCGGTTCCGCGATCTGGCGGTGCGGGCGGTGTCCGCGGCGGTCATGGCGCCGGTGGCCGTGGCGGCCGTATGGTACGACTTCCCGTGGTTCGACCTGGCCGTCGCCTTGCTGACGGTGCTGATGCTGGCCGAATGGCGCCGTCTGGTGGGCGGGCTGCGCCGGCCGGGATGGCTGGTCGCCGGCAGTCTCTACATCGCGCTCGGCGTGCTGGCGGCCTTCTGGATCCGCCATGACGCCCATGTCGGCCGTCTGACGTTCCTGTGGCTGCTGGGGACGGTCTGGGCGACCGACATATTCGCCTTCCTGGTTGGCCGGCAGGTGGGCGGCCGCAGGCTGGCGCCGGCCATCAGCCCGGGCAAGACCTGGTCCGGCCTGGCAGGCGGCATGGCGGCGGCCACCCTGGTGAGCATCGCGTTTGCCTACGGATCGTCGGCCGACTGGCTGCGGCTGGCGATCTGGGGGGCGGTGATCGCCGCCGTGTCGCAGACCGGCGATCTTGCGGAGTCCGCCATGAAGCGTCGCTTTGGCGTCAAGGACAGCGGCCACCTGATACCGGGGCACGGCGGCATCCTCGACCGGGTCGACGGGCTGCTGGCGGCGTTGCTGTTTGTCGCGGCGGTTCGCCTTGTCGGCGGCGGGACAGCGCCATGGACGTGAACCGTCCCGCCGCCAGCGAGGCGCCGCGCCGGGTGACCATCCTGGGGTCGACGGGATCGGTGGGCTGCAACACCGTCGACCTGATCGCCCGGGCGCCCGACCGGTTCGCCGTCGAAGCGCTGACGGCCAATCGCAATGTGGCGCTGCTGGCCGAGCAGGCCCGGCGGCTGGGCGCCCGGCTGGCCGTCGTCGCCGACCCCGGCAGTTACGGCGCGCTGAAGGCCGCCCTGGCCGGCAGCGGCATCGAAGCGGCAGCAGGTGAGGCGGGCCTGATCGCCGCCGGCGAGCGGCCGGCCGACTGGGTGATGGCAGCCATCGTCGGCTTCGCCGGCCTGCCACCGACACTGGCGGCGGCGCGTCGCGGTGCGACCATCGCGCTGGCCAACAAGGAGGCGATGGTCTGTGCCGGTGGCGTGCTGCTGGACGCCGTGCGGCGTGGCGGCGCATGCCTGCTGCCGGTCGACAGCGAGCACAACGCCATCTTCCAGTGCCTCGACCAGGGCAACCGCGATGCCGTCGAGCGGCTGATCCTGACCGCCTCGGGCGGGCCGTTCCGCACATGGAGCCTGGAGCAGATGGCGCACGCCAGCCCGGCCCAGGCCCTGGCCCATCCCAACTGGGATATGGGGGCCAAGATCTCGATCGACTCGGCGACCATGATGAACAAGGGGCTCGAACTGATCGAGGCGCACCACCTTTTCGACATGCCGGGCGAGCGCATCGACATCGTCGTGCATCCGCAATCCGTCATCCACTCCATGGTATCCTACAGCGATGGTTCGGTGGTGGCCCAGCTCGGCGATCAGGATATGCGGGTGCCGATCGCGCATGCCCTTGCGTGGCCGCGCCGCATGCAGACGACGGCGGCACGCCTCGACTTCGCCAAATTGTCGGCGCTCACCTTCGAGGCGCCGGATGAGGTGCGATTCCCGGCCTTACGGCTCGCGCGCGAGACCTTAGAGATCGGTGGAGCTGCACCGATAATTCTGAATGCAGCGAATGAGATAGCGGTCGAAAGATATCTGGTGTCTGAAATACGGTTTCTTGACATCGTGCGGATAGTGGAGAACGTGGTGCAACAACTGACCGGTTCCGGTCGATCCGGCCAGGCGCCAGACCGCTTCGAGGACATCCAGGCGGTCGACGCGCGGGCCCGGGCGGTGACCCGGCAAGTGTGCGGCGTTGGGCGATGAGCCTGTGAACGGGGAGCGTAGTGGTCCATGGACTTCATCGGCTTCATCACCAACAACATCGTCCTCTTTCTGCTGATCATCACCGCCCTGGTGTTCATCCATGAGTGGGGACACTACTGGGTCGGCGTGCGCAACGGCGTGCATGCCGAGGTATTCTCGATCGGCTTCGGGCCGGAGCTGTTCGGCTGGACAAGCCCGAGGACCGGCACCCGCTGGCGGGTCGCCGCCCTGCCGCTGGGCGGCTACGTCAAGTTCCTCGGCGACAGCAATGCGACCGGCGCCGGCGCGCCGCAGGACGGACTGACGGCGGAGCAGCGCAAGCGGGCTTTCCATACCCAGAGCCTGGGGGTACGTGCCGCCGTGGTCGCGGCCGGCCCGGTGGCCAATCTGGTGTTCGCCGTCGTGCTGATGGCCATCCTGCTGATGACCTTCGGCCAGCCCTTCACGCCGCCGACCGTCGTCGTGATCGACGCCCAGGGCGCGGCTGCCAAGGCGGGTCTGCGGACCGGCGACACCGTGGTCTCTATCGGTGGCCGCTCGGTCGAGAGCTTCGAGGACCTGATGTCGGTCGCGCAGCTCAATCCTGGCATCGCGATCCCGGTCACGGTGACGCGCGAGGGCCAGTCGCAGCCCATGTCGGCGACGGTCACGCCGACACCGATCGACTACAAGGACCGGTTCGGCAACGTCCATCGTCTGGGCGACCTTGGCGTGGCCAGCGTCAATGCGCTGCCGGTGATCGGCCGCGTGCTGCCGGGCAGCGTGGCCGAGAAGGTGGGACTGCAGGCCGGCGACCGCATCCTCGAAGTGGCCGGTGTGCCGATCGAGTATTTCGGCCAGATCCCGCGGATCGTGCGCCTGCGGGCCAACCAGCCGACGCCGATCAGGATCGAGCGCGACGGCACCAAGTTCGAGCTGCTCGCCACGCCGGCCCCCGAAGAGGTGCGTGGCACTGACGGGCAAGTGCACGTCGAAGGTCGTCTCGGGTTCTCGAGCGGCTCGGTCTCGATCGTGCGCCGCATGGGGCCTATCGACGCCACGATCGAGGCGACCGCCCAGGTCTGGCATATGTCCGGCACCATCTACACGGTGATGCGCCAGATCGTTCTGGGCCTGCGGCCGGCCAACGAGATCGGTGGTCCGATCCGCATCGCCAAGACGGCCGGCGAGGTGTCCCAAATCGGCTGGAGCGCGGTGCTCTACTTCGTCATCGGCCTGTCCGTGACCCTGGGCATCTTCAACCTGCTGCCGGTGCCGATGCTCGACGGCGGCCATCTGCTGTTCTATGCCATCGAGTGGCTGCGCGGCCGGCCGCTCTCGGCAAGGGCACAAGACATCGGCTTCCGCATCGGCCTGGCAGCCATGGGCGGATTGATGGTGTTCGCAACCTTTAACGACGTGGCGCTGCTGGTCGGTCGGATCCTTCCCCTGTGAAATTGGGTGGAACGGGCGCCCGCTGTCGGTTAAACAGTACACAAGATGTTGGCGTTTGACGATACCGGCCATACAGGGGGAGCTTTGCGGCGCCTGAATCGCTTTGCGGGCATGATCGCCCTGTGTGTGGCATGGATCGTCATCATTGCTGCGCCGCCGGCCGTCGCGCAGCGTGGCGGCACGATCAGCGCCGTGCTGGTCGAGGGCAACAGCCGCGTCGAGCCGGAGACCATCCGCTCCTATATCGAGCTGCGCGCCGGCCAGGCCTACGACGCCGAGGCGGCCAACCGGGCGCTCAAGGCGCTGCTCGGCACCGGCCTGTTCAGCGACGTCACGATCCGGCTGGAAGGCTCGCAACTGATCGTGCGGGTCGTGGAAAATCCGATCATCAACCGGGTCGCCTTCGAAGGTAACAAGAAGCTGGACGACGACCAGCTGCGCCAGGAGGTCCAGACCAAGCCGCGCACGGTCTTCACCCGCGCCAAGGTTCAGTCGGACGTGCAGCGGCTGGTCGAAGTCTACCGCCGCGCCGGCAAGTTCAACGCCCGGATCGAGCCCAAGATCATCAAGCTCGACCAGAACCGCGTCGATCTTGTTTTCGAGATCAACGAAGGCGCCACCACCGGCATTCGCCGCATCACCTTCGTGGGCAACGAGCATTTCAGCGACGGCACGCTGCGCGGCAAGATCCGGACCAGCGAGTCGGCCTGGTACAAGTTCTTCACCAGCGACGATCGCTACGATCCCGACCGGCTGAACTTCGACAAGGAGCTGCTGCGCAAATTCTACCTGTCGGAGGGCTATGCCGATTTCCGCGTGCTGTCGGCGGTTGCCGAATTGGCGCCGGATCAGGACGGCTTCTTCGTGACGTTCACGATCTCCGAAGGCGACCGCTACAAGTTCGGCAAGATCGACGTCAGCACGCGCTTCGAAGGCCTGAACGTCGAGGCCATGAAATCGCTGGTCACGACCCGCGAAGGCGACTGGTACGACGCCGACATGGTCGAGCGCACCATCAACGCCATCGCCGAGGCGGTCGGCACGCTCGGCTACGCGTTCGTCGAGGTGCGCCCCAACATCCGGCGCAACAAGGACAAGCTGACGATCGACGTCGACTACAACATCCAGGAAGGACCGCGCGTCTACGTCGAGCGCATCAACATTTCAGGCAACACGCGCACCCTCGACAAGGTGATCCGCCGCGAGTTCCGGCTGGCCGAGGGCGACGCGTTCAACACCGCCAAGCTGCGCCGTTCGCAGGAGCGGCTGCAGAACCTCGGCTTCTTCGAAAAAGTCGACATCTCCAACCAGCCCGGCTCGGCACCCGACAAGACCGTCATCGAGGTCAACGTCGTCGAGCAGAGCACCGGTGAAATCTCGTTCGGCGCCGGCTATTCGACCACGGCTGGCATCCTGGGCGACATCGCGGTGCGGGAACGCAACCTGCTGGGCCGCGGCCAGGACCTGCGGCTGGGCCTGTCGCTGGGCACCAAGAGCACGCAGATCGACCTCAGCTTCACCGAGCCGTACTTCCTTGATCGCAACGTGTCGGCGGGCTTCGACATCTTCCGCATCACGCGCGACAATCAGAAGTCCAGTTCGTATGACGAAAGCACGTTGGGCTTCGCCCTGCGCGGCGGCTGGCCGATCTCCGAGCACACCCGCCAGACGGTCAAGTACACGCTGCGGCGCGACGAGATCAAGAATGTCGGCTCCAACGCCTCGCCGCTGATCCGCGCCCAGGCCGGTCGCACCTGGACGTCGGAAGTCGGCCAGATCCTCGCCTGGGATACGCGCAACAACCGGCTGAACCCGACCAAGGGCTGGCTGTTGCGTTATGAACTCGACGTCGGCGGCCTTGGCGGCACCGAGCACTACGTCACCAACAAGGTCGACGGCGCCTACCACTACGAGGTCTTCGAAGAGGTGGTGATCTCGTTCCTCGGACAGGCCGGTGCAGTGGTGCCGGTCAAGGACAGTCTGCGCATCAACAATCGCCTGTTCCTCGGCGGCGACAACTTCCGCGGCTTCCAGATTGGCGGCGTCGGGCCGCACAGCGGTGGCGACGCCCTGGGCGGCAAGTACTTCTACGTCGGCACGGCCGAACTCAGCTTCCCGATCGGCCTGCCGCGGGAACTCGGCATCCTGGGCAAGACGTTTGTCGACGCCGGCAGTCTGTGGGGCGCCGAGGAGAAAGGCGCCGGCGTGATGGACTCTAAGCTGGTGCGTGTATCGGCCGGCATCGGTCTGCAGTGGGTCTCGCCGTTCGGGCCGATCCGGGTTGACTATGCCGTGCCGCTGCGGCGCGAGAACTTCGACAAGAAAGAGAATTTCCGGTTCAGCTTCGGAACCCGCTTCTGACGGCGCCGGGCTGGACCCTTTGGAATGCCAGACATGAACAGCCCAGCTTCGACGGCGGCCGCGGCCGACAGCGGCGTCATCGGTTCGGTCGACATCCGCCGGATCGTCCAGATGATCCCGCATCGCTATCCGATGTTGCTGGTCGATCGCGTCACCAACCTGCGGCTCAACGAAAGCGCCGTGGGCATCAAGAACGTCTCGATCAACGAGCCGTTCTTCCAGGGCCATTTTCCCAGCGAGCCGGTGATGCCGGGCGTGCTGATCGTGGAGTCGATGGCGCAGACCGCCGCCGTCCTGGTCGTCGCGAGCATGGGGCCGACCGCCGAGGGCAAGCTGGTCTATTTCATGTCGATCGATGGCGCGCGGTTCCGTCGGCCGGTGGTCCCCGGCGACCGGGTCGAGGTTCACGTCCAGAAGGTCCAGAGCCGGCAGAGTGTCTGGAAATTCGCCGCCAAGGCCATCGTTGAAGGCAATGTCGCCGCCGAGGCGACATTTGCCGCGATGATCCGCGACCGTTAGATCCGCAACGACACGTCGCTAGAGCACATCCCGAGCAGGTGGAATCGCCCCGCTCGTCGTCCTGAGCGCAGCGAAGGACCTTGCGGTGATGATGACAGTGAACGGCGGTGCCGGAGAATCGCCGGTCCTGCCGTACCTGAAGCAGCCACCGCAGGGTCCTTCGCTGCGCTCAGGACGACAAGCGGGGCGATTCCACCTGTTCGGGATGTGCTCTAGCGCCGCGCCGCGGGGCCTCGACGCGACGATCTACGCCGCGTCGGCAGCCTGCGCCTCTTCCAGCGCATGCTGGCGCTCCAGCCACGCCTCCTCGGCGGCGGCAATCTGCTTCTCGACGTAGCCCAACTCGATCTGCAGCGCGCGCACCTTGTCCTGGGCGCCGTCGTACAGCGCCGGATCGTGCAGCTGGGCTTGCAGGTCCGTGCGTTTGGCGGTGAGCGTGGCCAGTTCCTTCTCGGCGCGCTCGACCGCCTTGCGCAGCGGCGCCAGCTTCTGCCGGTTCTCGGCCGCCTGGCGTCGCTGGTCCTTGCGCGATTCGGGGGGACCGGCGGCCGGCTGTTGTTGATCCCGGCGCGGCTCGCCGCCGCCGTTGCCGACCGCAGCCGGCCGATCGTCGGCCGGGCCGCGTGCGCCGCGCTCGCCCAGCAGCTGGCGCTCGTAGTCATCGAGATCGCCGTCGAACGGCGTGCACGTACCATCGGCGACCAGCCACAGCCGGTCGGCGACCAGCCGCACGAGATGCGCGTCGTGGCTGACCAGGATCACGGCGCCCTCGTATTCGTTCAGCGCCTCGACCAGGGCGGTACGCGAATCCATGTCGAGGTGGTTGGTCGGCTCGTCGAGCAGCAGGATGTGCGGCGCATCGCGCGTCATCAGCGCGAACAGCAGGCGGGTCTTCTCGCCGCCCGACAGCGAACCGACCTTCTGGTCGGCACGGGGGCCGGAGAACATGAACCGCCCGAGCTGGGCGCGCACCGCGGTGGGCGTCGCCTGCGGCATCAGGCGGCGCATGTGTCCGAACGGGGTACCCTCCAGATCGAGCTCTTCTTCCTGCTGCTGCGAGAAATAGCCGACCCGCAGCTTGGACGACTTGCGGACCGCGCCGTCCATCGGCGCCAGCCGCCCGGCCAGCAGGCGAATGAAGGTCGACTTGCCGTTGCCGTTCTGGCCCAGCAGCGCGATGCGGTCGTCCATGTCGATGCGCAGATCGAGCTTGCGCAGCACCGGCGTGTCCGGTTGGTAGCCTACCGCCGCGCGGTCCATGGTGATGAGCGGCGGCGGCAGCTTGTCGGGGCTGGGAAAGGCGAACTCGACCGGCGCCTCTTCGGCGACCGGTACGATCGGCTCCATCTTTTCCAGCAGCTTGATGCGCGACTGCGCCTGGCGCGCCTTGCTGGCCTTGGCGCGGAAGCGGTCGACGAACGCCTGGATGCGGCGGCGTTCGGCCAGCTGGCGCGTCTGCAACGCCGCCTGCCGCTCGGCCCGCTCGCGGCGGGTGCGCTCGAAGCGGTCATAGTTGCCGGCGTAGGCGACCAGCTTGCCCTGGTCGATGTGGACGATCTGGTCGCACACCGCATTGAGCAGGTCGCGGTCGTGGCTGACCAGCAACAGGGTATGGCGGTAGGTGCGCAGATAGTTTGCCAGCCACAGCCGCGCCTCGATGTCGAGGTGGTTGCTGGGCTCGTCGAGCAGCAGCAGGTCGGGTTCGGCGAAGAGCGCCTGCGCCAGCGCGATACGCATGCGCCAGCCGCCGGAAAAGGTGTCGCAGGCACGGCTCTGCGCGGCGTGATCGAAGCCCAGGCCATTCAGGATGGCGCCGGCGCGGGCCGGCGCGGCATGCGCGCCGATATCGGCCAGCCGGGTGTGGATGTCGGCGACGCGGTGCGGGTCGCTCGCCGTTTCGGCCTCGGCCAGCAGCTCGGCACGCTCACGATCGGCCTCGAGCACCGTCTCGAGCACGCTGCGGGATCCGCCGGGCGCCTCCTGCGCCACCTCGCCGACCCGCGCGCTGGCGCGCAACGTGATCGCGCCGCCGTCGATCGCCGCATCGCCGCGGATCAGGCGCAGCAGGGTGGACTTGCCCGTACCGTTGCGCCCGACGAGGCCGACCCGGTGGCCGTCGGCGATCGCGACCGTGGCGCGCTCGAACAGCGTGCGGCCGGCGACGCGGTAGACGAGGTCGTTGATATGCAACATGGCGGCGGGCGTGTAGCACGCGATTCGGTGGGCGAAAAGCGGCCAGCCGTGAAGTGGAGTCGCCTGATCGGCTTGTGCGTCCGGTTCGTGCGCGACGGGGAAGGCCGGATTGCCGCGCCAGCGGCGACCCGCCTGGCGTCGCGTCGCGGCGGCGAGCAGGCCGAAGTGGCCGTCGCACACCAGCGGCGCATAAGGTAAATCGGCGGCGACGGCGATCGGAGTGCCCATGACCCCACCACAGATGATGCTGTTCGCCCTGTTCGGCGGTGTACTGTTGCTGCTGCTGTGGGGACGGTTGCGGCACGACCTGGTCGCCGCCGGCGGACTGTTTGCCGGCGTGCTGGCCGGCCTGGTGCCGGAAAGCAAGGTGTTCAGCGGCTTCTCCAATCCGGCCGTGCTGGTGGTGGCGCTTGTCCTCATCGCCTCGCGCGCCTTCGAGAATTCCGGTGCCCTTGGCCTCGTGATGAGCCGACTGGGCGCCAACGAGCGGCCGCTGCCGGTGCATGTCGCCCTGACCGGCACCGTCGCCGCCGGCCTGTCGGCGGTCATCAACAACGTCGCCGCGCTGGCGTTGCTCATGCCGCTCGACATGCAGGCGGCGCGCAAGGCCGGGCGTTCGCCCAGCCTCACCCTGATGCCGCTTGCGTTTGCCACCATCCTGGGAGGCATGGTGACGATGATCGGCACGCCGCCCAACATCATTGCCGCCTCGATCCGCGAACGGGAGCTGGGCGCGTCCTACCGGATGCTGGATTTCGCGCCGGTCGGGCTCGTGGTGGCGGCCGCCGGATTGGCGTTCGTAGCGTTGGTCGGGTGGCGACTGATTCCGGCGCGCCTGCGCGATGCGCGGCCGGTTTCGCGCGAGGAGGAGTTCGTGGCCGATCTGGTGGTGCCCGCCGAGTCGGCGGCGATTGGCAAGATGTTCGCCGAACTCGAGCCGCAAGCGGAGTCCGCCGATGTCGTGCTCACGGAGCTGATGCGCGACGGCGAGGGCCTGCCGGGCGGCGGCCGCTTCCACCGCATCGCAGCTGGCGACGTGCTCGTCGTCGAAGGCGCCACCGACGCCATTGCCGGTTTCATCCAGGCGCTTGGCCTGCAGCCGGAGCACAATGAGGAGCCGGCCGGTACGACGCCGGCGCAACCGGAGGCGCCGGAAAAGGCCAAAGGGCACCACGACGCTGAGCGCCTGGCGATCATGGAGGTCGTCGTGCGGTCGGACGCGCGTATCGCCGGGCGCTCCGCCAAGTCGATCCGGCTGCGGTCGCGGTTCGGGGTGACCCTGCTGGGCATTTCGCGCCGGGGGCGACTGTTTCGCGAGCAGGTGCAGACACGCGTCATCGAGGCTGGCGACATGTTGCTGATCGGCGGCAGCCGGCGCGCCGTGATCGATGCCGCCAACTGGCTGGGTGTCCTGCCGATCAACGAGGCCAGCGTGACGCCAGCCAGAACGTGGAAGATCGCGCTCGCGATCGGCCTGTTCGTCGCCGCCATCGCCGTGGCCAGCACCGGCTGGCTGTCGTTTGCGACAACCCTAGGCATGGCGGTGGCCGGCTATGCCGCCGCCGGACTGGTGGCGCCGCGCGAATTCTACGACCAGATCGAGTGGCCGGTTGTCGTCATGCTCGCCTGCCTGCTGCCGCTGGGCGCCGCCTTCGATGAAGTGGGTGGTACCGCGCTGGCCGCGGATTTCATCTTGGACCTGACGCGCGGCGGTTCGCCGGTTGTGGCCCTGATCGTGATGATGATCGTCATCATGACGTTGTCCGACGTGCTCAACAACGTCGCCACCATGGTGATCGCCGGTCCGCTCGCCATCGCGATGGCGCGCAAGCTCGGCGTCAATCCCGACACCTTCCTGATGGCCGCGGCGGTGGCGACATCGTGTGCCTTCCTGACGCCGATCGGACACAAGAACAACACGCTGATCATGGGGCCGGGCGGTTATGCCTTCGGCGACTACTGGCGCCTTGGCCTGCCGCTGGAAATCATCGTGCTGGTTGTCGGCGTGCCGATGTTGCTGATCGTGTGGCCGCTGTAGCGCAAGCTGCTTGCGGCAACGACAACGCAGCACGACACAGCGACCCCGCCTGCCTGGCCGGCAGGCGGCGTGCGGGAAGTGCAGCCTTTGCGGGGCGATCCGGGTAAATTGGCGGGTGATCGCCAATGGCCTGACCGGGAACATCGATGGCTGTTGCTCTGGAGCCCTACAAGGACGCGCTGCTGTTCCTCGCGACGGCCGGTCTGGTCGTGCCGCTGTTCCATCGCCTGCGAGTCAGCCCGGTACTCGGCTTCCTCGCGGCCGGAATCGTGCTGGGGCCGCACGCGCTGGGTCGGCTGGCGGCGGCGCATCCCTGGCTGGCGTTTGTCACGATCGACGACATCGGGCGCATCACGCACCTGGCCGAGTTCGGCGTCGTCTTCTTGCTGTTCATGATGGGGCTTGAGCTGTCGTGGGAACGTCTGGCCACGATGCGTCGCCTGGTCTTCGGGTTGGGTTCCCTGCAGGTGGCGGTTTCGGCGCTGGCGATCGGCGGGGCGGCCTATGGCCTGGGCCAGAGCCCCGCGGCCGCGGCGGTGCTGGGCACGGCGCTGGCCCTGTCGTCGACCGCGATCGTGCTGCCGGTGCTGGCCGACCGCAAACGCCTGAACTCGGCGGCCGGCCGCGCCAGCTTCGCGGTGCTGCTGTTTCAGGACCTGGCCGTGGCGCCGCTGCTGTTCATGGTGTCGATGCTCGGCGCCCGCGAGGCAACCGGGATCGGCGCGGGCCTGTTGTTGGCGTTCTTGCCGGCGGCCGTTGCCCTGCTGGTGGTGGTGGTGCTCGGCCGGCTGATCCTGCGGCCGCTGTTTCACCATGTCGCGGCGACCCGCAGCACCGAATTGTTCATGGCCGCCTGCCTGCTGGTGGTCATCGGCACCAGCCTGGTGACGGCGGCCAGCGGCCTGTCGATGGCGCTGGGCGCCTTCATCGCCGGTATCCTGCTGGCCGAGACCGAATTCCGCCGCGAAATCGAGGTCACGATCGAACCGTTCAAGGGCTTGCTGCTGGGCCTGTTCTTCGTTTCGGTCGGCGCCGGGCTCGATATCGATCGGCTGCTCGACGCGGCGGCCGTGGTCTTTGGCCTGGCCGCGGCGCTGATCCTGGCCAAGGCGGCGATTCTCGCCGTGCTGTGCCGCGTCGTCGGCCTTGCGCCGTCGGTCGGCCGCGAGGTGGCGCTGCTGCTGGCGCCCTGCGGCGAGTTCGCCTTCGTGCTGCTGGCGGGGGCGATGGCGCTCCATGTCGTGCCGGCCGACATCGGCGGCACGGTCCTGTTGGCGGTCGGCGTCACCATGGTGCTGATCCCGCTGCTGGCCATTGTCGCCGAGGGCTCGGCGCACCGCGTTGCCGCGACGGAAGCGCCGGTGTTCGAACCGCCACCCGAAGACAGCGAGGCGCGGGTTCTGATTGTCGGCTACGGCCGCGTCGGCAAGCTGGTCGGCGAGATGCTGACGCGCCACGAGGTTCCCTATATCGCCGTCGACGCCGACGCCCGGGTGGTGGCGCGGGAACGTGGCCCGAACCAAGCGATCTACTACGGCGACGCCAGCCGTCCGGAGTTCCTGCGTCGCTGCGGCATCGCCGCGGCGCGGGCCCTCGTCGCCACCATGGATGATCCGGCGGCCGTCGAGCGCGTGGTCGCCGCGGCGCACGCCGAGCGCGAGGACCTGACGATCGTGGCCCGCGCGCGCGACGCGCAGCATGCCTCGCGACTGTACGGCATGGGTGCGACCGACGCCGTGCCCGAAACGATCGAGGCCAGCTTGCAACTCTCGGAGGCGCTGCTGGTCGATATCGGCCTGCCGATGGGGCTGGTCATCGCCTCGGTGCACGAGAAGCGCGACGAAATCCGCAAACTGCTGGGCGTCCCGGCGGCGGCGCGGCGCACGCTGCGCCGTCCGTGGCGGCGATCCGCGGAGTAGGGGGTGTCTGTTCGCGTCGCTGCCGCCTGCCGGCTTGCTGTCGGCGCCACACGGGCTGACGACCTGTCTGGAGACCGGTGACGAACGCCGTGCGACATGCAGTGGCCGCCCGGACCGAACGCCGGCGGTGATTTCCCGTGGCGGGCCGCGGCCATATTCTGCGAGACTGTGCGGACCCTGTCGCCGCGGTGGATCGTTGACCGGCGCGGCGAGGAGACCCCGATCGTCGAGGCGTCGACATGGCCACGTCCAGCATGCTTTCTGCCGATACCGCTACGCCGTTGCCGGCGACGGCCGGCGACGTGCGCATTCCGATCCTCGACCTCGGCCCGTATTTCGCGGGCGAGCCGGGCGCGCTGGAGCGGGCGGCAGCCGAATTGAGATATATCGGCGAGAATGTCGGCTTTCACTACATCCGCAACCACGGCGTGCCACAGTCGCTGATCGACCAGACGTTCGACCAGGCACGGCGCTTTCACGCCCAGCCGCTCGAAGCCAAGCAGAAGGTCAAGATCAACGAGCACATGCAGGGCTACATGGGCATGCGGGCGAGCACGACCCGCAGCTCCGACCTGACGAAGGACAACAAGCCGAACCAGAACGAGGCTTATTTCGTCCAGCGCGAGATCTCGCCTGGCGATCCTGAATTCGGCAAGCCGCGGCGCGCCGCCAATCAGTGGCCCGAGGACCTGCCGGGCTTCAAGCAAGCCGTGCTGGCGTATTATGACGCGCTGGAACGGCTGGCACGGCGGATGCTGCCGATCTATGCCGTCGCGCTGGGCCTGCCGCCGGCCTACTTCGATGGCGCCTTCCGCAAACCCATGGCGTCGCTGCGCATGACGCACTACCCGCCGGTCGACTATGTCGAGAACGAGTACGGTATCGCACCGCACACCGACTCGAGCTTCTTCACGCTGCTGGCGCAGAACAGGCTGGCCGGCCTGCAGATCAAGGCGCGCGATGGCACCTGGATCGACGCGCCGGCGATCGACGGGACGATCGTGGTGAATTCCGGCGACATCCTGCGGCGCTGGACGAACGATCGCTTCCTGTCGACGCCGCACCGCGCCAACAACGTCGACCGCATCGCGCGCTACGCCATTCCGTTCTTCGTCCACCCCGATCCCGATTTCGTCATGGAGTGCCTGCCGACCTGCCGCGGGCCGGACAATCCGCCGCGCTATCCGGCGCAGACTTCGGCCGAGTACATGGCCTGGTTCGGCGGTCGCAACTACGATCACATCCGCCAGCAGCGCAACATCACCGATTGAGCGCGGCCCGACCGGACCGTGGCAGGAGGCCGGTCGCCTCGGCGGCGGCGCCGGCCGGCGCCCGCTTGAGGCCGTTGCCTGCCCGCGTCCGACCCACTATAAGGCGCGCCACCGAAACGACCGCTTGCTCACCACGGAGATCATGATGGCGCTGGAGCGCACGTTCTCAATCATCAAGCCGGATGCCACGCGGCGCAACCTGACGGGCAAGATCAACGCCCGGTTCGAGGAAGCCGGCCTGCGCATCATCGGCCAGAAGCGCATCTGGATGAGCACGCGTCAGGCGGAAACCTTCTATGGCGTGCACCGCGAGCGGCCGTTCTTCCAGAGCCTGGTGGCGTTCATGACGTCCGGCCCGGTGGTCGTGCAGGTGCTGGAGGGCGACAACGCCATCGCCCGCAACCGCGAGATCATGGGGGCCACCAATCCGGCCAACGCCGCCGCCGGCACCATCCGCAAGGATTTCGCCGAGTCGATCGAGGCCAACTCGGTGCACGGCTCGGACTCGCCGGAAAACGCCGCGATCGAGATTGCCTATTTCTTTGCCGGCTACGAACTGGTCGGCTGACCCAGCCGCGCCACACGCCGAACGCAAAAGGCGGCCGGTCGGCCGCCTTTTTTCGTGGTCCTGGCCGTGGCCGGCCGGCGTCAGCCCCTGATCGCCGCCACGATGGTCAGCACGAGAAGGGCGATGAACATCCCGGCGATCGCCAACCAGCCCATCGTGCCGACGAGGCCGAAAGCAAGGCCCAGGACGATGATCAGCAGCGCGATGATCAGATAGCCCGTCAGCCGCATCACGCTGGCATAGGTCTCGCGATGCTGGCGCATGTCGAAATCGGACTCGGCCATGGATCTCCCCGAATAGGTCGTTTGGCAGCTGTGCGGTTAAACCGCGCCGCCGCTCTTATATCCAAGCCGGCGGACGACGAAAAGACCCAGCCTTAGCCGGCCGGTGCGGTGTGGACGCTTGCCGCCACCAGCATGGACCATGGCCGATAGGGCTCGAAGGCCAGCGGCAGGACGGTGTCGCGGACCACTGCGGCGTGCCCGGCATCGAACGCCCTGGGCCGTTCACCGCCCAGCACGAGGTTGAAGCCGCCCCGCGCCGCGTAGAGCACGATGGCGACGGCGGAGACCTGCAGCCGGCCCGGTCCGCCAAAGGCCTGCAGCCGCCCGACACACCGGCCGCGGCGCAGCAGCAGGTTGAAGGCCGGCACGCCGGCGGCAGGCGCCTCGGCGGCCAGGTCGCAGACAACCGGCGCACCGCCGTCAAAGGCGATGCTCTGGAAGATGCCGACCGGCTGCAACGCGCCGCCGTCAAGGCCCAGCCGCAGGCCGGTGGCCAGCGGCATCAGCAGGCGGTCGACGCCGGCGAGGTGCGAGAACGGCCCGGGCCGCGTGATGTCGCTGAGGTCGACCCGCCAGTCGGCGACGTCGAAGTCGGCGTCCGGTGGCGACGCCGCGATGCGGCGGGTGGTGCCGCCGCCGTTCTTCCACGGCATGGCCGGCAGGCGGTCGACGCGCAGGAGGTCCACGGCCGCGGCGCCGCTAGGGTCGCCACAGAAGCGCGGCGTCGGCGGCGACGCCGTCGATCCGCACGCGGTCGGGCTTGCCCGGGGCGCGCAACAGATGCACCCGGCCCTCGGCGAACCAGCGCAGCACCAGGGGATAGAGTTCGTGTTCGGCGAGCAGGATGCGCGCCGCCAGCATGTCGGCGGTGTCGTCCTGGTGCACTGGCACGGCGGCCTGCGCCACCACCGGGCCGCCGTCGAGCGTCTCGGTCACCAGATGCACGGTCGCGCCGCTGACGCGCACCCCGGCGTCAATCGCCTGCTGCGGCGCATGCAGGCCCCGGAATGCCGGCAGCAGCGAGGGGTGGATGTTGAGGATGCGGTTGGCCCAGTAGGCGGGGAACCACGGGCTGAAGATCCGCATGAAGCCGGCCAGGCACACCAGCTCGACGCCAGCCGCCTCCAGCGCGGCGCTGACGGCGCGGTCGAAGTCTTCGCGGTCGGCAAAGTCGCCGTGCGCGATGACGCGGGTCGGTACACCCAGGCGTTCGGCTTGCGCCAGACCGCCGGCCTCAGCGCGGTTGCTGACGACCAGCGCGATCTCGGCCGGGAAGTCGGGCGCGTCGCAGGCTTGCAGCAGGGCCAGCAAGTTGCTGCCGCGCCCGGAAATCAGCACACCGGCTTTCAGCTTCGCCATAGCGCGTCTGCGTTGACGACGACGCAGTCGGCGTCCGGCGTCGGCGCCGCTTCGACCACGCCGACGGTGCGCACCGTCTCGCCGGCCGCCGTCAGCGCGGCAGCGACGCGCGCGGCGTCACCGGCCGCCA
>JAHCJT010000072.1 GCA_026126245.1 Alphaproteobacteria bacterium
TGCGACGTATTTCGGCGCCGGCGCCGGCGGCACCAGGGCGTGCAGCGATTCCCACAGCGGCGCCATCGAGAGCGCGCCGATGCGTTCGTAGAAATCACGGCGCGCGTTGTTGCCGGTCGCGGGCCGGGGCCGTGCGGTGCGGGCGGTCATGGCGGTGTCCTGTCGTGGCGGAAGGGCGGCGCTCCGGGGCGCCATTCTAGGCGCCCGCCGCGCCGCCCGCCAAGGCGGGGCCAGCCGTCGACAGCAAGGGCACCCGTCAGCCGCGCCGCGCCTCGCGGGCGCGCACACGCTCGCGGTGCAGGATGTAGAGGCCGGCGCCGACCAGCAGGGCGATACCCAGCCAGGCCAGCGCGTCGGGTACCTCGCCCCACACCGCGTAGCCGATGACCAGCGCGCCCAGCAATCCCGTGTAACGGAAGGCGCCGATCAGCGACACCTCGCCGGCTCGCATGGCGACGATCACGAGGTGATAGCCCAGTGCCAGGAACAGCGAGGCGGCCGACAGCAGCAGCAGCTCACGTCCGGCGACCGGCTGCCAGCCCTCAAACGCGGCGACCGCGCCGGCGAACAAGGTCACACCCAGCGCCGTCGACAGCGTGATGATGATCGACGGTATCTCCAGCCCGATGCGCCGCGTGTAGATGTCGCGTGCGCCGTTGAGCACGGTGGCGCCGAAGGCCAGCAGCGCCCACCAGTCCAGGCCGCCGGGCGTCGGCCGGATGATCAGCAGAACGCCGGCGAAGCCGACGATGATGGCGCTCCAGCGACGCCAGCCAACGATCTCGTGCAGCCACAGGACGGCCAGCACGCAGATCGCCAGGGGCGCTGCCATGTTGATCGCCGTAGCGATCGAGATCGGCATGTGGAACAGCGCAGTCAGGTAGCCGAACGTGCCCAGCACGTCGAACGTGGCGCGCACCATGACATGCGGGTTGACCAACAGCGGCAGTGCCCGGCCATGGCCCATCGCCAGCACCGCGGCAAAGGCTAGAGCGGTGGCGAAGACGCCGCGCAGGCAGATCGCCTGCGCCGCCGGCAGCGTCTCGGCCGCCAGCTTGATCAGCATGTCGTTGACGATGAACACGGTCATGGCGACCGACATCGCGACTATGCCGCGGCGGTTGTCCGCCGCCGGATCGGGAGAGAGCGCGAGCGCCGAGGCCATGTCGGGCGGCGATCCTAACGCCGCCTGCCGCCACGTCCACCGCGACGTTGCCGGTCCTGAACTGTGGATAGTGCGGTTGCCGCCCGTCGAATGCCCGTGGTGCACGACGCAACAGCGATGGGGTCCCCCGAAGAGCGGGCCGATCGCCAGGCCTGGAGAGAGGAGGCGCCGGTGTCTCATGGGATGCGTGCATGCAATCGGAAATGCGTGACGTATCGCACGGCGCCGGCGGATACTGCCGTAACGCGCCGGCGGGCGGGCTTGCTGCCGGCGAGGGTTGCCCGACTCCGGAGACCTCGACATGCGGGTGCCGGTCTGGATCGTCTCGCCGCCCGGCTATCCGCACAGCCAGGCGTTCGACGATATCGGCCGCGCGCTGGCCGGCGCGTTGCACGACCTGGGCCACCAGACATGCGTCCTGCGCCAGCCGCCGGAAAGCGCCGACCGCGTACTGACGCTGGGGGCCAACCTGCTGCCGTTCACGGCCTGCCCCGCGGACCTGCCGCTGGTACTGTTCAACCTCGAGCAGGTCGCACCTGGCTCGATGTGGTTCAGTGACGCCTACCAGCAGGTCCTGCGCCGTTTCCCGGTGCTCGACTACAGCCGCCGCAATATCGAGATCCTCGGGCAACTCGGCATCGCGGCGCTGCATTGCGACCTCGGCTATCACGCTGAGCTTGAGAACGCGCCGCCCGCCGAGGCGCTGGACATCGACGTGCTGTTCTACGGCTCGGTCAACGAGCGGCGCTTGCGGGTTCTGCGGGTGCTGCGCGACCGGGGCGTCAACATCGTGGCGGTGTTCAACTGCTACGGAGCGGAGCGCAACGCACTGATCGCGCGCAGCCGCATCGTGCTCAACCTGCATTTCTACGACGGCAAGATCTTCGAAATCGTGCGCGTTTCGCACCTGCTGGCCAACCGCGCCTGCGTTGTCGCCGAGACCGGCCTCGACGCTGAGCTGGAGGCGCCGTATCGTGCCGGCGTCGCCTTTGCGACCTACGAGGGGCTGGTTGACACTTGCGCCGATTTGCTGCGCGATGAAATGGCACGCCGGCGTCTGGCGACGGCCGGCTACCAAGCCATCACGGCCAGACCGCAGGCTGCATCACTGGAGCGCGCGCTTGCGACCCTGACCAGCCGACCGTCATCATGATTTCCGGCGCCGATCCGGGCGGGTCATTTGCGGAAATGCGCCTCGTACTGTTCGACCCCGTCGGGCACGCTGGACCAATTCCGCGCCGAGCGCAGGAAGACGTAGCGGAAAAGATACCTGTCGCGGCTGATCCACGACGGATCGTCGAACGTGCCGGCCGCGATCGTGCGGATGCCGGGGACGGCCTCGAGCGTGAAACCGAGGTTACTGCCGCAGCGCGAACAGAACGCCTGCTCCAGCCAGCGCCCGGACTCATCGGAGACGTGGCGGTAGCTGCGCAGCGTCTCGCCCTCCAGCGCCACGTTTTCCGACCTGAACACGACCTCGACGCCGAACGCCGTTCCGGTGCGCCGCTGGCACCATGTGCAGTGGCAAACCGTCACGCGTTCGGGGTCGCCGTGCGCGACATAGCGCACGCCGCCGCACACGCATCCGCCTTCGTGTTGCACTGCCATCGTCGCGGCTCCTCGAACGGCGCACTGTTGCACGAGCCGGCCGGTGGCTGGAAGACCAAGGCGGCGACGTGAGATCCCGGGTCAACGGGGGCGATGGCGCATGCGGGATGAGAGTCGGTCGCACGAGCGCGCCGGTCCGACACTGCATGCCCGCGCAAGAAGAGCCGCGACAAGGCCATTGAAATTCCCCGCCTGGCGATGGGACCTTAGCGCTACGAGACCAGGCCGATACTGGGTCGGCCCCTGGGCTGCAACGGAGGCCGGATGCCGCTGTGTTGGAGAGTGGATCACGAGGCTCGCCTCATTCTCGCGATCGCAACCGGTGCGCTGGGGCGAAAGGATGTTGATGCCTATATGGCGGGGATCGCGGCGGAAGGTGCAGCCGGCTTTCGCGTGCTCTTCGATGCGCTGGCCGCCGATTTTGACTTCCAGCCAAGCGACCTCGCCGCCATTGGCCAAGTCGTGAAAGACAGGAAGAGAGAGACGGTGTCGGACGGCCGGATCGCGCTCGTCGTCGGCTCTGACGCGGAGCAGGACATTGCGGCCTACCTGGTTGATCGGGTCAATCATCAGCGGCCGTGTCGCGTGTTCCGCAGCATCAGCGATGCCAAGGCGTGGCTCGACCTGACCTGAGCGAGGAGCGCCGTCAGCGGCGCGATCTTGACGGCAGGCGTACGCTTGATTACCTTCTGAACGTTAGCTCTCGCAATGCGCCCGGCCGGATCCTTTCCGCGCCGGGCTTTTCATTGGGCAGCCACATGACCAAGGCGCCATCTCCGCCGCATGACGACGTCGCGGCGCGCACCAACTCGACCTACACAGCGGCACACGCGGCCCAGGCCGAGCACCTGTGCCGGCTGGGTGCGACCAACGTCGACCTGGCGGCGTTTTTCGACGTCGCGGAAAAGACCGTACGCAACTGGATGAGGCGCCATGCCGCGTTCGCCGCCGCCGTCCGGCGCGGCAAGTTGACGGCCGACTGCGCCGTCACGGAGGCGCTCTTTCAGCGCGCCTGCGGCTTTCGGCGTGTCGATGTGCGGTTGTTTCGCCGCGGCGGCCAGCCGGCCCTGCGGCGCGTGGTGCGGCAATATCCGCCCGACACTACGGCCTGCATCTTCTGGCTCAAAAACCGGCGACCCGATCTGTGGCGCGACGTGTGGCGCATCCGCGCCGCTGAACAGGCGGCGCCGGTGACCGACCTTGCCACGGCGCGCCGGAAGATTCTCGCACTGATGCCGGGCTGGGAGGTCGATACAATTGCAACGCCGCCGGCGTCTCAGCGCGACTTGCCGAGTCCCGGCACCAGCCGGCCGACGCGCCGGGCGTAGTCGCGATAGGCGGCGCCATAGATGCGTGCCAGCCACGCTTCCTCAGTCGCGATCTGCAGGCGCACGCCGACGTAGAAGCCGACCAGCAGGATCAGCGACAACCAGCTCGGCAGCAGCGCTGCGTAGCCGGCGACGATCAGCAGCAGGCCGAGAAAGATCGGGTTGCGGCAGTAGCGGTAAAGCCCGGACGTGACCAGACCGGGGCGCGCATCCTCGTCAATGCCGATGCGCCAGGCCGCGCCCAGTCCGATCTGGGCCGCCACCAGCAGCGCCAGTCCAGTAACCATCACGAGCGCGCCGGCCGGTGGCAGGATCCATGGCCACGGCGATTCGTGCAGCCCGGCGAGCAGCGCAACCGAACGCGGCCAGAACGCCGCCATCACCGCCTGATAGCCGAGCAGGCCGCCGGCAAGGACGAGCACGCCATCGCGCAGCCATTGGCCCGGACCGCCCGAGCGGAACAGCATGATGCCCCACACGCCGTGGCGACGGCGTTGCAGCCACGCCCGCCAGACGACGGCGATGAGGAACAGCAGGCTGAGGCCGGCCAGCGGCAGGAAGCGCCAGATCATGCCAAGCGCTGCGCGTCGTCATGTGCATCGCAACTGGCGATCGTTCGACAACAGAGATGCCATTGGTGAAGGATCGTCGCGGTGTCCGGCATGACGGGGCGCAGACCGACGTGCACCGCGTTACGCCGTCGTCCGGGCCATCTTCAGCAGGAGCGTCCAGTGGGCGTCGGACACCGGCATCACCGACAGCCGGGACTGGCGCACCAATGCGAGGTCCTTGAGCTTCGGCTCGGCCTTGATCGCGGCGAGGGTCACGGGCGCAGTCACCGGTTTGACTGCCGCGACATCGACCATGCCGAACTTGCCGGTCTTGTCGGTGGGGTCTGGGTAGTACGCTTTGGTGACGCGGGCGATGCCGACGATCTCCTTGCCGACGCCGGAATGGTAGAACAGGACCAGCTCGCCGACCTTCATCGCCTTGAGGTTGGCGCTGGCCTGCGCGTTGCGCACGCCGCTCCACGCCGTGCTCTTTTCCTTCACCAGCTGGTCCCACGAATAGGCGGACGGCTCGGACTTCACCAGCCAGCAGGCCATCTCATTCTCCCTCGCCCTTCAGCGGTCGCGCCAGCAGGGCACGGATCGTTGCGTCGACGTCGGCATCATCATGCAGCAACGCCGCCACGGCGGTACAGATCGGCATCTCCACGCCGTGGCGCGCCGCCAGCGCCTGCACCACCGGTGCGGTGTAGTAGCCCTCGGCGACGCTGGCCTTGCCGGCGAGGAAATCCGCCGCTCTCGAACCTTGGCCGATGGCGGCGCCCAGCGAGCGGTTGCGCGACAGCGGCCCGTTGCAGGTCAGCGTCAGGTCGCCCAGCCCGGCCAGCCCGGCGAGGGTCTCCAGCCTGGCGCCCATCGCCAAGCCCAGGCGTGCCATCTCGGCGAAGCCGCGCGTCAGCAGCGCGGCGCGGGCGTTGTCGCCCAGCTGGCGCCCCTCGACGATGCCGCAGGCGATGGCCAGCACGTTCTTGATGGCGCCGCCCAGTGCCACGCCGGTGACGTCGTCGCTCCAATAGGGCCGGAACGTGGGCGTGCGTAGCGCATGCGCCAGCGCCTCGCCCAATGCGCGGTTGGGGCTGGCCAGGGTGACGGCCGTCGGCAGGCCGCGCGCTACCTCCTCGGCGAAGGTTGGGCCCGAGAGCATCGACACCGAGTGGCCGGGCAGCGCCTCGGCCACCACCGCCGGCATCAGCTTGCCGCTGTCGGCCTCGATACCCTTGGCGCAGACCACAATTGGCACGTCGGGCGGCACCAGTGGCGCCAGTTGCTGCGCCATCGCTCGCGTCGCCTGCGCCGGCGTGACCAGCAGCACGGCATTGGCCGTGGCGATGTCGGTCAGCGCCGACGTGGCGGCAATGGCGGCATCGATCGCATGGCCCGGCAGGAATCGCGGGTTGCGGTGTGCGTCATTGATGTCGGCGACCACGTCCGGCTCGCGCGCCCACAAGGTTACGCGCCTTCCGGCCCGGCGTGCGGTCATGGCCAGCGCCGTGCCCCACGCGCCGCCGCCAACGATGCCGATTTGGTCGTAGCGCTCGGGCATCGTCGTGGAACTTCTCCTTCGGTCGGCCGCGCGGCTGGCGCCGGCCTAGGCCGGCGGCTGTTGCGACGGCGCCTTCTGCCCGCGATTGCGGAAGAAGGTGGTGAGCACGTAGCGCCGGCCGCGCGTCACCGGCAGTGCCTCGTGCAGCAGCGAGCACGAGAACACCGCGGCGGCGCCAGCCTTGGGCTTGTAGCGGGTCGGGCCGTACTCGGGGAACACCAGCTCGCCACCCTCGAAATCGTCGTTGAGGTTGAGCGACACCGCGAAGGTCCGGTCGACCGTCTGCGGCGCGGTGTTGTCGCGATGCGCTTTGAAATAGTGCGATGCCTCGGCGGCGTAGGACAGGATCACCGGCGCATCGAAACCGAACTCGACGTCCCAGCCGAAGCCTTTGCTGAGCTCCGGACCGACGCGGTAGGCCAGCCGGTCGGCGATCTGCTTGACCATCGCCGGGTTGGTCACGATGTGGTCCTCGGTGCGCTTGCGGTCGGCGGCCAGCACATTGCCATAGCGGCTGGAGACACCGCCGTCGGCGCGCTCGCCCTTCGACCACAGCTCGATCAGCGTTCGGCAAAAGGCCGGCTCGAAGACGCGCGGCAGGACCAGCACCGGTGCCGCCGAGCCGTTGAGCAGCGACGGCGGTGGCCAGTCGGCGCGCGCCATCGCCACGGCATCGCGCAGCGTGGCGCGCGCCGCCTCGGGCGGACCGCCCGCATGCTGCGCCACCAGCCGCTGGTTGGGATCGAGCACCAGCAGGCGGCGATCGGGCACCGCCGCGCCGGGGGTGTCCGGCGCCAGCAATGGTCGCAGGAAGCGGCGTTCGACGTCACACAGGATCACCGGTACGGCGCCATCGCCGTCTGCCTTCAGTTCGGCGAAGATCGCGAGGCCGGTGGCCGGTGCGATGCCCATCACCAGCACCGGCGTGGCACCCAGCCCGGCGACGTCGCGCAGCAGTTGCCTGGCATCGGCGTCAAGCGCGCGCGCATCTGCCAGCGCCAAGAGTGCCAGCGGCTCGCCCTGGAAGGCCCATATCAGCTTGTGCATGCGCCCGTCGGGCGCCGGCAGCGCGATGTCGGGCACGCGGTCGCCTGGCCGGAAGGGAAATGGCGGCGTGCTCATGCTCAGACGCTGAGGTTGAAGGCGATGGAGATGCGCTCGGCGTCGCCGCGATAGGGGCGCACGCCGTGCAGGATCCAGGCGGGAAACAGCACCATGCGGCCGGTGCGCGGCGCGATGGACTCGCAGGCGCCGAGCGAGCGGCCGCCGGGGACTGTCCAGGCGAGATTGGGCGCATACATCGCCGGCGCCACGCCGCGTGGATCCATGAATTCCAGCTCGCCGCCCAGCGACGGATCGGCGCCGATGCCGCCATCCTCGACGTAGTAGACGCCCGACCAGAAACTGCCAGGGTGGAAATGGAATTCGTTGCCGTGGCCGGCGCGGTTAACGTTGGCCCACATGTTGCTCTTCCAGGCGATCGCCACCGAGCGGCCCTGGCGGTCGCAGGTCAGGCCGTTGACCACGCCGCGCGCCACGTCGAGCAGCCGCGCCGCCGGCGGGCCACCCCAGCGCTCCATGTCCCAGCTCGACTGCCAGCCGCCGACATTGCTGTGCTGCGTGCCGGGCGAGATGCGTTCATGCTCCAGGATGATGCGCTTGAGCTCGACGTTGAGCGCCGCCGAGTCGGGCACCTCGACCACGGCGATCGGCGTGGCGAACAGCGGTGCGACCTCGACTTTGGGCGCGATGGCAGCGGTGGACATGGCGGCAGCCTACACCTTCACGCCGGCGCCGACACCGGTGCGGCCGATGACAGCGCGCGCCGCGGGATCCAGCGGCCAGCGCGGTCGCGGCGCCGCGTCCAGGCCGTCGACCAGCCCCAGTCGCAGCCGCTCGATGCCGGCCCAGGCGATCATGGCCGCGTTGTCGGTGCACAGCGCCGGCGGCGGCGCCACCAGCCGTGCGTCGTGCACCGCTGCCAGCTCGGCCAGGCGTGCCCGCAGATGCTGGTTGGCGGCGACGCCGCCCGCCACGACCAGAGTCAGCGGCCCCTCGCCCGCCGGATGGCAGGTCTGGCGGAACAGGCCGAAGGCGTGCGCGCAGCGGTCGACCAGGATGTCGCCGATGGTCCGTTGGAAGCTGGCCGCCAGATTGGCGACGGCGCGTACGTCGCCCCGGGGCAGGCGCTGTGCCAGCAGCCGCACCGCGGTCTTCAGGCCGGAAAACGAGAAATCGCAACCGGGTTTGCGCCACAGCGGTCGCGGCAGGTCGAACGCGACTGCATCGCCGTCGCGTGCCGCACGCTCGATCGCCGGACCGCCGGGGAAGCCGAGTCCGAGCAGCTTGGCGGTCTTGTCGAACGCCTCGCCGACGGCATCGTCGATGGTGGTACCCAGCCGGACGTAGCGCCCGACACCTTCCACGGCGAGCAGCTGGCAGTGGCCACCCGACACCAGCAGCAGCAGGAAGGGGAAACCGACCGGCTCCACCAGACGTGCGGTAAGCGCATGGCCTTCGAGGTGGTTGACGGCGATCAGCGGCTTGTCGTGCGCCAGAGCGATTGCCTTGGCGGTCATGACGCCGACAATCACGCCGCCGATCAGGCCCGGCCCGGCGGTGGCGGCGACCCCATCGAGATCGGCGAAGCTGACACCGGCGTCGGCCAGCGCGCGCGCCACCATACCGTCGATGCGCTCAAGATGTGCTCGCGCGGCGATCTCCGGCACGATGCCGCCGAACGGCCGGTGCTCCTGCAACTGGGCATAGATTGCGTTCGACCGGATGCGGCCCACAGGCACGCCCGGCATCGCGTCGGCTTCGACCACCGCCGCCGCCGTCTCATCGCAACTCGTCTCGATACCCAGGACCAGCATGGTCTTCCGTTCAGCCCCTCCTCGGGTGGGCAAAAGGCGGCACGTCGCGCCGGAATGGGGCCGGGTCGACGAAGGTGGCCGATTCGATGGTTCCGAATCCTGCCGCACATCCCCCTTTTCCCTCTTCGAGCAAGTGCCGCCGCCGGTGGAAAGGGAGGTGTGCGCCGGCCTTGTAGCGGCTCGGGCCGCCTCTGGCCACTTCCGCCGGCCGCGACGGAAGGCTACACCCACGTCATGACGAGACCCCTCCTGCGCATCGGTACGCGCGGCAGTCCCTTGGCGTTGGTGCAGGCCCGCCAGGTGCGCGATGCCCTGGCAGCGGCGCATCCGGCGCTGGCGGCACCGCAGGCCGTCGAGATCGCGGTGGTGCGCACCACCGGCGATCGCGTCCAGGACCGCAAGCTCGCGGAGATCGGCGGCAAGGGGCTGTTCACCAAGGAGATCGAGGAGCAACTGCTGGCCGGTACGGTGGACATCGGCGTCCACAGCAGCAAGGACATGCCGACCATGCTGCCGGAAGGCTTGATGCTGGCAGCGTTCCTGCCGCGCGCCGATGCGCGCGACGCGCTGATCGCGCCGGCCGGCGCGCGGGGCATCGTGGAATTGCCGCAGGGCGCCACGGTGGCGACGGTGGCGCTGCGCCGCCAGGCGCTGCTGCTGCATCGCCGGCCGGATCTGAAGATCGAGCCGATCCGCGGCAACGTCGACACGCGGCTGCGCAAGCTGGAGGACGGTGCCGCCGATGCCTTGATCCTGGCGCGTGCCGGCCTTGACCGCTTGGCACGTGGTGATCTGGGCGTTGCTATCCCCGTTAACGAGATGCTGCCGGCGGTCGGGCAGGGCGCGGTGTGCATCGAATGCCGCAAGGACGACACGCGGATACGCGACCTCCTGGCCGCTGTCGACGATCGCCCGACGTCGCTGTGCGTGCGTGCCGAGATGGCCATGTTGGGCGTGCTTGATGGCTCCTGTCGCACGCCGATTGCCGGACATGCGCTGCTCGAGCACGACGTGTTGTGGCTGCGGGCGCTGGTGGCACGGCCGGACGGCAGTGCGGTGATTGCAACCGAGCGACGTGGGGTGGCGCGCGACGGCGAGCGGCTGGGTGTCGACGCCGGCGAGGAGCTTCGGCGCCGCGCCGGTCCCGGTTTCTTCGAGTGACGTGGGCTGCGGCATGCGCGTTCTGGTCACGCGCCCGGAATCGCAATCGCGATCGTTCGCCGGCGCGCTGGCGGAGCATGGGCACGAGACGGTGCTGGCACCGATGTTGCGCTTCGATCCGCGGCCACCCCCGGATGACCTGGCAGAGAGGCTGGCGGCGGCGCAGGCCATTCTGCTGACCAGTGCCAACGGAGCGCGGGCGTTGGCTGGCGCCGTCAGGGTGCGCGGCTATCGCCTGATCGCGGTCGGCGACGCCACGCAGCGGGCTGCTCGCCGGTTGGGTTTTACCGACGTCGCGTCAGCGGGCGGGGATTCGGCGGCGCTTGTCGCCTTCGTGTCGCGGCAGCTCAAGCCGACCGACGGGCCGTTGGTGCATGTCGGTGGCGGTGCACGGGCGGGCGATGTCGCGGCCGCGCTGCGCGCATCGAAATTCCGCGTGGAGGACATTGCGCTCTACGACATGCGGCCGATCGACGCGCTGCCGAATGACGTCATGCAGGCGATCCAGTCGGGTGGGCTGGGCGCGGTCACTTTTTTTTCGCCGCGCACGGCACAAGCCTTTGTTAAGGTGACCTTGCAGGCCGGATTGGCGCCTTATTTGGCGGGCACGGCTGCGGTCGGCATCAGTCCGGCGGCACTGGCCGGCGCCGACGGAATACCCTGGCGCACGCGGATCGCCGCGCGGGCGCCGACCCAAGACAGCGTCCTCGCGGCCCTCGACGCGCTGGCGCCACCAAAGACGGGATCGCCGCCCATGAGCGACACCAGCAAACCGACGACCTCCGACGCACCGTCCGGCGAGGCGGCCGACGTCACGACCGCCACCGACACCGCGGCGACGCCCGAGCGGGCGGAGAGCGCGACACCCGCGCCAGCCCCGCCGCGCCGTCGCGGAGTGGGGGTGATCGGTGCCTTCATTTGCGGCCTCGCGGCGTCCGTCGTCGTTCTGGGCGGCGCGGTGGCTGTGTACATGGCCAACCCCGAGGCGATCCGCAATCTCGTGCGACCGGCAGCCGAGGACGCCGGCAGCGCTCCGGTGTCGCGCCAGATGCTGGCGGGCTCGCTCAAGCCGCTCGACGAGCGGCTGACGCAGCTTGAGGCCAAGGCTCGGGCGCTCGACGCCGTGGCGGCGCAGGCGGCACAACTCAAGGACCTTCAGGACAAGCTGGCGGCGCAGGAATCACGACTGGCGGCGCTGCGAGAACTGTCGGCCAAGGTCGACACCCTGCCCAAGGGCGGCGATCCGCAGGCCGCTTCTCGGCTGGCCAACGAACTGGCCCAGGCGCGCCGCGACCTGACGGCACTGCGCAGCGAACGGGCGAGCCTGAAGACCCGACAGGAAACCGCCGAGACGACGATCCGCACGCTGACTGAGCGGCCGGCGGCAATGCCGGCGCCGGGAACAACAGGGTCCACGGATGTGCCGGCCGACGTCGCGCGCCAGATCGCGGTGTTGCAAGACCGGCTCGATCGGCTGGAGAAGCGCGACGCGCAGGTCAGCGGCGCGCTGACAGGGGCCATCGACAGTGCGGCGCTGGCCCGCGCCATCAGCGAGGCCGAAGCACGGCTGCGCGACCAGATGGCACGCCAGGGCGCCGACATCGAGCGTGCGCGCGAGACGGCGGCAAAGTTGGCCGAGCGGATCGGTGCCGTCGAGCAGGAGGTCGCGACCAAGGTCGACAGCCTGGGCAAGGATATCGCCGCCGTTGGCGAGGCGGGCCGGCGCGCCAGCGAGAAGGATCGCGGTGCGGCCGCGATCGGCATTGCGGTACGGCTGCGTCGGGCGATCGATGCTGGCGGGCCGTTCGCGGCGGAGGCCGACCTATTGAAGCCACTGGCGGCCGGCGATCCGGCAGTGGCGGCCATCCACACGGCGCTGGCGCCTTATGCCGCCGCCGGGGTGGCGACTCGCCGGGCGCTGGCCCACGATTTCGCCGAGGTTGCGCGTCAGGTGCTGGCCGCCGATCGCGCCGACGATTCGTGGGGCGAGCGGGTGCTGGGCAAGCTGCGGCAGCTCGTGTCGATTCGCCGCGTCGGCGAGGACACGCAGGGCTCGACGCCGGAAGCCATTCTGGCGCGGGCCGAAGCGGCGGTGGAGGGGGGTGACCTGGTGAAGGCGGTCAACGAGATGAAGGCGCTCAAGAGTCCGGCCGATGCGCCGGCCCGAGACTGGCTGCGCCGTGCCGAGGCTCATCTTGCCGCGCAGCAGGCTGTCGACCGCTTGAGCCTGCACGGCATCGCCTTGCTGTCGCACGCGCCGGCCAAGTGACCGCGGCGGGAGCAAGACCCACATGACGTTGCTGCGCACCCTGCTCTGGTTCGTGCTGCTGGCGGTGGCGATGATCGCGGCGGTGTGGCTGGCGCAGCGCCCCGGCCTGGTCACCATCCAGTGGCAGGGCTGGCGCCTCGACACCAGCGTCGGCGTCCTCATGGTCGCCGTGGTGGTGCTGTGCGTGGCGGCGGCGCTGCTCTATCGGCTGTGGCGTGGCCTGAAGGGCGCGCCGTCGAGTGTCTTCGACATCTGGGGCGAGGCGCGGCGGCGCAAGGGCTATCGCGCACTGACCCAGGGCATGGTGGCGGTTGCTGCCGGCGACGGCGCCGAAGCGCAGCGCCAGGCGCGGCTGGCCGAGAAGCTGCTGGAGGAGCCGCCGCTGACCCGCCTGCTGTCGGCCCAGGCGGCGCAGCTGGCCGGCGATCGTGACGCGGCCCAGCGTTATTTCGCCGCCATGCTCGACGATCCGCACATGTCGTTCCTGGGCCTGCGCGGCCTGTTGATGCAGTCGCTGAAGGACGGCGATTCGTCGAAGGCGCTGGCGTATGCCGAGCAGGCCTTCCAGCGCCGGCCCGACACGCCCTGGGTGGTGCGCTCGCTGTTCGACATGCAAGCCCGCGCTGGCAAATGGCGCGAGGCGCAGGAGACGCTGCAGGTCGGGCTGAAGCGCAAGATCGTTGAACCGGAACGCGGACGCGTGCTGAGCGCGCTGCTGCTGGTCGAGCGCAGCCGCGCCGCCGAACGCGGCGGCGCCGACCAGGATGCGATGGACCACGCCAAGGCGGCAATCGCGCTGGCCCCGGAACGCGAGCCCGTGGTCTATCGCTACGCCGAGCTGCTGATCAAGCGCGGCGAAGGCCGCAAGGCGATGAAGGCGATCGAGCGCGCCTGGCCTGCGGCGCCGCATCCCGACCTGGCGCAACTCTATCTTGCCGCCGTTGCCGACAAGGACCCGCTCAAGCGCGTGCAGGCGCTGACCAAGCTGACCTCGAACAATCCCGACGATCTCGACAGCCGCATCGCGCTGGCCCGCGAGTGCCTGGAGGCGCGGTTGTGGGGTCAGGCGCGGCGGCACCTGGAAACGGCCGGCGCCGAGCGGCCCGACGCACCCACGCGGCTCTGTCGCCTGATGGCCGATCTCGAGGAGCAGGAATACGGCGACGGCGAAAAGGTGCGGCGCTGGCTGGCGCGTGCCGCCGATTCGCCCGGCGACCGGCAGTGGCGCTGCCGCAGTTGCGGCGCGGTGCACGACCGCTGGCTGGCAGTTTGCGGATCATGCGGTGCGTTCGGCACATCGGAGTGGCGCATGCCGCCGCCGACGCCGCAGGCGATCGCCGCGGCAGCGGCCACCAGCACGCTGCAGCCCGGGCCGACGCAGGAAATCCTGCCGCCGGAACCGGCGACGGACGCCAAGCCGCCGACCGCGGCTGCGGCGTCGTCCTGATTCACCGGCCGGCTGCGAGCCGGGGCAGAGGGCGAAGTCCGCGCGCTCCGTACCGGCCAGCGGCCGCCACATGCGGCCTCGACTACTCCGACATGAATCGCCTGACGTCGGCGGCGCTCTTGTCGGGAACCTCTTCCATCGGCATGTGGCCGGCGCCGACATAGACGACGAGCTCGCTGCCGCCGATCTCGTTGCGCAGGCGCGCCGCATCGATCGGCGGCACCCAGCGATCCTGGGCGCCCCACAGGATCAACGTCTGCACATTGAGCGACGGCAGGGGAGCGGGATCCAGCGGCGGCGCATGGCGCAGCCGGCGCAGGGTCGCGGCGCGATTGCCGGTACGGCGCATCAGCTCGCAGTGGCGCCGCAAACGCGCCGGCGTCAGGCTGGCGGGATCGGCATAGGCGGTGCGCAGGCCGCGCTCCACCAGCCAGCACGGCTTAAAGTAGGCGGTGATCTCGCCAATCACGGGCGTCCGCGCCAGCCGCAGCGACAGCGGTGCCGCGCCATTGCGCGGATAGGCGGCGGAGTCGACCAGGATCAGACGGCTGATCCGATCGGGCCAGCGGGCGGCCAGGGTCCATGCCACCGCGCCGCCCATCGAGTGGCCACCGACGGCGAATTGCGGCACGTGCAACCAGTCGGCCACCTTGATGACGAGCTCGGCATAGGCCGCGACGGAGTAGTCCTCGCTTGGCCAAGGCCCGGTCAGGCCGTGACCCGGCAGGTCGAGGCTGACGATCCTGAAGCTGTCGCCCAGCCGCCGTGTCCATTCTTCCCAGACCTGCAGCGATTCGTTGGACCCGTGCAGCAGAAACAGCGGCGCGCCGTTGCGCCGGCCTTCGTCGCGGATGTGGATGGCCGCGCCGCCGATATCGATGAACCGTGACCGGGCAGAGGCGTAGCGCGACCTGAGGGTGTCGACCGCTATGTCGGGTGTGTAGAGCAGGGCGCCCGCCACCACCAGAAGCAGGGCGCCCATGGCGGCGCCGCGGACCAGCCAGCGTCGCATCACGACGACCCCGCTATCACGGACGTGGCTGCTGCGGTGCCGGCGTTGCGCGACGTTGACGCCGCCATCGGCGGTGGCGCCAGGGCGATTGCCGCTTCGCTCAACCGGCCGAGGATGGCGCGGTTCAGGCCATTCTGGGCGGCGACGGTGTTGGCGACGTTGTCGACGTGGGCGCGGAGTTCGAAGTCCAGTCCGACAGTGCTGATCGCCTTGAACAGCACCAGCGGCCGCGGCACGGCGACGATGTAGGGACTCTCCTCGGCCGCCTGGCGCAGGATGGTCTCGACTGTCTCGGGATTGCTGCCGTGCGCCACGCTGAGGGCAATGTCGATGCGACCGACGTTGTCGGCATGGGTCCAGTTGACCACGGCGCTTTGCAGGAACTCGCTGTTGGGCACGATCACGGTGGCGCGCTGGCCGGTCTCGATCTCGGTGGCGCGCACGTTGATGCGCCGCACGATGCCTTCGTGCCGGCCGACGATCACGCGGTCGCCGACCTTGATCGGCCGTTCCAGCAGCAACACTACGCCCGAGATCGTGTTGTTGGCGAGGTTCTGCAGTCCCAGACCGATGCCGACCGACAACGCGCCGACAATCAATGCCAGGTTGGTGAAGTCGATGCCCAGCGCCGCGATGGCCAGCAGGACGGCCGCCACGATGCCGACGTAGTTGACCATCGCGTCGATCGACAGGCGGATGTCGTCCTGCATGTGCAACGACGGCAGGAAGCGGTCGCGCAGCGCGCCGCGGGCGATGCGCAGGACCGCCATCGACACGGCGAACACCAGCAGCGCGATGCCGATGTCGATCGGGGAGATGCGGTGCTGGCCGATCGAGAAGCCGGCGATCAGCTGGTGCGCCTTGTCGACGATGTCGTCGGGATTGGCGCCCCACAGCACCGGCAGGATCATGGCGACGCCGACCAGCAACGCCACGTCGGCGACCAGCACCAGAACGAAGCGGCCATGGATCGCGGCATCCGGTGCCAGGCCGAAGACGCGGCGCAGCCAGCGACCGGGCGGCGTATCGGGCGCGCCAGCGGCATCGACCACGTCGTGCACCAGCGCGTGCGCCACGATGGCCAGAAATACCAGCATCAGCGAATCGAGCAGCGCATCGCCGGCGTGGATGGTCAGCGCGGTGTAGCCCAGCGCCGCGACGACCGCGATGGCGATCAGCATCACGCCCAGCGCCAGACGGCCCATCAGCCAGCCATAGCCGCCGATCAGTAGCGGCGTGCCGCTTTGCGTCGCCGCGCTCGAGCGCCAGGCATCGGATTTCAGCACCGGTACGCCGAACGCCAGCAGGCCGACGGCGACCGCCAGCCCGACGATGGCGGCGAGGCCGGCGACGTCGTCCCGACCGCCCGGCAGCTGCAGCAGCCAGAAGGCCGAAACCGGGCCGGCGATGGCGACAAATCCGGCCAGGCGTTGGATGCGGCTGCAGAACGCCGCGGCGCTGTCGGCGGCGAACGGCAACAGGCGCCACGCCGGCCGCGTTGGCGTCAGGCTCGCCTCCGACAAACCGTACACGATGAGAAAAAAGATCGCGTTGTGCGCCACGCTGAGCAGCGTGGACAGCGCCGGCCGCAACACTTCGGCGGAGGCCTCCAGTGGCGGCAGCCACGACAGCACCAGCAGGATCGCCAATACCGGCAGGGCCACCATGCCGGTGCCATCCAGCGCCGCGGCGATGGCGCGGTCGCGGTACGACGGCTCGGCGATTGCCGCGCTCCAGCCGTAGCGACGGCGCAGCCAGATCAGTGCCAGCCAGCCGACCACCAGGGCAAGCACGCTGGTGATCGTGTCGCGGCGACGCTCGGCCTGATGCACCGCCTGGGTCAGCACGCCGGATGTCGCCAGCAATCGCCACGACGTCATCTGCGTCCGCCAGGCGATGCCGAGATCCTCGGCCAGCCAGCTCCATGTCGCGGGCGCCAGCGGCGAGGGGCCCTTCTTCAGAACGGTACGGGTGAACTTGTCGCTGCGCGCCCGTCCCAGCTGGGCGATCAGCAGGTCGGTGCGCGCCACGATCAGCTCGGCCTGCTTGATGCGCGCCTCGACCTGCGCCAGCTCAGAGCGCAGGCGGTCCCGCTGCTGCTTGACGGCATCCGCTTCCGGCGGTTGCTCGACAGGGCGCGGTTCCGTCGGCTTGGCATCGGGCGGGCCGGCCGGCTCGGGTCGCGCTTCCAGCGGCGCCAGCAACGTGCGCAGCCCTGCTGCTTCGTTGCGTGCCTGGCTGGCGGCCAGGTTGGCGGCCTGGCGGATGGCGACCGTCTCGCCGCGCAGCCGCTCGACCTCGGCATCGATCAGGTCCGGCCTCGTCGCATCCTGAACGATGCGGTCCAGCGCCCGGGTCCAGATGTCGGCCATGGCCGCGAATGGCCGCTCGGTCGTGCTCGCGGGCGGAACCTGCGCAACGGCGCCGGCCGCGCCAGTCAGGCACAGCACGGCGACCAGGAGGAGACGCTGCAGCTTGGACATGAAACGCGAGTGCAAGCGGTGTCCGTCACGATCGGGTATGGTTGAGCAACAACATGCCACCTTTGACGCGTTGCGACACCCGGCGTGCAATCATCTCAGTGCAGATTCTTCTTGGTCAAGTGTCGACGAAACGACGACACTTGCGACGGGTATTCGCCTGACTGACTGGCGCGATGCGCGGCGCGTGTACCGCCGATTTCGTACCTGCAGCGAAGGCAAGAGGAAGCGGCACGCGAGAAGCGTGCCGTTTCGTGCCGTCTATTGCAGTTTGAGGCGAACCGCCGGCGGGTGCCGTCTATTGCTGCGGCAAAACAGCCACGATTTTGGCAGCGGCCCGTTTCTGCTCGATGCTCTCCAACGCCTTATCGCGGGCTTCCTCGATTCGCCTGACGTCGATTTGGCACAGTTCGCGCTTACTGGAGTTGCAGCGGTCCATCACCGACTTGATTTCCTTGGCGGCCGCTTCCTTGATTCGCTCGGCGGCCTTGGCGAAATGTTCGTCGCGCGCCGCCGCGTCCGGAAACGACGACGGTGTCATCACCACCGTCAGGCGTTCGGGATAGCGATTGTTGGCGCCCGATGAAGCGTCGACCGCGATTCCGATCAGGCCGCCCAAGAGCACATTGCCGATAGTGGCGCCGCTAAACGCCGACGCCACGACTTCGGTCGCAGCTTCGTGGCCGTCGCGCGTGCATGTGACCTGCATTGCCTCCTTGCGCCGCTGTACTGTCAGCTTTCCTGGCGTTTGGGCGACAGTTCCGATAGTTCCCTCGGCGCCGCGCGTAAAGGTGCAATTGGCACCCTGCGGGTCAGTATCCACGGCAATATCCTGGCTGGTTCCTTCCAGCACCGTCGCGCAGGACACAAGCAGCAACGGCAAGGCTGCCACGAACGCGGCCCTGCACATGAATCTCGAGCTCATCTTTTGCTGATCCCCAAAAAGTGCGTCTACGCTGGCCGCGCATTTTTTGCGGCCAACGGAATAATTCCTACTATAGCGGGAGAAACCGCACCACGATGGTTGCGGTGCGTGTATTCTTGGCTTGCCGGTGGGCGCCTATATTGCCCCGT
>JAHCJT010000073.1 GCA_026126245.1 Alphaproteobacteria bacterium
TCCCTGGAAACGCCGCGGCGACAACCGCAAGCTGGTGCCCGGCGGCAGCTCGGGCGGCTCGGCGGCGGCGGTGGCGGCCCGGCTGGCGCCTGGCGCCACCGGCACCGACACCGGCGGCTCGATCCGCCAGCCCGCCAGCTTCTGCGGCATCGTCGGCATGAAGCCGACCTACGGCCGCTGCTCGCGCTGGGGCATCGTTGCCTTCGCCAGTTCGCTCGATCAGGCCGGTCCGTTCGCGCACACCGTCCGGGATACCGCCCTGCTGCTGCAGGCCATGGCAGGGCACGATCCCAAGGACTCGACCTCGGCGCCGCTGGCGGTGCCCGACTTCGCCGCCGCCTGCAGCGGCGACGTGCGCGGGCTGAGAGTCGGTATCCCGAAGGAATACCGCGTCGAGGGCATGTCGGCCGAGATCGACGCGCTGTGGCACAGGGGCGTCGAGATGCTGAAGTCGGCCGGTGCCACGCCGGTCGACATCTCGCTGCCGCACACCAAATACGCGCTGGCCACCTACTACATCATCGCGCCGGCCGAGTGCTCGTCCAACCTGGCGCGCTACGACGGCGTGCGCTTCGGCCTGCGGGTGCCGGGCGGGAATCTCCCCGAGATGTACGAGAACACCCGCGCCGCCGGCTTCGGCGCCGAGGTGCGCCGGCGCGTGCTGATCGGCACCTACGTGCTGTCGGCCGGCTACTACGACGCCTACTACAAGAAGGCGCAGCAGGTGCGGGCGCTGATCGCGCGCGACTTCCGGCAGGCGTTCGAGACATGCGACGTGATCCTGACGCCGACCGCGCCGACAGCGGCCTTCGCCTCGGGCGAGAAGATGGACGATCCGGTGACGATGTACCTCAACGACGTCTTCACCGTGCCGACCTCGATGGCCGGCCTGCCCGGCATCTCGGTGCCGGCCGGGCTGGACGGCGACGGCCTGCCGCTGGGCCTGCAGCTGATCGGCCGCGCCTTCGACGAGGAGACGGTGTTCCGGGCGGCAGCGCGCTGGAGAAGGCGGCGGCGTTCACCGCAGCGCCGGCGGGAGTCTGAGCGCGGCGGCGCCAGCCGGCGTCAGGTGACGACGTAGACCCGCGCCTTGCGCTTGGCGCCGCTGGGTTTGTCGGCGATCTGCACGTGCTGACCCAGCGCCGCCAGCGCCTGCATCAGGCGCTCCAGCGAGATGCCCTTGAGCTTGTAGTTCTGAATGGCCGAGATCTTGGACTGGGGCATGCCCAGCAATTCGGCCGCCGCCATCTGCGTGAGGCCACGACCGGCCACCAGATCGTTGACCTTCTTGGCCAGGATCATTCTGGCCAGCGCGATACTGGCGGTGATGTCGTCGGCTTCCGCGGACGCCGACGCGAGCGGTCCTGTTGCACCTTTGCTGTTCATACCCGCCGGCTAACTCCACGACCGAACGGCGTGCATTTTTGCAGAAGTGCCAACGGATAGGAATACGTATTTACGCCGCGCCGCACAGCCGACGGCTGTGCAGTCACATGCGGTCGACTCGCGTCGGTCAACCGCGCCGCATCGATGGCGCGTCGCCGCACGTCCGAATCCTGGTGCGTCGCCGGGTCGCCGCGCAATGCCGCCACTCGGCAGAGCGGGCGATGATTAAACAGCCGTCCGCTGCGGCCGCCGCGGCAGGCGGCTTGTGAAGGTCGCCATTGACACCATGCGATCCAGCGGGATCGAGGCCGCGATGTCGACCGGCCGCGCGACATGCAGATCAACGTGCCGCCAACCGTCGGCTTCCTTCCCCGCGGCATCGAGGCCCAGGCCGGACAGCACGGCGAGTGCACAGTCTTTTTCCGCGGCGCTCTCGAAGCGGCGCTGGGCAAAGCTGCAGTTGGCGAAGCGTTCGGTGACGAGATTGAGCGGGGTCAGCGCTGCCACGGCCTCATCGCTCGGCGCCGTGCGCGGCAGGAAATAGGCGATCCACGGCGGATCGCGGCGACGTGCCGTCGCTGCCAGGCGCGCCAGGGTACGCGCGCCGATGCGCCCGCGGCACACGATGACGTCGGTGCGCTGGATCTCGGCCGCCAGGGCCTCGTCGGGATCGTCGCGCTCGAGGTTCGCGTTGATGCCGCGCTCAACGCTGCCGATTCGGTGGGCGTAGCCGATCGCTGCTTCGCGCGAATCGGCGCCGAGATAGCGATGCCGGTCGCTGCGCGGCCACGACGCGTAATACATGCGGTCGAGCTCTTCCATCTCGACAGGGTCCAGCGCCTGCAGTTCGCGAGCCGCGTAGCGGCCCTGCAGCGCGGCGAAAGACAGCGGAAAGCGCAGCATCGCCGTGCCGACACCATAGCCGCAGCCGAGTTCGAGCACCTGCAATGGTCGGCCGGCGTAGTCAGCGCGGGCCGCGATGAACTGGCGGAAGATGGCGGCGGCACGATCCGCCAGCTTGTCATCCAGTCGGCCCAGCGCCCGCATCGAGGCGCGCGGGTCGGGCTGGAGGTAGGTGTGCTTGAGACAGGTCTTGACGGGATCGGCAAGAAAGAAGGGGGAGTCTTTGGGCACGATCGCGATCCTTCTGCAATGATGCCAGCGGCTAGTGAGCGATCTCAAAGTGGCCACAGTGGGGCGCAGCGTTTGCGCGTTGGTGTCGGCGACGCGCCAGTGCCATTCGGGGGCCAGTCTCGCCGGCGCATCCGGCGCATCGCTCGCGCGACGCAATGATTAGCGCACGGCGGTGACGTGCGGGTGACGGCAGGCGGGAAAGTCGATGACACATGTTGGTGTGGCAGCGTCCATGACCGGTTGACGACGCGACGATCGCGCCACACTTTCGGCGCCTTCCTCACGGGGTTCTGACGTGATGCAAATTGCGCGTCGTCGCCTGTTGCGGGTCGTGGCCGTCGCCTTGGCGAGTCCGGTCGCGACCATGACGGCGTCGGGACAAGCGCCGACGGCGCCGGCACAACCCGAGGCTGCGCCGTCCATCGGCGTGGCACAGATGCGAGCCGATGGCACCGTCGTGCTCTACCTGCGCGCCACGGGCGCCGGCGGCAGCGTCGGCCACGCGGTGCTCGAATACCCGCCGGCGCATCCGCAATACCATGACGTGCTGCGCCACCTCGGCGGCCTGCAGCCGGGCGAGGTCAAGCCCGTGCCGCCGTGGCCGGATTGAGCAGGTTCCGTCCGCGCAAACTCCCGGGCGCGCCAACCGCGGCGGCCATCGGCGCACGGGGACGCCCCCGAAGCTGCGCCGGCTGCGTCCGGGCTGCAAACCGGCCGGCGCGATGGCGGGCCGGCGCGGCGGAAGGAGGCATGGACATCGCGTCCGCTGCGTCCTAATTACGCCGCAGACACCACCACAACCGACCGAACGGACCATGTCTCTGATCAAGGGCGAAACCGGCGACTGGGAAATCGTCATGGGCCTGGAGGTCCATGCCCAGGTTGTCTCGCAGGCCAAGCTGTTTTCGGGCGCGCCGACGGCGTTCGGTGCCGACCCCAATACCCAGGTGTCGCTGGTCGATGCCGCCATGCCGGGCATGCTGCCGGTGATCAACGCCCAGTGCGTGGCGCAGGCCGTGCGCACCGGCCTGGGGCTGAACGCGCAGATCAACCTGCGCTCGGTGTTCGACCGCAAGAACTACTTCTACGCCGACCTGCCGCCGGGCTACCAGATCTCGCAGTACAAGGACCCGATCGTCGGCGAGGGCGCCGTCGAGATCGAGCTGAAGGACGGCAGCAGCCGCACCATCGGCATCGAGCGGCTGCATCTGGAGCAGGACGCCGGCAAGTCGCTGCACGACCAGCACCCGACGCAGAGCTACATCGACCTCAACCGGGCTGGCGTGGCGCTGATGGAGATCGTGTCCAAGCCCGACCTGCGCTCGTCGGAGGAGGCGGCCGCCTATCTGACCAAGCTGCGTTCGATCCTGCGCTATCTCGGCACCTGCGACGGCAACATGGAGGAAGGCTCCATGCGCTGCGACGTCAATGTGTCGGTGCGCAAGGCCGGCGACTCGGCCTACGGCACGCGCTGCGAGATCAAGAACGTCAACTCCATCCGCTTCGTGCGCCAGGCGATTGAATATGAGGCGCGCCGCCAGATCGGTGTCATCGAAGGCGGCGGCACGATCCGCCAGGAGACCCGGCTGTTCGATCCCGCCAAGGGCGAGACGCGGCCGATGCGGTCGAAGGAGGAGGCGCACGACTACCGCTACTTCCCCGATCCCGACCTGCTGCCGCTGGTGCTGACGGCAGACTACGTCGCGAAGCTGAAGGCCGCGCTGCCCGAGCTGCCCGACGCCAAGAAGGGGCGCTTCGTGAGCGACTATGGGCTGTCGGCCTACGATGCCGGCGTGCTGGTGGCCGAGCAGGAGACGGCGTCGTTCTTTGAGGCCGTCGCCAAAGGCCGCGACGCCAAACAGGCGGCCAATTGGCTGACCGGCGATTTCTTCGCCATGCTCAACCGCCGCGGCGTCGGTATCGGGCAGAGCCCGATCAGCGCCGCCGCGCTGGGCAAGCTGCTCGACCTGATCGCCGACGGCACCATCTCAGGCCGCATCGCCAAGGACCTGTTCGTCGCCATGGAGGAGACCGGCAAGGACCCGGCGGCGCTGGTCGAGGAGCGCGGGCTGAAGCAGGTCACCGACACCGGCGCCATCGAGGCGGCCGTCAAGGCGGTGGTCGACGCCAATCCCGACAAGGTCGCCGCCTACAAGGCCAAGCCCTCGATGTTCGGCTGGTTCGTCGGCCAGGTGATGAAAGCGACCGGCGGCAAGGCCAACCCCAAGGCGGTCAACGACCTGCTGAAGAAAGCGCTCGACGGCTAACCTCGCGCCGTTGCGGCGCGCTCGGACCATCACGGATCGCTGTAGCGCACCAGACGCATCGCGCGGCCATCGCTGCCGATGCGCAGCAGGGCGACGACGTCGCCCTCCGGCGTGGCGACAATATCGGCAACATCGGCGGCGGTGCTGCGCCAGCGCACGGCGCCGGCCGTATCGGCCCGCACGACAGTGGCGGGCGCGTCGGAGTCGCCCGAGTCCTGCACGACGGCGGCAAGTCCGTCGCCGGCGGCGATCAGGCGCAAGGTCTGGGCATAGGGCCATGGCACGCGCCGGCGGACGTGGCCGATGTCGTCGACCACCACCAGTTCGGTTTTGGCGGGATCGTCATCGGCATGGGCCAGCAGCGCGCCGCCGTCGGGAAGAACCGCGGCCTCGCTCTCGACCGGCACCGGCAGGCGCGTGCGGCGCATCAGCCGGCCATCGGCGGCGTAGCGGCGCAGCGCCCATTGCAGCGTGTCGCGACGCGGCATCTCGGTCACCAGCGCCATCCAGCCGCCGTCCGGCCGTCGTCCGATCGACGCGACGCGCTCGGGAAAGCCCTGTCCCGGGCCGGCCTGCCACAGGCGGATGCCGTCGAGACTGAACTTGCCCAGCCACCAGCCGTAGGGACCGCTGCCGAAGCCGCCACCCAACAGCACGGCATTGTCCGGCGTCGGCAGGTAGGCGTAGAGCTCGTAGTAGGCGCGCGGGTCGCTGCGGCCATGCGCGACGGACGGCGGCCCGATCGGGCTCACCTTGCGCACGCGGCCCTCGGCGTCGAGCCGCAGCAGGGTCGCCACGTCGGCACGCGCTTTGCGCGGTGGCTCCGGCGGATCCTCGTCGTGGGCGCTCCACACGACAGCCAGGTTGCCCGATGTCGTGGCGATCACGCCCAGTGAGGAGATGGCGAATCCCGCGGAGTCGCGCTTCGCCTGGACCGGCAGGGTCTGGCGCCACTTCTCGGCACCGTCGCGCGAGACGGCCACTAGGTCGACGCGCGCCGCGCGAGCCGGGTCCATCGGAGTGAGCGCCGGCATGGCCTGGTGCAGCAGAACGTAGGAGCTGCCGTCACGGCCGATGGCGAGCGGCGCGCCCGACGCCTGCGGCCGCAACACAAAGCCGTCGGCGGCGGACAGCGCGATGTCCAGCGTCGTGCGAGGCGCCGGCTGGGCCTGTGCCGCACCGCACATCGCGAATGCAGTCAGTGCAGCGATGAGACGGATCATGGCTTCAGCCTATGTGCTATGGTTGAGATAGGGAAGCGGGGCGCACGATGACGGTGAAACTCTATGCCATGACTTGCGGCCAGATTACCGGCCGCCTGAAAGACATGATCGAGGGCGAGGACGGCCCTGTGCTGCTGCCGATCCCGTCTTATCTGGTCGAGCACCCCAAGGGCACGGTGCTGTTCGACACCGGCATGCACCCGCAGTTGCAGCGCGATGCCGCCGGCCGGCTGGGCGAGAGGGTGGCGCGGATATTTGGCTTCGACACGTACCGGCCGGGCGACGAGATCGACAAGCGCCTGGAAGCGCTCGACCGCGATCCCGGCAAGGTCAACTACATCGTCAACTCGCACCTGCATTTCGATCATTGCGGCGGCAACCAGCTGATCCCCAACGCCACGGTCATCGTGCAGCGTCCGGAGTGGGCGACGGCGCAGGTGCCGGAACTGGCCGCGAAGGCCGGCTTCTACAAGCAGGACTTCGATCACGGCCATCCGGTCAGGCAGGTCGACGGCGAGTACGACCTGTTCGGCGACGGGCGGGTGGTGTGCATCCCGACCTACGGGCACACGCCGGGGCATCAGTCGCTGCGCGTGCGCCTCGATTCGGGCGACATCGTGCTGGCGGGCGATTCCTGCTATTTCTGCCGCACGCTGCGCGAGCGACGGCTGCCTCGCTTCGTGCACGACCGCGTCGCGATGCTGGCGTCGCTCGATCGGCTTGCGGCGCTGGAGCAGGGCGGCGCGCGCATCTTCTTCGGCCACGACATCGAGTTCTGGAAAGGCGTGCCGCAGGCGCCCGACGCGATCTTCTGACTCGTCGCGGCTCTTGCATGTTGGCAACAACCGGCGATCGACACGCGCCATCTTGACCGCCGCCGCGCGGCGGCGGAATATCCGCATCCACGCTGAGGAAATTTGCACTTGGCGGCAAACGAGGTCGCGGTTCGATCCTGCGGCCCGAGGAGGAGACCTACATGCTCAAGAGCATCACTCGAACGCTCGTCTCCGTCGCGGCCCTGGCGGGGCTGGGCGCCGGCGCCGCTGCACTGCAGCCGGCCCAGGCGCAGGAAGGACCGAAACTCTACGTCTTCACGTCGGGATCGCTGGGCGGCTTCCCCAAGGCGGCGCTGCAGATCGGCGGTACCGGCAACATCGACTACGCGCCCGTCGGCTTCTACGTGCTGAAGCATCCCAAAGGGAACGTGATGTTCGACTGCGGGAACAACGACAAGACGATCACCGATCCGGACGGCTGGTGGGGACCGCTGGCCAAGGGGTTCGGTCTGAAGATGACCAAGGACGACGCCATCCCGGCGCAGCTCGCCAAGATCGGCATGAAGCCCGAGGACATCAAGTACCTGGTCGTCGGCCACATGCATCTCGATCATGGCGGCAACGTCGGCCAGTTCCAGAAGTCGACGCTGGTGGTGCAGGACGACGAGATGAAGGCGGCATGGTGGCCGGACGTCGGCTATTCCGTCTACTACATCCCGGGTGACTTCGCCGACACCAAGAAGATGGACGTGATGCGTCTGAACGGCGACTTCGACCTGTTCAACGACGGCAGCGTGCGCATCTTCCGGGCGCCGGGCCACACCCCGGGCAGCCAGTTCATGGTCGTCAAGCTGCCCAAGACCGGCTCGGTGATCCTGACCAGCGACGTGGTCTATCTCAAGGAAAGCCTCGACAAGAACCTGATCCCGCCGATTCCCGGCACCAACAGCCCGAGCGACATGTACAAGAGCTACGCGCGCATCCGGCATATTCGCGACGTCGAGAAGGCGCAGCTCTTCATCGCCCACGACGCCGAGCTGTTCAAGGCGACCAAGAAGGCGCCGGAGTACTACGACTGAGCCAACGCAGGCTCACGCACGACAGGCGGCCCGGTCACTCCGGGCCGCTGCTGTCTTGGGACACGGCGATGACATGAGCGGATCGTCGGACAGCAATGCCGCCGACGTGACGCCGGCGGTGGTGGCGCGCGACCTGGTCAAGCGCTACGGCCCGGTTACGGCGTTGTCGGACGTTTCGCTCGATATTGCGCGTGGCGAGGTCTTCGGCCTGCTGGGGCCCAACGGTTCGGGCAAGACCACGTTCATCCGCATGCTGGCGGGCTACTTGGCGCCGACCCGCGGCCAGCTGCTGGTCTGCGGCCTGGACGTGGTGCGCGACGCGCTGCCCGCCCGGCGCCGGCTGGGTTACGTGCCGGAGGCGGCGCCGCTCTACGGCCACATGCGGGTCGGTGAGTTTCTCGAATTCATGGGGCGCCTGCGCGGCCTGGCGGCGGCCGATCTTGGGGCCGCCGTCGAGCGCGTCGTGGCGCGCCTGGCGCTGGGCGACGTGCTGCGCAAGTCGACGCGGGCGCTGTCGCGCGGCTACCGGCAGCGGGTGGCGATCGCGCAGGCGCTGATCCACGATCCCGAGATCGTGGTGCTGGACGAGCCGACCAACGGGCTCGACCCGCGGCAGATCATCGAGGTGCGCGAACTGGTGCGGTCGCTGGCCGGCCACCACACCGTCGTCATGAGCTCGCACATCCTGACCGAGGTCGGCAAGACCGCCGACCGGGTGGCAATCCTGCTGGGCGGCAGGCTGCTGGGCGTGCGCGCCGTGGCCGACACGCCCGATCTCGAAGACTGGTTCCTGTCGCTGACATGAGCGCGCTCGCCGTCCTGCTGCGCAAGGAGCTGCACGCGACGTTCACGTCGCCGATCGCCTACGTGCTGGCCGCGGTCTTTCTGCTGGTGCTGGGCTACACCTTCAGCCTCACCCTGTTCGCCACCAAGACCGCCAACCTGATCTACATCTTTCACCAGATGTACGTGCTGTCGATCCTGCTGGTGCCGGTGCTGATGATGCGCTCCTTCGCCGAGGAGCGGCGCGCCGACACGCTGGAACTGCTGCTGACGGCGCCGGTGCGCGAAGTCTGGATCGTGCTCGCCAAGTTCCTCGCCGGCCTGGCACTGGTCTACGGCATGTACGCCGGCGCGCTGCTCTATGCCGTCATCCTCGGACTCTACGGCGAGCCCGATTTCGGACCGATCTACAGCGGCTATCTGGCGCTGCTGCTGCACGGCGGCCTGTTGGTGGCGATCGGCCTGATGACCTCGAGTCTCACCGAGAACCAGGTCGTGTCGGCGGCGCTGTCGCTGGGCATCGCGCTGATGCTGTGGTTCGCCGACTCGGTGGCCTACCTGCTGCCGGCGCCATTCGATGTCGTCGCCGTCAACCTATCGCTGATCGGCCATTTCCGCCCCATGGTGACCGGCTCGGTGTTCGTCTCCGACATCGGCTATTTCGTGACGCTGGCGATGCTGGCGCTGTTTCTGACCTCGCGCTGGCTGTCCGAGCGATGAGCCAGCACGCCGGCGAATGGATGGACGTGCTTTGGGCGCTGGGCGTGCTGGCGGCGCTGGTGGCGCTGTTCGTCGCCGGCCTGCGCCTGCCGCCGACGCCGCATGGCTGGCGGCGCTGGAGCGGCCGCATCCTGACGGCGCTGGCGGCGGCGACCGTGGTGGTGGCCGCCAACGTGGCGCTGTTCCGCAACGATGCGCATCTCGACCTGACGCGCGAGCAGGCCTTCACGCCGTCGCCGGAAGCCGTCCGCGTCGTGACCGGTCTCAAGCAGGACGTCGAGCTGGTCTACTTCTACCAGAAGGGCAACCCGGCGGCACGACACGCCGTGGTCATGGTCGAGTTGCTGGGCCGCATGAGCCCGCGCCTGAAGGTGCGCACCATCGATCCCGACCAGAGCCCGGCGATCGCCGGCAGCTATGGCGTGCGGCTGTACAATGCCGCGCTGCTGATCAGCGACGGACGGCGGCTGGAGGTGCCGACCACCGACGACCGTGAGATCGCCCTGGCCATCCTGCGCATCACCCGCGCCGCGGCCAAGACGGTGTGCTTCATCACCGACCACGGCGAGTACGACATCGATAATTTCGAGTTCCACACGCATTTCGAGGGCACCCATTCGCACAGCCACGACATCCAGGGCATGGCGGTGGTGCAGATGGAGCAGCACGGCATCGGCCGGCTGCGCCGCGCGCTCGACAAGCTCGGCATCGTGGCGCGCAAGATCACGATGGCCGGCCCCATTGCCGACGACTGCAGCCTGGTGGTCGACGCCAATCCGCGTACGCAATACGCGCCGCCGACCGCCGATCTGCTGGCTGCCTATCTGCGGCGCGGCGGCAGCGCGCTGTTCCTGTTCGAGCCTGACTACGCGCTGGAGCCGCGCCTGGCGGCGATGTTGAAATCGGCCGGTGTCGGCGTCGGCGACGGCGTGCTGGTCGATCCCAGCGACCACTACTACACCGACGAACAGATGATCGCGGTGGCGAAGTATGCCCGTCATCCGGCGACGCGCTTCCTGGCGCTGTCGTTCTTTCCCGGCGCCCGGCCGCTGAGTCTGGAGACGGCGCCGGGCATCGCCAGCGTGGCGCTGTTCTCGAGCAGCGCCTCCAGCTACGTCGTCGTCGACCGGCTGAAGGCCGAGGCGCCCGGCGCGCCGCGCGGCGCCCATCCCCTGGCGATCGCCAGCGAAGGCACGCTGCCCGGCGGCACGCGGCCGTTTCGGCTGATCGCGATCGGCGACGCCGATTTTGCCAGCAACTCGTTCTTTCCCTACCTGTCGAACGCCGATCTGCTGCTCAACAGCGTCGCCTGGCTGATGCGCGAGGAGAGCGCGCCGACCATGAAGCCGCCAGTCGAGGTGCTGCCGACGGTGGCCCTGACCAACACCCAGATGCGCTGGATCTTTCTGCTGACGGTGATCGGCCTGCCGGGCGCCATCGTGCTGGCGGGAGCGGTGATGTGGTGGCGACGTCGCTGACCCGACGCGCCGCCTGGACGGCGCTGGCGCTCGCCGCAGCCGGCTTCGTCGGCTTCGTGGCGCTGCACGGCGAGCGTCCGGAGGCCGGACTCGACCGCTTCGAGTCGGCAGGCTTCCTCGCCGGCACCCGGCCGCAGGACGTGCGCGACGTGCTGGTCGAGGCCGGCGGCCAGCAGTGGCTGTACCACCGCGATACCGACGGGGTATGGAGCATCAACGAGCCGCCGGCATCGGTCGAAGCCGAAGCCGGACCGCGCGTCGACCAGGCGCTCGCCCTGCTGCGCGACTCAAAGCCGGAGCGGCGCTTTACAGCGGACGAGGCGGCCAAGATGCCGGCCGCCGACCTCGGCCTGGCGCCGCCGGTCGTGACGGTGACGGTCATCGGCGTCAACGGCAGCCGCTTTGCGATCGCCTTCGGCACAGCCAATCCGCTTGGCCATGCGCGCTATGCGCGGATCGCCGGCCACGATACGCTGTGGCTGGTGCCACGGCATGTGGCCGACGCCTGGGACGAGGTCGTCAAGAACCCATGAGGTCGTTGCTCCGTCGCGTCCGACGCCTGCTGCCGGCGTTGCCGCTGCTGGCGGTATGGCCGGCCCTTGCGCACGTCTCCAGCACCGGCCTGGCAACGCTGTCGGCCGATGGCGAGCGACTGACCTACACCCTCAACGTCGTGGCGCAGGAGATGCCGGAGATGGCGCGCCAGATGCTGGGGGGCGCCGTCGACGGCAACCAGCCGATGGCCCAGGCGCTGGCCGAAGCGGCCCGACAGGCACTGTCGATCGAGGCCGATGGCGCGCCTTGCCGTCCCGGCCGCATGCGCATCCAGGGCTCGCAGGCGGGCGACGGCAAAGTGCGCCTTGAGCTGATCCTGACCTGCCGCGCCGCGCCACGCCGCGTGACCATCCGCGAGGATTGGCGGGCGCTGTTCGGCGAGCACTACCAGAGCATCCTGTCGGTGCGTACCGCGCAGGGCAGCCAGGAGCACGTGCTGGGCGAAGGCCAACGCGCGGCGAGCGTCGAGTTCGCCGGCGAGGCCGCGCCGTCGGGCTGGTCGGACTTCATCCGGCTGGGCATGGAGCACATCCTCGGCGGCATCGACCATCTGCTGTTCCTGGTCGCGCTGCTGGCCAACGCGCGGCGCTTCTGGACCGTGGCGACCATCGTGACGGCCTTCACCCTGGCGCACAGCATCACCCTCAGCCTGGCCGTGCAGGGTGCCGTTGCGGTGCCGAGCCATATCGTCGAGCCGCTGATCGCTGCCTCGATCGTCTGGGTGGCGGCGGAGAACCTGATCTGGCCGGGCACCGCCTGGCGTCGCTGGCTGGTGAGCTTCATCTTCGGCCTGGTGCACGGGCTGGGTTTTGCCGGCGCCCTTGCCGAGCTCAACCTGGACAGCGCCGCCCTGGTCAAGGCGCTGGTTGGCTTCAACGTCGGCGTCGAGCTGGGGCAGGTCGCCTTCATCGCCGTCTTCCTGCCGCTGCTGGCCTGGGCAAGCCGGGCGCCGGCCCTGCGCCGCCTGCCGCAAGCAGCGTCGCTGGCCGTGGCGGTGATGGGCGCCTTCTGGCTGGTGCAGCGCGTATTCTTCGAGTAGCGGGCGTCAGGCGCCGCGACGCTCGGCAGTGACACGGCAGCGGCAACTCAGAGGCCACCGTGCCGCGCCCGTATCCGCGCGGCGTCTTCGGTGCCGATCTTGGCGAACAGCAATGGCGGAACGGCGACGGTGCGACCCCCAGCGATCGCTGTGAGCGCGGTGCACGCGTCGGGAAAGGGCGGGATGCCGTCGGGCTCGCCCAGCGCCGCCAGCACGCGTGCGGCGCTGCCCGGAATGAACGGCCATGCGACGATGGCCGACAGCCGCACCAGATTGACGCCGGTGCGCAACGCCACCGCGGCCCGTTCCGGGTTGCCGCGGAAATGCGTCCACGGCGCCTGTTCCGCCAGATAGGCATTCGCCAGACTCCAGATGGCGCGGGCCTCTGCCGCCGCCTTGCGGATCTCGGCGGCGTCATGCGCCGACCGCAGCGCCGCCAGCCGCTGTGTGAGCGTGGCCGCCAGAACCGATTCCGCCACGCCCGGCGCCCCGTCCGCCGGGACGACGCCGTCGAAACGGGCTGCCACGAACGCAAGACAGCGATTGACGAGATTGCCAAAGATGTCGGCGAGATCCTTGTTCACGCCGTCGGCAAAGCGCGCGACCGTGAAGTCGGTATCCGACGTCTCCGGTGCGTTGGCCGCAAGCCACCAGCGCCAATAGTCCGCCGGCAGCTCCTGCAGCGCCGCATCGGTGAAGATGCCGCGCTTGCGGCTGGTGGAAAATTTGCCCCCTTCGTAGCTGAGCCAGTTGAACCCCTTGATCAGGTCGGGAAGCTTGAACGGCAGGCCCGACCCCAGCAGCGTCGCCGGAAAGCTGACGGTGTGGAAGGGCACGTTGTCCTTGCCGAGAAACTGCACCAGCCGGACGGCATCGCCGCCTTGCCACCAATCGCGCCAGTCGCGTTGCGGCGAGCGTGCCGCCCATTCGATGGCCGCCGCGATGTAGCCGATGGGGGCGTCGAACCAGACGTAGAAGACCTTGCCCTCGAAGCCGGGCCGCGGCACGGGCACGCCCCACGCAAGATCGCGCGTGATGCATCGGTCGCGCAGCCCTTCGTCGAGCCACTTGAGCGCGATGCCGCGGACCAGCGCGGGCCACTGGGCCTGCGCCTCGATCCACTGCCGCAGGCGTGGCGCCAGCGCCGCGAGCTTCAGGAACAGGTGGCGCGAGTCGCGAAAGCTGATGTCGCGCGCACCGGAGATCGCCGACCGCGGCGCCACCAGTTGGTCGGGATCAAGCAGTCTGGCGCAGGCCTCGCATTGATCGCCGCGCGCGCCGGCATCGCCGCAGTACGGACATGTCCCCAGCACGTAGCGGTCGGGCAGGAACCGGGCATCGGTCGCCGACCAGGCCTGCCGGATCGTGCGCTCCTCGATGAAGCCGGCGGCATCGAGGCGTTCGAACAGTTCCTGGGTCAGCGCATGGTTGGCTGCGCCGGAGCTGCGCGAGAAATGATCGAACGAAATGGCAAAGCGCCGATAGATGTCGGCCTGGATGGCATGGTGAGTGGCACAGTAGTCGGGGACGCTCACACCGGCCTCTGCCGCCGCCAGTTCGGCCGGCGTCCCGTGCTCGTCCGTGCCGCACAGGAACAACGTCTCGTGGCCGGCCTGGCGGTGGTATCGGGCGTGGATGTCGGCAGGCAGGAGGGAGCCCGCCAGATTGCCGAGGTGTTTGACGCCGTTGATATAGGGCAGGGCGCTGGTGATCAGGATACGGGTCATCGTGGCTCTCCGGTCGCGTGCAGTCAGGCGGCACAAACGAAAAACCCTCCACGCGGGAGGGCCGGAAAGATCACGGACGCTCAGGTCAACGGATCACGCTTCCGACCACACCTCGGCGGAGGGTCGGGGCATTCGGCGGCTGCAGGGCGTCTCGAATCGGATCGTGACCATGCGGAGGGTCATATGGGGGTCGCGTGCCGCCGTCAATGAGCCTTACGTCGGGACCGGACCAATGACGCCTGCCGGAGCCAGTGCCGCGGCCAGGAGAATGAGCTGCGCCATGGCCGCGATCCTGATTGAGGCGTCGCTGCAGCGGGCGTTAGGGTCGCATCGACTGCCGTCCCCGACCGGAGCTCCCGCATGATCGACCTCTACTACTGGCCAACGCCCAATGGCTGGAAGATCAGCATCATGCTCGAGGAGTGCGCGCTGGCGTACAAGCTGGTGCCGGTCAACATCGGCACAGGCGAGCAGTTCAAGGCCGAGTTCCTTGCCATCAGCCCCAACAACCGCATGCCCGCCATCGTCGATCACGATCCGCCCGGCGGCGGCGCGCCGGTCGCGGTGTTCGAATCGGGGGCCATCCTGCAGTACCTCGCCGAAAAGACCGGCAGGTTCATGCCGGCGGACCTGCGCGGCAAGTACGAGGTGCTGCAGTGGCTGAACTGGCAGATGGGCGGCTTGGGGCCGATGGCCGGGCAGGCGACTCATTTCAACGTCTACGCGCCGCAGTTCACGCCGGCCGAACATGTGGCCTACGGCCAGACCCGCTACACCAACGAGGTCAACCGCCTCTTCGGCGTGCTCGATCGGCGGCTGGCCGATCGCGCGTTCGTGGCCGGCGACTACTCGATTGCCGACATGGCGATCTGGCCATGGGTGCTGCCCTACAAGAATTTTCGGCAGACCCTTGAGGATTTCCCCAATCTGAGGCGCTGGTTCAGCATCACCATGGGGCAGCGCCCGGCGGTGCGTAAAGGCAAGGAGGCCGGTGCGGAGCTGCGCCGTTCGCAGACGATCCGCAGCGAGGACGAGCGCCGCATTCTGTTCGGTCAGACGGCGTCGACGGTCCGCTGACACCCGACCCGGTGGCCAGCATCCCGTGTTGCATTCCAGCGCGGCGAAGCCGCGCGCGTCATCCGTATACTGTTATCTGCGGCGATCAATCGGGTTTGGCACCGGCCCGTCAGCGTGGCGTCGGCGCGTGCGTCGAACGGGCGCGAGGCTCCGGGCACGGTCGTATTCCCCTGCCGTCGCATCGATCTGGCCGGTGGATTATCCACAGATAGTTGCACATGACCCAGCCGTCGATCGCGACGCATGCAGCCTTCAACCCGAACGAGGCCACGACATCGTGGGCGGTTCCTTGCTTCGATGCGGAGTCAGGTCAATCGGATAGGCTCTTGAACCGCACACTGTTTGCGCGATGACTCGTCCGTCAGCGACGATGATCATGCAATGGTGGCGTGACCGATGACCGTGACGACGTCGTCGTGTCACGTCAGCGCGTCGGGCGTGACTTGAAGTTCTTCAAGAAGATCAGGAACCATTGGCAGTCTTCTTATGCCCAAGACGATCGCTGTCGTGCCGACGACGGCGATGTGGCGGGACAGTGGTGCCGCTCGCGCATGTCACGCGTAAGTGTCGACGACGGCGCCTTTGTCCACGTGTTGTCGCGGGCGGCGCTCTTGCAATGGCGAAACGAACGCCCGACATTCGACGCAATCACGTTTGAAGTTATTTTTTTGCGCCGCGGGGGGCTATTGGGGTGCCTGAAGGCATCGTTTCGAAAACGTCTTCCCAGTTGGCAGCGGTCGAAGCCATCACGGATGCGCTGAAGCCCGGCACACAGATCGGCACGTACCAGATCATCAAGTTGGTGCGGCGGGACGAGTTCGCCATCACCTATCGGGCGCGTGACACGGCGCACGACATCGACGTCGCGATCAAGGAGTACCTGCCGGGCTTCTTCGCGATGCGCCAGGACGGCACGTCCGTGGTGTCGCGGTCGTCCCGCCTGATGGAGGATTTTCTCTGGGGTCGCGAGCAATTCCTGGCCGAAGCGCGGAAACTGGCCGCGCTGGCGGAGGCGCCGGGTCTTGTCCGGGTCACCGACTGGATGGAAGCCAATGGCACGGCCTACATGGTCTCGGCCTGGATCCACGGCGAATTGCTGGCAGTCCGCCTGGCGCGCACCGGCAGTCTGACGCCGGACGAGGTCCACCTGATGTTGTGGCCGCTGCTCGAGGGATTGGCGCGGGTTCACGAGGCGGGCCTGCTGCATCTCGACATCAAGCCGTCCAGCATCATCCTCGACGACGCGGGTCATCCGACGCTGGCGGAATTCGGCGCGGTGCGCGCCGCGTTGGCGGCGCGCATGCAGTCGACCGACGTGATCCACACGCCGGGCTATGCCGCGATCGAACAATTCTCCGAGGGCCAGGTCGGTCCGGCCACCGACATCTATGCGATGGCCGCGACCCTGTACCATTGTGTCACCGGCACCGTCCCGCCGCCGGCGATCGCGCGTCTGGTGGTCCGCCTGCCGCCGGTGTCGCAGAAAGTCCTTGATGCGTATGCCCCCGATCTGCTGGCCGGTATTAACGCGGGGCTGATCTTGCGCAGCGCCGGCCGGCCCGCCTCGGTCGAGGCGTGGCGCGCGATGCTCCAGGGCCTCTCGCCGGTCGAAACGCCAGCCGCCGATACCGCCGCCGACGGCCCGTCGGGCCGGGTCGGCGCGTCGCCGGCCGCGCGAACGGCACGGTCGCGGCGCAGTCGTGGCGGGGTGGGCGTTGCGCTGGTCGGTGTGCTGGTCGTTGCCGGCGCGGTCGGCAGTGGCGTCTACGTCTTGCGATCGTCCATGCACAAGCAGGGAGCGGTACTGGCCACGTCGGAATCGACGCGGGCGACGGCCGAAGCCGAGCGCAAGGCACAGGACGAAGCCCGCAAGGCGGCCGAGGCGCGTGCCCGGGCGGACGCGGACGCTGCGCGGCAGGCTGAAGCCGAAGCGCGGCGCAAGGCAGCGGAGGCGGAAACCCGGCGACTGGCCGAGGAGCGCGCCAGGGCGGATGCACAACGCCAGGCAGACGCCGAAGCAGCGCGCAGGGCGGCAGACGAGGCGCGGCGACTGGCCGACGAGCGGGCCCGGCTGGAGGCGCAACGTCAGGCCGAGGCTGAAGCGGCGCGCAAGGCGACCGAGGAAACCCGGCGTCTGGCCGAGGAGCGGGCGCGCGAAGCCACGTCGCGTCAAGCCGACGCCGAGGCGGCCCGCACGGCAGAGGCCGAGGCGCGGCGCCAGGCCGAAGAACGGGCGCAGGCGGAGGCGAAGCGTCAGGCGGACGCCGCGGCGGTCCGCAAAGCCGAAGCAGAAGCGCGACGTTTGGCCGAGGAGCGGGCACGGGCGGAGGCGAAACGTCAGGCGGAGGCCGAGGCGGCGCGCAAGGCCGAGGCGGAAGCGCGACGTCTGGCCGAGGAGCGGGCACGAGCGGAAGCGAAGCGCCAAGCCGATGCCGAAGCGGCGCGACAGGCCGAGGCAGAAGCCCGCCGCATGGCGGAGGAGCACGCCAGGGCGGTCGCGGAGACACGCCGCCAGGCCGAACAGGAGGCCGCGCGCGCGGTCCAGGACAAGGCGCGGGCCGCCGACGCCGCCAGAGCCGCCGATGATGCCGCGCGCGCCAAGGCCGCGGCCGATGCCAGGCGACAGGCGGAGGACGAGGCGCGCAGGTCGGCGGAACAGAAGGCCGCCGCGGATGCGGCACGGCAGGGTGACGTGCCGGAGCGCGGCGTCGGTCTGTCGCCGCGTGACCGGCGGCGCGTGCATGTGGCGCTCACCGCGCTCGGTCTCGACACCCAGGGCGTCGATGAGGAATTCGGGCCGCGGGCGCGCGCCATGATCGCCGCCTGGCAGAAGCGCCAGGGCGCGCCGGAAACCGGCGTGCTGACGGCCCGGCAATACGCGCTGCTGCAGCGGCAGGCGGCGGCCGCACTGGCCAGTTACGACGAAGAGGAGAACCGCATCAATCGCCAGCGGCAAGAGCTGGCCGACGTGACGCCGCCTCAGGACGCCGAGTCGCCGCCGCCTGCGGCAACCGTGCCACCGCCGGCCGACGTTCCGCCGCTGGCCAGGCGGGATGCGCCGCCATCGACGGCCGCGGCGCCGCCGGTCGTCGGCGCGCCGCCTCGATCGGCCGGTCCAATCCCGGCGCCGACCGTGGTTATCGTACCGCCGCCCGATGCGCCG
>JAHCJT010000074.1 GCA_026126245.1 Alphaproteobacteria bacterium
CTGTACGGCGGCAGCCGCAACATGATGGGCCTGACCTTGCCGCGCTTCGGCATCACCACGACCTTCGTCGATCCGCGCGACGTCGATGCGTTCGCCAAGGAGATCACGCCGGCGACGCGGCTGATCTTCGGCGAGACCATCGGCAATCCCGGCGGCGAGGTGCTCGACATCCCGCGCGTCGCGTCGATCGCGCACGAGGCCGGCCTGCCGCTGATGATCGACAGCACGTTCGCCTCGCCCTACCTGTGCAACCCGATCGCGCACGGCGCCGACATCGTCATGCACTCCGCCACCAAGTTCATCGGCGGCCACGGCATTGCGATCGCCGGCGTGCTGGTCGATGGCGGCCGCTTCGACTGGGAGAGGTCGGGCAAGTTCCCGACCTTGACCGAGCCATACGCGGGCTACCACGGCATCGATTTCTGGGACGAGTTCGGCCCGCAGGCCTTCATCATGCGCGCCCGCGCCGAGGGTCTGCGCGATTTCGGGCCGGCGCTCTCGCCGCAGAACGCGTTCTACCTGCTGCAGGGCCTGGAGACCCTGCCACTGCGCATGCGCCAGCATGTCGAGAACACGCGCAAGGTCGCGTCGTGGCTCGCCACGCAGCCGGGCGTCGAGCGCGTGCTCTATCCCGACCTGCCCAACCATCCCGACCACGCGCTGGCGCAGAAGCTGCTGCCCCGGGGCAGCGGCGCGATCTTCGCCTTCGACCTCAAGGGCGGCCGCGCGGCGGGCAAGCGCTTCATCGAGCGGCTGAAGCTCTTCTCGCACCTCGCCAATGTCGGCGACGCCAAGTCGCTGGTGATCCATCCCGCCTCGACGACGCATGCGCAGATGACCGCCGAGGAGCTGGCCGCGGTCGGCATCGGCGAGGGCATGGTGCGCCTGTCGGTCGGGCTGGAGGACGTCGAGGACCTGATCGATGACCTCACGCCGGCGCTGCGCGCGGCGCACAAGGGTTGACGCGTCCTTCCTCCCTCAGGGGAAGGCCAGGACAAAGATTGAAGGCCGGAGATTTGCGATGACCACCACCCTGACCGTCGACGGCCAGCCCGTGTTCGCCACCACCGGCGGTGTCGCGTTCGACCCGGCCAAGCCGGTGGTCGTATTCCTGCACGGCGCCGGTTTCGATCGCACGACGTGGCGCCTGCAGACGCGCTGGTTCGCGAACCACGGCCGCTCGGTGCTGGCGGTCGACTTCCCCGGCCATGGCCGATCCGGCGGCGCGCCGCTGCCCAGCATCGCCGCCATGGCCGACTGGACGATCCGGCTGCTCGACGCCGCCGGCGTGAAGCAGGCGGCGCTGGTCGGCCACTCGATGGGCGGCCTGGTGGCGCTGGACGCGGCCGGCCGCTATCCCGAGCGCGTCCGGGCGCTGGGGCTATGCGGCATCGCCGTCGAGATGCCGGTGCACCCCGAGATGCTGGAGTCGGCCAAGGCCGGCACCGCCAAGGTGCGCGAGCTGATGACCTTCTGGGGGCTGGGCCGCGCCCACCAGCTGGGCGGCATGGTCAGCCCCGGCCTGTGGCTGACGCGCGAGTCGCTGGCGGTGCTCGACAAGGCTGCGGCCGGCGTCATCCACAACGATCTGGCGGCGTGCAATGCTTACAAGGATGCGCCGGCTCGTGCCGCCAAGGTGACCTGCCCGACGGTGTTCGTCTGCGGTGATGCCGACCTGATGACGCCGGCCGCCAAGTGCAAATCGCTGGCCGAGGCCATCGCCGGCAGCACGATGACGGTGCTCGGCGCCTGCGGCCACTTCATGATGGTCGAGCGGCCCGACGAGACGCTGGATGCATTGAAGGCCGTGGCATGACGGCAACACCACGCGTCTTCGACTATCTCAATCCCGACGTGCCGGTCGGCCTGCGCGTCCTCGACGTGCCGCTGATCGACGCCAGCGCGGCGACGCTGAAGGGCTATGGCGAAATCGTGCGCGATCCGCGGCGGCATCGCATCGAGATCGTCAAATGGCCGCTGCGCGGCTGGCGGACGCTGGACGCCGGCACCGGCGATGAGGGCGGCACCACCGAAGGCGTCTTCGCCTGCCACTGGCAGGGCAACCGGCTCTACGGCCGCAACGAGGCGGTCGACGGCCACTACGTCATCGGTTTCCGGCAGCCGCCGGGCAGCGATGCGGCGGGCGTGCTGGATGCCGCGCCCGACGATGCCTCACCAGGCCACGCGGTGCCGTCGCGCGTGCTGCTGTGGCACGCCAACTATCATCCCGACGGCGGCCAGCTGTTCTGGCCGCTCGACGGGCAGCCATTCGTGGTGCCGGTGGCGCCGCCGGGCGACGACATCCGGCCGGAGCAGTTCGTTGCCTTCCGCTCGGACGGCTCGTTCGGCATCTACATCCACCCCGACATCTGGCACGAGGGCACGTTCCCGATCGCGCCGGCCGGCCGTTTCTTCGACAAGCAGGGCAAGGTGCACGCCCGGGTCAGCGTCGATCTCGCCGCCGAGTTCGGCGTGCTGCTGAGCGTGCCGCTGACGCCGCCCTGACCCAGGGGCGACCGTCCCAAGCATCAAACTGAGCATATGCTCGGGTCGCCGGGCTGCTGACGGCGGATGCCGAGCGGCGCTTGGCAGTCTCTGTGGAAAAAGCGTAGAACCGGGCGGCCCGCGGGCAAGGCGTCCCGGGACAGGCAACGACAGGAAGGGAAATGTCATGAATCGAGTGCAGGCGGCGGCGCAGCGCAAACCGACCGAAACCCGGCCGGCGGGCGTGGCCTCGTTTGCGTGGTCGCCCGATTCGTGGCGCAATTTTCCGGCCCTGCAGATGCCGGTCTACGACGACAAGGCGGCGCTGGAGTCGGCCGAGGCGCGTCTGCGGCGCTACCCGCCGCTGGTGTTCGCCGGCGAGGCGCGGCGGCTGAAGACGGCGCTGGCCGGCGTCGCCGAGGGCCACGCCTTCCTGCTGCAGGGCGGCGACTGCGCCGAGAGCTTCGCCGACTTCACCGCCAACAACATCCGCGACATGTTCCGGGTGCTGCTGCAGATGGCCGTGGTGCTGACCTACGGCGCCGGCATGCCGGTGGTGAAGGTCGGCCGCATTGCCGGCCAGTTCGCCAAGCCGCGCTCCTCCGACGTCGAGGCGGTCGGCGGCGTTGAGCTGCCGAGCTATCGCGGCGACAACGTCAACGGCTTCGAATTCACCGCCGCGGCGCGCCGGCCCGATCCCGAGCGCATGGTGCAGGCGTACAACCAGTCGGCCGCGACCTTGAACCTGCTGCGCGCCTTCGCCCAAGGCGGCTACGCCGACCTGCACGAGGTGCACCGCTGGAACCTCGACTTCGTCGCCAACTCGCCGGCGGCGGCGCGCTACGAGGATCTCGCCAGCCGGCTGGACGAGACGCTGACCTTCATGGCGGCCTGCGGGCTGACCTCGGCGACGACGCCGCAGATCGCCGAGACAGACTTCTTCACCAGCCACGAGGCGCTGCTGCTGCCCTACGAACAGGCGCTGACCCGCGTCGATTCGACCAGCGGCGACTGGTACGACTGCAGCGCCCACATGCTGTGGATCGGCGAGCGCACGCGCCAGCCCGCCGGCGCGCATGTCGAGTTCCTGCGCGGCGTGAAGAATCCGCTCGGCTTCAAGGCCGGGCCCGATATCGAGCCCGACGACCTGCTGCGGCTGCTCGATGCCCTGAACCCGCGCAACGAGGCAGGCCGGATCACCGTCATTACCCGCATGGGTGCCGACAAGCTGGCGGCGAGGCTGCCGCTGCTGCTGCGCGCCGTCAAACGCGAGGGCCGCAAGGTGGTGTGGTCGTGCGATCCCATGCACGGCAACACCGTGAAGGCGGCCAACGGGATGAAGACCCGGCACTTCGACGCCATCCTGCGCGAGGTGCGCGAGTTCTTCGCCGCCCATCGCGCCGAGGGCACGCATCCCGGCGGCGTGCATTTCGAGCTCACCGGCCAGGAAGTCACCGAGTGCGTCGGCGGTGCCGTCGACATCACGGTCGAGGGGCTGACGGCGCGCTACGAGACGCAGTGCGATCCCAGGCTCAACGCCAGCCAGGCGCTGGAACTGGCGTTTCTGCTGGCCGAGGGGCTGAAGGGCGAGCGCCTGGCGCGCGAACGCAGCGGGGCGCCTTCCAAGTAGCGCGTCCTGCCGGCGCATCATCGATCCTTGGGGGAGGACAGCACGATGCATCCGGCCAATCCGGACGTCTCGCGCTACACCGATCACTACTTCAATCGAACGAAGGGCGTGATCGGCAAGTTCGGCGACTGCACCGTGACCTATGCCATCTTCATGCGCCGGCCGGTGGTGTGCGCACCGCGGCTGGCGCTGGACTGGCTGCAGGAGCTGACCCAGGCGCGCGGCGCCAAGGTCGAGATCGACCTGCGATTTGCCGAGGGCAAGTGGGTCGGCGCGGGCGAGCCGATCATGTACATCATCGGTTCCTTCTATCACCTGGTCGACCTCGAGACGATCTTCCTGCAGAAGCTTGGGCCGGCCTGCGTCGCGGCCTACAACGCCTATGCGATGTGCGCCGAAATGCCGAAGACGGCCTTCCTGGCGATGGACGCGCGCCACTGCGCCGGCGCCGAGATGGCCGAAATGATGGCCTATGCTGCCTCGGTCGGGTCGGGCCGCGCCAAGCGCAAGCTCGACGCCGTCGGCTTCATCGGCAACGCCACCCACGCCACGGCGCATTTCTTCGGCCGCGACCAGGGCATGGGTACCATGCCGCACGCCCTGATCGGCTACGCCGGCTCGACCCTGCGCGCCGCCGAGATGTATCGCGAGACGTTTCCCAACGAGCCGATGACGGTGCTGGTCGACTATTTCGCCCGCGAGGTCAGCGATTCGCTGGCGGTCTGCCAACGCTTTCCCGAGCTGGCGACGGCGGGGCAGCTCTCCGTGCGGCTCGACACCACCGGCGGCCGTTACGTCGAGGGGCTCGATCCGCAGGCGTCCTACGCTGTGATGGAGCGGCATGCGCCGGAGGCGATCCGCGGCTATCGCACGGAAGAGGAGCTGCGCCACCTCGTCGGCACCGGCGTGTCGGCGGCGGCGCTGTTCCATGTGCGCGACCGCCTCAACGCCGAAGGCTTCGGCAAGGTGCGCATCGTCGCCTCGTCGGGGTTCGGGCCGGCCAAATGCCGCGTCATGGCCGAGGCCGGCGCGCCGATCGACGTCGTCGGATCGGGCTCGTTCCTGCCGTCGAACTGGACCGAGACCTATGCCACTGCCGACATTGTCGAGTACGACGGCAAGCCGCGCGTCAAGGTCGGCCGCGAATTCCTGCATCGCGATCGCGCCATCAAGGCGCCGGCGCTGTAGGCCATCCGGAACGCATCCCGGTTGCGTGTGTGCACGGTGTCGCCGAGGCCGTTGTCGTGAGCGCCGCGAAGGACGACGCGCGGGACGATTTCCCCATCACGCGGTGAATTCTAGAACGCCAGCTCCTTTGCCTGGTCGAGCGCCTTGAGCACGGCCGGATCGCCGGCGTGGCGTCGCCGCAGGTCGGCCTCGTCGCGATCGAGGCGGTCGCAGTCCAGCTCGCGCATCGCCTTGTCGATCTCGGCCTTGCGCGCATCGTCATAGGGCTCCTCGCCGCCCCAGTGGTTGCAGCCGACGATGCGATAGACCAGCGCCGAGGCATCGCGCGGCAGGCCGCGGGTGAGCGCCTCCATGGTGCTCTGGTAGTCGGCGCGGACCGGCGCTACCACGAGCCCAGCAGCCAGCGCCAGTGCGCCGCCGATCACCGCCCGAAAGGCCCGTCTGCCGGCCATCAGCCGCTCCCCCCCCGATGTACGATGGTGCTCGGCAGGAGTATAAGGCGCGGACGGGGACCGGAGTCATCTGCGCAAAGGGAGGGCCGTCATGAAGTACGTTCTGCTCGGCACGCTTGGCGTCGAATGGGCCGGCAAGCAGTCGGAGCGCACCGCCAAGGCGCGGGCCAAGCTCGACAAGCTCGGCATCAAGCTCGAGTCGATCCATTACACGCAGGGACCATACGATTTCGTCGATGTCGTCGACGCGCCCAGCGCCGAGGCGATGCTGGCGTTCTCGGTATGGTACGCCGCCCAGGGATTGGGGCGCATCCAGAGCCTGCCGGCGTTCGAGTCGCAAAGCTTCGAGAACGCGGTCAAGCAGGCCCTCGCCGGCTGACGCGCGCAGGTCGGACGACGCCGGCGATGCCGCCAGCGGCGGCCGCCAGCCGGGACGGCGCAACCGAGGAGGCATCGCCATGACTGCGGTGAAGGACGCCAGCCATCTCTACGAAGTCGAACGCCGCGCCCGCCATGCCGAGCGGCCCGGCTTTCGCATCAGCGAGTTGCAGATCAGCCCGAAGCAGAAAGTGCCGTGGCACTACCACACCAAGGTGGCCGACACGTTCTATGTCCTGGAGGGACGTCTGCGGATCTTCCTGCAGGATCCCAAGGAGGACGTCCGGCTCGGCCCCGGCGAGACGTTCACGGCGCGCGCCGGCCGGCCGCATCTTGTCACCAACGACGGCGAGACCTCGGCCACCTTCCTCGTCCTGCAGGGCCTGGGCGACTACGATTTCGTGTCGTTGACCTGAGGCGGCCGCCGGCCTGCCGGCCTAGCTCGACCGGATGGGATAGGCCTCGATGCGCAGCCGGCGCAGGTCGGGTGCGCGCCAGGCGGCGCCGGCAACGATCAGCAGCGTGAGGCAGCCGCCCAGCCAGACGGCGGCGCGGGCGCCCAGCAGGCTGGCCGCCACGCCGCTTTCCAGTGCGCCCAGTTCGTTCGACGAGCCGATGAACACGGCGTTGACGGCGGCGATGCGGCCGCGCATGGCATCGGGCGACAGCAGCCGCAGGATGGCGCGGCGGATGACGACGCTGACGCCGTCGAACACGCCGCTCAGCATCAGCGCGACCAGCGACAGCCAGAAGCTCGACGACAGGCCGAACACGATCATGGCGACGCCGAAGCCGGCCACCGCCGTCAGCAGGTTGCGGCCGGCGCGGGCCATCGGCGGCCAGCGCGTCGACCAGATCATCACGGCCAGCGCGCCGACCGCCGGCGCGGCGCTCAGGAAGCCGAGGCCCCGGGCGCCGACCTGCAGGATGTCGCTGGCGAACACCGGCATCAGCGCCATGGCGCCGCCGAACAGGACGGCGAACAGGTCGAGCGCCATGGCGCCGAGAAAGATCTGGCTGCTGAACACAAAACGCACGCCGGCGCCGATGCTCTGCCACATCGGCTCGCGCGCGCCGTGGCGCACCGTCGGCGGGCGCGGCAGCAGCAGCAACGCCAGCCAGCAAAGCCCGTAGAGGGTGGCAATTGCGGCGTAGGTCGCGACTGGTCCCAGGCCGTCATAGGCGAAGCCGGCCGCCGCCGGCCCCAGCACGGCCGCCGTCTGGTTGGCGCTGCTCAGCCAGACGCCGGCGTTGATGGCCTGGGCGCGCGGCACGATCTGCGCCTCCAGGCCCGACACGGCGGGATCGGCGAAGCCGCGGGCGATGCCGGCCAGGAAGATCACCGCGTACAGCGCCGCCACACTGGTGGCGGCGCCGGACAGCGACACCATGGTCAGGGCCAGCACGCACAGCGCTTGGGCGATGCGCGTCACCAGCGCGATGCTGCGACGGTTGAACTGGTCGGCGATGTAGCCGCCGAACAGCGCCAGCGACACCGCCGGGATGGCCTCGAACAGGCCAAGCAGGCCCAGCGCCAGCGGGTCCTTGGTCAGCTGATAGACCTGGAAACCGATGACGACGGCCAGCGACCGGCCAGCGAACGACGCCGCCGCGGCCGACGTCAGGAACAGGCGAAAGGTCGGCAGGGCCAGCGCGCCGGGCGCCCCGGCGGCGGACGCGATGGCGGGAGTCGGCGGGGTGGGCGGCGGCGCGGACATCGACCCGCCTGACTAGCGTGGCCTTGGGGCGGCCGAAAGGGCCGGCGTCGCGATCACGATTGCGTGCGGCGTATAGCGATCATGCGACTTGTCGGCTGAGGTCGTGAAAGCTACTGCGGACCGATCAGCCAGACGCTTCGGGAGGTGACGATGACGACCGTACTGAACGACGCCGGCGAGCACGCCGTGGCGGCAACCGAAGGCGGGCTGTGGCTGTCGGCGTCCGACGCCGAGCGCGTTACCGGCTGGGCCCTCAAGCCGGAGGGCATGTGCCGCGACGACGCCTGCGTGCCGCTGCCGGCGGCCGCGTTGCGCGCCGGCAAGGTCGACGTTGCCGCCTTCTGGGAGCGGCTGGGCAATCCCGTGCTGCACGACGCGGCCGGTGCGACCTGGGTGCTGGGGACCGGCGCCGAGGCCCGCAACGATGCGCTGGCCGACCTCGTGGCGCCGGATTTCTCCCTGCCGGACCTGAGCGGCGTGCCGCATGCGCTGTCGGCCTTGCGCGGGCGCAAGGTGTTTCTTGCCACCTGGGCCAGCTGGTGAGGCTGCCGCTTCGACTTGCCCGTGTGGCAGTTACTGTATGACGAGCTGAAGGACCACAACTTCATGGTCGTGGCGGTGGCCGAGGAGAGCCGCGGCGCCGAGCACGCACGGCCGTGGATCGAACAGGCCAAGGCGACCTACTGGTGCCTGATCGATACCGACCATCGCGTCGCCGACCTCTTCGGCATGGTCAACGTGCCGCAGTCGGTGTGGATCGACGAAGCCGGCCGCGTCGTGCGCCCGGCCGAGACGGCAGGCTCGACCGACCATTTCCGGCGCATGGACCTTGCCACCCGCACCATGTCGCCCGACGACCAGGCGGCGCGTCAGGCGGCTCGCACCGCCTATCTCGACGCCGTGCGCGACTGGGTGCGGACCGGCCGCTACGCGCTGCCCGCCGATGCGGCGCGCCGCAAGCAGCCGCGTATCACCGCCGACATCGCGCTGGCGCACGCCCATTTCCGGCTCGGCGTCTGGCTGCGCCGGCAGGGCAGACGGGCGGAGGCCGACCGGCATCTCGCCGAGGCCAGCCGGCTGCATCCGGAATCGTGGAACATGTGGCGCCAGGCCGCCGACCTGGAAGCCGTCGGCAAGGCCAGCGGTCCCGAGTTCTGGGCCCGCGTGCAGGCGCTGGGCGACAAGCCGTACTACCCGCCGCCCGACCTGCCGGGCTTCGGGCGCTAAGGCCTCATCGGACCGGACCATGACAGCCATGCGCGGCCGCAGCTGCGGTTGCGCGGCATTATACTCAAAGTTAGCATAAGATGCCTTTGCCGCCGCCGTGCTATGTCACGCGGCGGTGCCGCATGGCGGCGCACCGTTCCTGCCGGACGGCCAGCCTGTAGAGTAGCTCGATGACCGACGCGCTGAAGATCGCCATCGCCCAGCTCAATCCGACCGTCGGCGACGTCGCCGGCAACGCCGCCAAGGTCCGCGCCGCGCGGGCCGCGGCGGCGCGCCAGGGCGCCGACGCGGTGGTGTTCTCCGAGCTGGTGCTGTCGGGCTATCCGCCCGAGGACCTGGTGCTCAAGCCGTCCTTCCAGCGCCGCCTGCACGAGGCGGTCGAAGAACTGCGCGCCGAGACCCAGGACGGCGGGCCGGCGCTGTTTCTCACCACGCCATGGCGCGAAGGCGAGAAGCTGCACAACGCCATCGTGGTGCTCGATCGCGGCCAGATCGCCGGCAAACGCTTCAAGGTCGATCTGCCGAACTACGGCGTGTTCGACGAAAAGCGCGTGTTCGCGCCGGGGCCGATGCCCGGTCCGCTGGTCTTCCGCGACGTGCGTATCGGCGTGCCGATCTGCGAGGACGTGTGGACGCCGGACGTCGTCGAATGCATCGCCGAGACCGGCGGCGAGCTCATCCTGGTGCCCAACGGCTCGCCCTTCGAGGTCGACAAGACCGAGCGCCGCATGCAGCTCGGCGTGGCGCGGGTGGTCGAGAGCGGCCTGCCGTTCTGCTACGTCAATCAGGTCGGCGGCCAGGATGAGCTGATCTTCGACGGCGCCTCGTTCGTGATCGGCGCCGACCGCCGGCTGCGCGTGGCGCTGCCAAACTTCCGCGAGGCCGTCGTCACGACTCAGTGGCGCCGCGGTGCCGGCGGCAAATGGGACTGCGAACCCGGCGCGGTGCTGCCGGCCCTGCCGCGGCTGGAGTCGATCTATCAGGCGATGGTGCTGGGCCTGCGCGACTACGTGAACAAGAACCGCTTTCCCGGCGTGGTCATCGGCCTGTCCGGCGGCATCGACTCGGCGCTGACGGCGGCGGTGGCGGTCGATGCGCTGGGCGCCGAGCGCGTGCGCGCGGTGATGATGCCGTCGCCCTACACCAGCCGCGACAGCCTGCAGGATGCCGCGCAATGCGCCGAGGCGCTGGGCATCCGTTGCGACGTGGTGTCGATCGAACCGGCGATGACGGCGTTCGCCGCCATGCTGCGGCCGGTGTTCGCCAACCGCGCCGCCGACACCACCGAGGAGAACATCCAGGCGCGCGCCCGCGGCCTCACGCTGATGGCGATCTCCAACAAGTTCGGCGACATGGTGGTCACCACCGGCAACAAGTCGGAGATGGCCGTCGGCTATTCGACGCTCTACGGCGACATGTGCGGCGGCTACAACGCCCTGAAGGACGTCTACAAGACCACCGTGTTCGCGCTGTCGCGCTGGCGCAACGGGGCGCGTCCCGAGGCGGCCCTGGGGCCGGAGGGTCGCGTCATCCCCGAGCGCATCATCACCAAGCCGCCGTCGGCCGAGCTGAAGCCCGACCAGACGGACCAGGACACGCTGCCGCCTTACGACCTGCTGGACAGCATCCTCGAGGGCTTGATCGAGCGTGACCTCGGTACCGAGGAGCTGGTGGCCGAAGGATACGACGCGGTGACGGTGCAGCGCGTCTGGCGCATGCTGGAAACCGCCGAATACAAGCGCCGTCAGGCGCCGCCGGGCGTGAAGATCACCAGCCGCGCCATTTCGCGCGACCGGCGCTATCCTATCACCAACGCATTCCGCGGATAAGGCGGCGCGGCGGCGCCGGTACGTCGGGACCGCTGCCGGCGCTACTCGATCTTGGTGCCAGTCGCCTTCACGACCGGCGCCCACTTCGCGATCTCCTGCCTGACGAACGCCGCCGTCGACTCCGGCGTCGACTCGACGGTCGGCACCACCGCGAGCTGCTCCAGCTTCGCGACGAACGCCTTGTCGGCCATGATGCGGGCGTGCGCCGCGTGCAGCTGGTCGATAATCGGCTTGGGCGTTCCCGCCGGCGCCGCCACGACGTTGAAGGTGTAGGCTTCGTAGCCGGGCACGCCGGCCTCCGCGATGGTCGGGATATCGGGCGCCGCGGCGGTGCGCCGGGCAAACGCGATGCCCAGGATGCGCAGCTTGCCCGACCGATGGTGCGGCAGGGTGGTGCTGATGGTCTCGAACATCCAGGCGATGTTGCCGGACAGCGTGTCCTGCAGCGCCGGCCCGGAGCCGCGATAGGGCACGTGCACCACGTCGAGCCCGCCGGCCATCTGCTTGAACAGCTCGCTGGCGAGGTGGGTGATGCCGCCCTGGCCCGACGAGCCGTAGGAATATTTGCCGGGGTTGGCCTTCATCAGCGCGATCAGGCCCGGCAGCGTGTCGGGCATCGAAGGATGCGCCACCAGCACCGCCGGGTTGAGGCCGACGGTGCCGATGTAGCTGAAGTCCTTCATGGCGTCGTAAGTCGGGTTGACCATCGTCGAGGGGTTGATGGCCTGGGTCGAGGAGGTGCCGAACAGCAGCGTGTAGCCGTCGGGCCGGGCGCGGGCCACTTCGGTGGCGCCGATCGCGCCGGCGGCGCCGGCCTTGTTGTCAGGGATCACCTGCTGGCCGAGCTCGGCCGTAAGCTTCTCGGCCTCCAGCCGGCCGATGATGTCGGTCGGGCCGCCGGGCGGGAACGGGATGACGAAGCGGATCGGCTTGTCGGGGTACTTGGACTGGGCCGCGGCGGGAAAGGCGCCAGCGGCCAATGCGCCAGCCAGCACGGCGCGACGCGGCACGATGAATTTTCGGAGCATGGACGTTCCGGACCCTGATGCCGCTTCGGATGCGCGGCTGGGGCGCCAGCCTAGGCAAATCCGCCGCGCCGCGCCAGCATGACGCGTCGGGCGGTTCGCCGGACCGGCACCGGCAATGCCGCTGGGCGCTTGCCGGCGGGCCGACGAGCGGGCATGAAGACGCGGCCCCTGCCGCCGCCAATGCCATGACCGCCGTGACCGCGCCCCCCGTCGTCCGCTTCGCGCCCAGCCCGACCGGCCGGCTGCATGTCGGCAATGCCCGCGCGGCGCTGTTCAACTGGCTGTTCGCCCGTCGCCACGGCGGCCGCTTCGTGCTGCGGCTGGACGACACCGACCGCGACCGCTCGACCGAGCCCTTCGCCCAGGGCATCCAGGACGACCTGTGCTGGCTGGGGCTGACCTGGGACCGGCTGGAGCGCCAGTCGGCACGCTTCGCCACCTACGATGCGGCGCGCGACCGGCTGATCGCGGCCGGCCGCCTCTATGCCTGTTACGAGACGCCGCAGGAGCTGGAGTTCCGCCGCAAGCGCCTGCTGGCCCAGGGCCGGCCACCGGTCTACGACCGCGCCGCGCTGCGGCTGACTGACGCCGATCGCGCCCGCCTGGAGGCCGAGGGCCGCCAGCCGCACTGGCGTTTCCGGCTCGAGCCGGGCGACGTGCGCTGGCACGATCTGGTGCGCGCCGAGCAGCACGTCGACGAGTCCAGCCAGAGCGATCCGGTCGTGATCCGGGCCGACGGCAGCTATCTCTACACGCTGCCCTCGGTGGTCGACGATATCGACTTCGCCATCACCCACGTGATCCGCGGCGAGGATCATGTCACCAACACGGCGGCGCAGATCCAGCTGTTCCGCGCCCTGGGCGCCGAGCCGCCGCTGTTCGCGCATCTGCCGCTGCTGGTTGGCGGCGACGGCCACAGTCTCAGCAAGCGGCTAGGCTCGCTGTCGCTGGCCGACTTGCGCCAGCAGGACATCGAGCCGCTGGCCATCTGCGGCCTGCTGGCGCGGCTGGGCACGTCCGACCCGGTCGAGCCGGTGGCCTCGCTGCAGCCGCTGATCGACACCATGGATTTCGCGCGCATCGGTCGCGCGCCGGCGCGCTTCGCCGAGGCGGACCTGCAGACGCTCAGCCAGCGCACCCTGCATGTCCTGCCGGTCGACAGCGTCAGGGACCGTCTCGATCCGGCGGCGGCGCGCCTCGGCGAGCCGTTCTGGCTGGCGGTGCGCGGCAATCTCGCGCGCGTCGCCGATGCCGCCGACTGGCTGCCGGTGGTGCAGGGCACGTTGCAGCCCGTCGTCGAGGATGCCGCGTTTCTGGCCCAGGCCGCCGAGGTGCTGCCGCCCGAGCCGTGGAGCGACGGCACGTGGAAGACCTGGACGTCGGCGCTGGCGAAGGCGAGCGGCCGCAAGGGACGCGCGCTGTTCCACCCGCTGCGCCTGGCGCTGACGGCCCGTGAGCAGGGACCGGAGATGGCCAGGCTGTTGCCGCTGATCGGCCGGCCGAGGACGCTGGCGCGATTGCGCGGCGATGCTGCCTAGAAAGCGCCGCGGCACAAGAGCTTGGCAGAAAAGGCGGCATCGTCCGAGCCAAACGCCTCGGTCCCAAACGGAGAGCGGCCATTGCCCAGAAGGCAGCAGCGACTAGATGGAAAACTGACGCAGACGCTTGACTGCGAATTTCTTAAGGGTCGGCTTGGAAATACCGCCATCAGATAGGCTTTTTAGAGCAATGTACGGCTAATAGTCGGTTGAATGAGTCGAAACCGGAATGCCGCTTTTCCCCTGCTTTATGCAGGATGCCGCCGCGCCCGGAAGAGTACAGCTTGTTCAGGTGAAACGAGATTGCTGGCGACTTCGTCTCTCGCCCAAGAATTTCCGAACGCGGCGCTTCAACGCTGGCCGCTGAGAAGCGGCCAGCCGCCCAACCAATGGAGGCAGACAGGCGAGTGGCTTCGTGACAGTCTCAGGCCCACGCCTGAAAACGGAGAGAGTCACGATGGCCAACGCTTACTGGGTCGCCACATATCGGTCGGTCAGCAATCCCGATGCGCTAGCGGCCTACGCTAAACTCGCTGGCCCGGCGATCATCGCCGCTGGTGGCCGTTTCCTGGTGCGCGGAATGCCGTCGCACCTCTATGAAGCCGGCCTCCAGCAACGCACGGTGGTCATCGAATTCGATAGCGTGGATCACGCCCGCGCGGCTCATGATAGCCCGGCCTATCAGAAAGCCTTGGCCGCGCTAGGTAGTGGAGCCGAGCGTGATATTCGCATTGTCGAAGGGGTTTAGGCTTCATGCGTGGGCAAACTGACCCACTACCAATCGGCCGGTGCCTTTTGCCGGCGCCGGTGATATAAGACCCATCATGAGTCCGTTTCTGCTCCCGCTCCTGCGCCAGGCCGCTGCCGCGGCGCGATGTATGTGAGCCGCCGGCCCGCCGCCGCGGGCCGCGTTCGCTCATCTGTATCTGTCCGGGAGTGAGGGGGCCATGTCCCTCGTCGTCTACAATACGCTGACGCGCCGCAAGGAAGAGTTCGTGCCGCTCGACCCGGCGCATGTGCGCATGTATGTCTGCGGCCCGACCGTCTACGACTTCGTGCATATCGGCAACGCGCGGCCGGTCGTCGCCTTCGACGTGCTCTACCGCCTCCTGAAGCGGCGCTATCCGCGCGTCACCTACGTGCGCAACATCACCGACATCGACGACAAGATCATCGACCGCGCGCGCGAGACCGGCGAGGGCATCGAGGCGCTGACCGATCGCACGGCCGAGGCCTACCGGCACGACATGGCGCGGCTGAACGCGCTGTCGCCCGACGTCGAGCCGCGCGCCACGCGCTACGTGACGCAGATGATCGGCATCATCGAGCGGCTGATCGCGCGCGGTCACGCCTACGCCGCCGACGGCCACGTGCTGTTCGACGTGCCCAGCATGGCCGACTACGGTCGCCTGTCGCGCCACAGCCGCGACGAGCTGGTCGCCGGGGCGCGCGTCGACGTGGCGCCGTACAAGAAGGACCCCGCCGACTTCGTGCTGTGGAAACCCTCGACGCCGCAGCAGCCGGGCTGGCCCAGCCCATGGGGCCGCGGCCGGCCGGGCTGGCACATCGAGTGCTCGGCCATGAGCCGCCAGCATCTGGGCGAGACGTTCGACATCCATGCCGGCGGCCTCGACCTTATCTTCCCGCACCACGAGAACGAGATCGCCCAGTCGCGGTCGGCGTTCGGCACGCCGTTCATGGCGAAGTACTGGATGCACAACGGCTTCATCACCGCCAACGGCGAGAAGATGTCCAAGTCACTGGGCAACTTCTTCACCGTGCACGAACTGCTGGAAGAGTTTCCCGGCGAGGCGGTCCGCCTGCTGCTGCTCGGCGCCCACTACCGCCAGCCGCTCGACTTCACCAAGGACGGGCTGAAGGCGGCCAAGGCGCAGCTTGATCGCCTGTACCAGGCGCTGCGCACCGCCAGCGGACTCGACGCGCCGCCTGACGATGCCGTGCCCGGGGCCGTCGCGGCGGCGCTCGACGACGATCTCAACACGCCACTGGCGCTGTCGCACCTACATGAGCTGGCGAGCGCGCTCAACCGCGCCGCGACGGCCGGCGAGAAAGCACGTGCCGCGTCGGCGCTGCGGGCGGCGGGCGGCGCGCTCGGGCTGCTCGAGGGCGACGTCGAGGCGTGGTTCCGCTGGGCACCGGCGGCGAGCGGCCCGGGCGACGCCGAGATCGAGGCGGCGATCGCGGCCCGCCAGGCGGCGCGCAAGGCCAGGGACTTTGCCGAGGCTGACCGCATCCGCAACGCACTGGCGGCACAAGGCATCTTGCTGGAAGACGGACCCAAGGGCACCATCTGGAAACGCGCGTAGAGGCCGTTGCCTCGTCGCGCCTGGCGGCGGGAGAGCGTCCGATGCACGGCGTCATCTCGGATCGCATGGCACAAGGGCCGGGCTGCGCGCGATGGATCGCGGCGGCGATGGTGGCGGTCGGCATGCTCGGGGCGGCATCGCCGGCACCAGCCCGGCCGGCCCTGCCGGCTGTCTGTCCCGGCGTCGATGATCTGCTCACCGTCGGGCCCAGCCAGGAGATCTATCTCGACGTCTTTGCCTATCGCCCCGGCATCCTGGCCGAGCGGCTGCGGCTCTGCCGCAACCGCGTCGGCGACAACTGGTTCGATCCAGCGGAGGAAGGGCGGCGCCAGGCCATGGGCCGCATGCTGGAATGGGTCGGTGCCTTCAGCTGTGCGCTGACGGAGTATGCGTCGGCGCCGTCGATGCTGGGAAAGCCGTTCGGCGGGCCGCGCGCCACCTATCTGCGCGAAGCGGCCCTGCTGGAGTCGCTCGGCGGTTCCTACGAAGCCTATAGCGACCTCAGACTGTCGCCGCCGCTGCAGCACTTCCGGGCCCTGCAGCTGCTGGTGAAGCTGCAGTCGCGGTGGAACATGTCGACGACCGCCGACCTGGCCGAGCTGCACGACCGCGAGGCCGCCGGCGATCCCTACGCCGCGATCGCGCGCGCGACGCTGGTCTTCGTCACGCGGCCCGATCCGGGCGAATTCGATGCGGCGCTGGAGTCGCTGGCCCGCGCCGGACAACGCGGCAACATCCGGGCACTGGAGCTGGGCGCCGACTACGCGGCGGTTGCCGCGCGCCAGCTGCTTTCCGCCGCGCGTCGGGAAGGCTACGACGAGCTGCGCCGCAGGCTGCTCGCGGCGGCGGCCTATCGCGGCAGTCCGACGGCCATGGCGCATCTGACGCGGGAGCTGGCGCACAGCGATCGCCCCGACGACGCCGCGGCCCTGGCTTTCTGGCAAACCCGCTACCGCGGCCTGGCGATCGACGTGCAACTGATCAGGAACGCCTGTCGGTGAGCGGCGGCGCCGACGGATGCGACGGGGCGCATGTCGGCCTCGCATCGCCGCGCCGGCCGATTGCGCGCGTCTATCATCTCGCCGAGGCGGACAACTGGCCGTCGATCGAGAGGCATGGCCTGCTCAGCGCCCGGGCATTGCTCGATCTGCCGGGCGTGTCGGCCGACGACCGGCGGCGCGTCGCGGGGCACCGCGCGGCCCGCACCGTGCTGGCGAACGGGACCGTGGTGCGCGATCAGTCGCCGATGCCGCCGGCGGCGCTGCGCGGTTGCCTGCACGGCATGACGCCGGCGCAGTGGTATGCGTTGCTGAACGCCAAGGTGTTCTTCTGGATCGATCGCGCGCGGCTCGATCGCCATCTGCACGCCTGCCGGCGCAGCGCCCAGGTTTTGATGGTGCTGGATGCCGCGGCACTGCTGGACGTCCACGCGGCGCGGGCGTCGGTGACGCCGTTCAACACCGGCAACGCGCGACGCAGGCCGGCGTCGCGCGGCCGCGCCACGTTCGTTCCCTACCGGACATGGTGCGAGTCGGGCTGGCGACACGAGGCAGAGGCGCTGGGTACGCGGCCACGATCGCCAAGCCACCCGCCGGCCGAACTGGCGATCGCGGATGCCGTGCCCGACGCGCTGCGCTTCGTCATCGAACTGCACCACGTCGCCGCCGGCGAGCGGCCCGCCTTGCCGGCGCTTTGAGGCCGCCCGGGCGCGCCGTGCGACGTTACGAGCGGGCGGCTGGTTGGATCAGCTGCTCGATGTCCGGGGTCAGCCACGCCGGACGGGTCTCCAGCACGTAGTACAGGAGCATTTCGCCGATCAGGTCGTTGCCGAAATCGGCAAAATGCACCCCGTCCTCGTAACGCAGCAGCCGCATGCGGCCGGCGTCGTCGCGCTTGAGCTGGGTGTAGGCGCCATCGTTGCCGCAGGTCACGGCACGCATGTCGAACAGCGGGATGTCATAGGCCATGCACAGATCGCGGTGAGCGGAGCGCACCTGCGCGATCTTGGCCTCGAAGTCCAGATTGCGCATGACCGGCAGGCCGACCCAGATCAGGCTTAGTCCGGCGTCGCGAACGGTGTCGAGAAAGCGGCGGATGCGTTGGGTGTAGAGCGCCCGCCACTCTTCCGTACCGAAGGCCGCAGTCGGGCCGCCGTCGAGGCCCCAGGCGTCCTGTGCGTCGTTGGCGCCGGTCAGCATGACCAGCAGTTCGATGGGGTGCTGGCCCAGCAAGTCGCGCACCGTCTCCTCGTACGGCGTGCGGTTGAAGCCGGTCGAGGCGGCCGCCGCATTGACGATGCGCAGGGCGCGCGAACGGTAGAAGCGGCGGAACAGGCTTCCCCAGACGCCCTCTGCCAGCGAATCGCCGG
>JAHCJT010000075.1 GCA_026126245.1 Alphaproteobacteria bacterium
TCTGATAAGCATCCAGATTGAATTGAACGATGGACATGCAAATATATGCCTTTCGGTGATCCACCGCAGCCCCGGCGGCGCTGGTGATGTCGCTCGGGCTGCCGTTATAGTGCCTTGCTGCTCTGCCGGAGACCGCCGATGACCGCTGCCCCGACCGCGACCGTAACCACGCCGGGCCCGAAGGCCAACGAGCCGGTCCTGTTGCGCGCCGACCACGGCCGCGTCGCCGTCCTGACGCTGAATCGGCCGCAAGCGATGAACGCCCTGTCAGGCGAGCTGATCGCTGCCCTCGACGCCGAGTTCGAGCGCCTGATGACCGACAAGACGGTGCGCGTTGTCGTCATCCAGGCCAATGGCCGCGCCTTCTCGGCCGGCCATGATTTGCGTGAAATCCGCTCCAGCACCGACTACGCCTTCCACTTCGACCTCATGTCGCGGTGCAGCGCCATGATGCTGAAAATCCGCCGACTGCCGCAGCCGGTGATCGCCAAGGTGCACGCCGTCGCCACTGCAGCCGGCTGCCAGCTGGTGGCGGCCTGCGATCTGGCGGTTGCGTCCAGCGACGCCAAGTTCGCGACCCCCGGCGTGCATATCGGCCTGTTCTGCGGCACACCGTCGGTGCCGCTGGGGCGCAATATCGGCGCCAAACGCGCGCTGGACATGCTGTTCACCGGCGAGCCGGTCAGCGCCGAGACGGCCTTGCGCGACGGCCTGCTCAGCCGCGTAGTGCCGCCGGATCAGCTCGACAGCGCGACCATGGCGCTGGCGCAACACATCGCCTCGAAGTCGCCGCTGGTGCTGGCGCAGGGCAAGGAGCTGTTCCACAAGCACATGGAAATGGACCTGGAGCAGGCCTACGCCTATGCCAGCGCCGCCATGGCCGGTGGCATGATGCGCGAGGATGCAAAGCTCGGCATCGACGCCTTCGTCAACAAGAAGCCGCAGCCGGAGTGGACCGGCCGGTAACGGCCTGCTGCAAGGGTCAGTGCCGCCGCCTCCGGCCAGCTTCCCTCAGGTGCCGGCGCGCGGTGCCCCTTCGCCGTCCAGCCCCATCCGGTAGGTCGACGGCACCACGCTCTTGACCGACTGCGCCCGTTTGGCCAGCCAATAGGCCTGCGGCGAGGGCACCAGACCGAAATCGACGTCGGCACCCAGCTTGCGGGCCGCGTCCATCGGCCAGTTGGGGTTGTAGAGCAGCTCGCGCGCCAGCGCGATCAGGTCGGCCCGACCTTCGCGCAGGATGGCCTCCGCCTGGTCGGCGTGCACGATCAGGCCGACCGCCATGCTCATGATGCCGGCCTCCTGGCGCAGCTTCTGGGCGTAGGGCACCTGATAGCCGTAGGTCACCGGGCCGGTGCCGACCACCGGGCTGCCGCGCATGCCGCCGGAGCTGCAGTCAATGACGTCGACGCCCTTGGGCTTGACCAGCTTGGCCAGCGCCACGCTCTGCTCGGGCCCCCAGCCGGCGTCATCCTCGACCGACAGACGCATGAACAGCGGCTTGTCGGCCGGCCAATGGGCACGAACCGCCTCGACGACCTCGATCGCGAAACGCATGCGGTTGAGCTCCGAGCCGCCATAGTCATCGTTGCGCCGGTTGGCGAAGGGCGACAGGAACTGATGGATCAGGTAGCCGTGCGCGGCGTGGATATCGAGCACGTCGAAGCCGGCTTCATGGGCGCGGCGCGCCGCCTGGCCCCACTGCTCGATGACCTGGGGGATCTCCTCGCGGCTGAGCGCGCGGGGCAGTGGCTCGTCTTCCGGCGACTGCAGGGCGCTGGACGACACCAGCTCCCAGCCCTCCCAGTCGTAGATTTCCGCGCCCTCCGGCTTCAGCAGCGGCTTGCCGCCCTCCCAGGGCCGGTAGCGCCGCGCCTTGCGGCCGGAATGGCCGAGCTGAATGCCGGGAACCGAATCATGTGCCCGAATGAAGTCGGTGCAGCGCCTGAGACCGGGAATGAACGCGTCGTCCCACAGGCCGAGATCGCCCACGGTGCCACAGCCGCGCCGCTCGACCTTGGTGGACTCCATGATCACCAGGCCGGCGCCGCCGGCGGCGAAGCGGCCGGCATTCATCAGATGCCAGTCGGTGGCGAAGCCCTTGACCGCCGAATACTGGTGCATCGGCGCCACCACGACCCGGTTCTTGAGTTTCACATCGCGCAATTGCACGGGCGAAAACAGCATCGTTTCAGCCACGCCTTCCTCCCGATCGGTGTGGCCGCGACCCTATCCGAGGGTATGGCGCCCGACTATGGCGCCTTGATCATGGCCGGTCCGCGCGCCCATACTTGATCCGATGGATGGTTCACCTGCGCCCACGGCGAAGCCTGCGGTTGATCACGACCGCTACGACGACGCCTATTTGCGCCAGATCCTGCGCGATGTGAAAAGCATCGCGATGGTCGGGGCGTCAGCCAACTGGAACCGGCCGAGCTACTTCGCCATGAAGTATCTGCTCGACCATGGCTTCAAGGTCTACCCGGTGAACCCCGGCGCGGCAGGCCAGAAAATCCTCGGCCAGACCGTCTATGCGAGTCTCGATGAGCTGCCGGAAAAGGTCGACATGGTCGATATCTTCCGCAGTTCCGAGGCGGCCGGACCGATCACCGACGCGGCCATCCGGCACGGCGCCAAGGTGGTGTGGATGCAGCTTACCGTGCGCAACGAAGCGGCGGCGCAGCGCGCCGAGGCCGCCGGCCTGAAGGTGGTCATGAACCGCTGTCCCAAGATCGAGCATAGCCGACTGATCGGCAAGCTGGAATGGCACGGCATCGCCAGCGGCGTCATCTCGAGCAAGAAGCGGCGACTCTGAGTCGTTCTCGGCCGGATCTTGCTGGCGGCCGCGCGCGCCCTATCTTTACGGTCAATGCGAAGCCATGACGGCTCCCGCCGGCCGCCCGGTGGCGGGCCGTCACGCGCTTCCACAAGGAACCAACCATGCAGGACCCCTATAGCGCATTGGGCGTCGCGAAGACGGCCTCGGCGGAGGACATCCGCAAGGCATACCGGCGGCTGGCCAAGAAGCACCACCCCGACCTCAACCCCGGCGACAAGGCAGCCGAGGCGAAGTTCAAGGAGATCTCGGCCGCCTACGAGCTGCTGTCGGACGCCGATAAGCGCCGCCGTTTCGATGCCGGCGAAATCGATGCGACCGGCCAGGAGATGCCGCCGCGCGGCTACTGGCGGGAGCATGCCGGCGGTCCGGGCGGTGACCGCTACTACCGCGCCGGCACGTCCGAGGACTTTGCCGACATGGGCGGTATCTTCGCCGACATGTTCGGACGGCGCGGCTTCTCGCGCGGCTTCGGCGGTGGCGGTGGCTCGCTCTCCTTCACACTCTCCGTGCCGTTTCTGATCGCCGCCCGCGGCGGTCGCCAGCGCGTCGGCCTGCCGGACGGCCGATCGCTGGAGATCGACATTCCCGAAGGCGCCGTCGATCGCCAGACCTTGCGCCTGAAGGGCCAGGGTCTGCCCGATCCCGATGGCGGTCCGCCGGGCGACGCCTATGTCGAGCTCCACATCGAACCACACGCCTTCTTCGAGCGCCGCGACAGCAACGTCCACATGGAACTGCCCGTGACGCTGAGCGAGGCAGTGCTGGGCGGCAAGGTGCCGGTGCCCACAGTCGGCGGGACGGTGATGCTGACGGTGCCGCCGGGCGCCAACTCGGGCACGACGTTGCGCCTGAAGGGCCGCGGCCTGCTCGATCGCAAGTCGGGCGTGCGCGGCGACCAGTACGTCAAGCTCCGCATCGTGCTGCCCGACAAGCCGGACGAGAAGCTGAAGGAATTCCTCAGCGGCTGGGAGGCCGGCAAGGCGCACAACCCGCGGCGCGATATGGAACGGTTCACATGATCACGCTCGACGACCTCGTCCGACGCCACGCGCATCTGACGGTGGCCCGCATCGAGGCCTGGATCGAACGCGGCTTGCTGCGGCCGATCGACGTGGCCGGCGTGGCACGGGATGGCGATCTGTGTTGCGGATTCACGGCGACCGACGCGGCACGCATCGGCCTGCTCTATGAGCTGAGCGAGGATCTGCGTTTCGACGATGAGTCCCTGGACACGGTGGTCGACCTGATCGATCAGGTCCACGGCCTGCGCCACCAGCTCGCCCTGCTCGCTCAAGCCATTGCGCAGCAGCCCGAGGAGGTGCAGCGCACGATTGCCGCGGCAGTGCGGACGCTGGGGCGGGGGCCAACTTCGCAGACCTGACCGCGTCGCCCGGGGCATCAACTTCGACATCGCCGACGTGCCACCGGACAAATTCCTGAATGCGGGTCAAGCCTGGCAGTTGTGCCGTTCGGGTGCGCGCGATGCGGCCGATTTCGGTCACGGCGTCGATGGCGGGCTGTGGTTCGTCCGGGTCAATCTGGCGCGCGACATGCTGGCACTGCACAAGCAGGAAGTATCGCATTGGGATACCTGGCGTGCCGCAACGCCGGACAGCAAGCACCTCGGCGGGCAGGCGTTGGCGCTGTGCGGCCGGATCGCCGACGCCACCGCAGCGACTGGCGACCGGCCTCCGGCGCTGCCTGACCTGGCGGCCATCCTGTCAGACTTGCACGTGCCGCCCTGGCGCACGGGCTGATCTGCGTCGGGACGGGATTGTCGCGCCGGTCGCGCGCGGGCAGTCTCACGCGGCCGGCAACGGGCAGGTCAGTCCAATCGGCCGCGGCAGGGGGAGACATGAAATTCGGCGTCTTCGATCATATGGATCGTGCCCCCTCCTCGCTGCATGACCAGTTCGAAAACCGTCTGCGGCTGATCGAGGCGTATGACCGGCTGGGCTTCCACGCCTACCACGTGGCCGAACACCATGCGACGCCGCTGGGCATGGCGCCGTCGCCCAGCGTGTTCCTTGCCGCCGTGGCGCAGCGCACGAAAAGACTGCGCTTCGGGCCGCTGGTCTACACGCTCAACCTCTACCATCCACTGCGGCTGATCGACGAAATCTGCATGCTCGACCAGATGAGCGGCGGCCGCTTCGAACTCGGCGTCGGGCGCGGTATTTCGCCCTTCGAAGTCGGATATTTCGGCGTCGACCCGGCCACCGGTCCGGAGCGCTTCGCCGAGACGCTGAACGTCGTGCTCAAAGGCCTGACGACGCGCACGCTGTCGCACGAGGGTAAATACTTCGCCTTCCATGGCGTGCCGATGGAGCTGGAACCGGTCCAGCGGCCGCACCCGCCGCTGTGGTACGGCGCCAACACGCCCGACAGCGCCGATCGCCTGGCCCAACAGGGCTACAACGTCGTGGTCGGCTTGCCGGCCGCCGGCGTGCGGACGTTCGTCGATCGGTACAAAGCCGCCTGGCACGCTGCCGGCAGAAGCGATTCCGATCTGCCCTTTGTCGGCATGAGCCGGCACGTGGTGGTCGGCGACAGCGACAAGGAAGCCAGCGATGCGGCGCGGCGCGCCTTCAAGCTGTGGTACGCGGCGCTCGAACATCTGTGGCGCAAGAACGGCGTCGGCCTGCCGCGCCAGCTCATCCCCGCCGAGTTCGACGACGCTGTGGCGGGCGGCTACATCGTTGCCGGTTCGGCCGCTTCCGTGCGCGACCGCATGCGGCAGGACAATGATATCGCCGGCATCAACTACTGCCTCTGCCGCATGGCGTTCGGCGATCTGTCGCACGCCGAGTCGATGCGCTCGGTCGAGCTGTTCGCCCGCGACGTGATGCCGGCACTGTGAGCTCCCCTAGTCGGCCTTGATCCCCGCTTCGCGCACGATGCGGGTCCACTTGTCGATGTCCTCGGCGATGAAGCGCACGAAGGCACCACGCGAACTCTCCAGCGGATCAGCGCCGTGAGTGGCGAATTGGCGGCGGACCTCGCTATCGCGCGTCGCGCCGGCGACGGCCTCATGCAGCTTCGCAACGACGGCCGGCGGCGTCGCTGCGGGCGCGAAGACGCCATACCAGATACTGGCGTCGTAGCCGGGCAGCACCGCCTCGTCGAGGGTCGGGATTTCCGGCGCGATCGCCGAGCGCGATTTTCCCGTGACCGCCAGAGCGCGCAGCTTGCCGGCGCGGACCTGTGGCAGCGCTGTCGGCAGTCCGCCGAAATAGAAATCGACCTGGCCGGCGATGAGATCGGCGAAAGCTGGACCGGCACCACGATATGGCACGTGCAAGACGTTAATTTTCGCCATCGCACGGAACAGTTCCAGGGCCAGGTGTGGGGAGCTCCCCGAGCCGGCCGACGCGGCGTTGAGAGTGCCGGGTCGGGCCTTAGCCAGCGCCACGAGGTCGGCCGCCGAGGCGACAGGCAGATCGGGTTTGACGACCAGCAGCATCGGACCGCTGGCGACGATTGCTATCGGCGCGAAATCGGTGCGCGCGTCGTAGGGCAACTGGCGGCCCAGGCCGGGGCTGATCGAGATCGCACCGCTGGAAGCGAACAGCAGCGTGTAGCCATCGGGTGCCGCCTTCGCGACCATGGCGGCGGCGATCTCACTATTGGAGCCGGGGCGGTTCTCGACGATGACCGTCTGCCTGAGCGTCTCGGACAATCTGGGCGCGATGATCCGCGCGATCAGGTCGTTTGGGCCACCCGGCGGATAACCCACGATCAGGCGGATGGGGCGCTCGGGATAGCCGCTGGCCTCCGTCTGATCGGCTGACGTCGGCGGACCCAGGAGTCCTGTTGCGGCGGCGCCCGCAAGCAGCCAGCGTCGTCCATAAGCTGCGGACATTTGCGACCTCCTTCGTCTTCGCTGCAGCTAGGCTCGCCCCGCTGCCGGGCGGACTTCTCGCGGCGCCATCGTCGTCGCTGCCAGCAGTGCCACGGCGCCGATCAGCCATAGCGATGGCGGCAGCCAGGCCAGCAGGGACTTGAGCAGCGGCAGCTTGGCGGCATCGGTCGCCACCAGGGCGATGCGCGCGCAGGCGGCAACGGCAAGCAGCGCTGACAGCACGCCAATCATTGCCCCCTCGCGGCCATTGCGACCAAACGCCATCGCGCCGGCGAACGCCGCCATCATCGCGCAGCCCCAGGCGCCGCCGACGAGGAAGTGGCCGATAATCATCATCACCAGGTTCCCGGCAAGGGCGACCACGGTCATGCCGATCAGTCCGGACACGGCTGACGCAGCCATCACGATCAGTGCGCCGAAGCGACCGGCCACCGCCGCGCCGGGAAACATCAACAGATTGAAGCCGACCCAGAAGACCGGCATGAGGTAACCCAGGTCGGCCGGCTTCGCGAAGCGCAAGTACTGGCCCGATGAATTCAGGAAGAAATGGATCTGGAATCCGAAGGCAAGCACGGCGCAGCCGACGAAGAACATGACCGGCGTCGGGTCGCGGTCTCGCGCCGCCGCTGCGGAAGGCCGCGGCGCGGGGTCGCTTTCGTGGAGTGCGACAAGCCGCTCGACCCGGATCAATCCCGCCGTCGTCGCCAGCAGCGTCAGGGCCGATATGGCAAAAGGCAATCGTGGGTCGACGCCGGTGAGAACCGTGCCGAGGTACGGCGAGACCGCGCCGCTGATGGCCATGCCGCTCAAGGTCAGTGCCGACAGCCAGGGCATCGCGGGCTTGGCAGCGTATCTCGACAGCAGCACCCAGGGCGGCACCCGCAGGGCCGATGACGTCACGGCCCACGCCAGGATCAATATGCCACCCGCCACCGGAGCGCCGAAAGTTCCGCTGCGGCCGAGCGCAGCGACATGCGGTAGCAGCAGAAAGGCGAGGCACGAGACAGCGGAGATCGCCACGATCACAGGTCCCAGGCGCCGCAGCGCGCCGCGGACGCGGTCGGCCCACACCCCCATCGCCAGATCCACGGCCGCAAAGACGGCCTGGTCCACCAGAAGAATCCAGACGACCGCCGCCCGCCCGACGCCGGCCGCTTCGCACAAGCCGGGCAGAAAGATGACGTAGACGATCCAGGTGCCGGCGAAGAAAAACTGTACGACAGCAAGATAGATCGCAGCGCCATAGGGGACAGACGACTTTGCGGCATCAACGTCCGTGCTCAACCGGCCCCTCCCGCTCCTCGACGCGTCATCGTAGCAAGCCGGCGGTCGCCGGCAATGCACGCCGTTACTATTAATGATACTACGGCGTGCGCCGAAGTAACCCGGCGCACCGGCTCACTAGGATCGAGCCATGGATGAGATGTCATGGCGCTACGGCGGCTGGCGCGTGGTGGTGGCCTGCTTCTTTTCGGCCGTCTGCGCCTGGGGCTTCGGCTTCTACGGCCATGGCGTCTTTCTCGCCGAGCTGCACAAGATTCACGGCTGGTCGACCGGCCTGATATCAAGCGCGACGACGCTCTACTACCTGGTCGGCGGCCTGCTGGTCGCCTTTGTCGGCGATGCCGTGGCCCGCCTCGGGCCGAAACGTTTCGTGTTGCTGGGCATGGTGGCGATGGCGCTATCAGCCTCGGTCATCCCCTTCATTACCGCACCCTGGCAACTCTTCGCCGCCTACATCCTGATGGCCTTCGGCTGGGCCGGCATGAGCCTGGCGGCCGTCGTGACCATTCTCGGCCTGTGGTTCCACAAGCGCCGCGGCATGGCGATCAGTCTGGCCCTGAACGGCGCCAGCACCGGCAGCATCATCGTGACGCCGGCAATGGTGGCCCTCAGCGCTTGGCTCGGCTTTGCCTGGTCAGTGCCGCTGACGGCGCTGGGCATGGTCGTCGTGCTGACCCCGATGGTCCTGGCGTGGGTTAACCGGCCGCCTGCCGATGTCGGCCCGGCGGTCGTGGCGTCGCTCCCCTCAGGCTCGGCGCCGGCGTCAGGTCGCGCCTGGAGCAAGGCGCGGGCGTTGCGCAGCCTGGCGTTCTGGAGCGTCACCCTGCCCTTCGCCCTGGGCATCTCGGCCCAGGTCGGCTTCATCGTTCATCAGCTGGCGATCCTCGAGCCGTCGGTGGGCAGCGTGAATGCCGGGTTTGCCGTCGCCCTGACCGGGGTCTTCGCCATCGCAGCCCGCGTCCTGCTGAGCTTCTTTATCGACCGGCTCGACCAGCGCACCGTCACGGCGGTCCTGCTGGTCAACCAGGCAGTGGCGCTGCTGGCGATCACCCGCACCGACGATCCGCTGTCGCTCTACGTCGCCTGCAGCGCGTTCGGGGTCACGGTCGGCAATCTCATCACCCTTCCGGCGCTGATCATCCAGCGCGAGTTTCCTGCCGCGTCGTTCGCGACGGTCGCCAACCTGTCTACTGCGGTCAACGGTCTGACCTATGCCTTCGCGCCGGGCATCCTCGGCATCCTGCGCGATGCGACGGGCGGCTATACCGCGCCGCTCTATGCCTGCATCGCCACGGAGCTGGTGGCCGCCGCGATCATCCTGCCGCGACCACGACCAGTTCCTGCCTAGGCCAGTTCAATCGCGGTACGACGGATCCAGGGCATCGAGCTTGCGCAACAGTGCCGGCCATTCGAGCAGCCCCAGCCGGCGGCGGACGCCCGGCTTGAAGAGGTGATTGGTCTCCTCGACGACCGGCTGCGGCGGCAACGACAGCTCGGCGTTGCACGACAGCGTCATGACCTGCAGCTGGCAGGCCCGCTCCAGCCGGAAGATGTTGTTGAAGGCCTCGGGAATACTGGCGCCCGTCGCCAGGAGGCCATGGTTGCGCAGGATCATCACCTCGCGCTGACCCAGACTCGCCACCAGCCGCTGCTGCTCGTCCATGCGGATCGCCGGGCCCTCGTAGGCGTGGTAGGCGATGTCGATGAAGCGCATCGCCGTCTGGGCGATCGGCAGCAGGCCGGTCTTCATCGCCGACACCGCCATGCCGGCCAGCGTGTGGGTGTGAATGACGCAATCGACGTCGTGGCGCGCCTTGTGCACGGCGCTGTGAATCACGAAGCCGGCCTTGTTGACGTCGTACTCGGTCGGGTTGAACAGCACGTTGCCGTCGAGGTCGACCTTGATGAAGCACGACGCATGCATCTGCTCATAGAGCAGGCCGTAGGGATTGAGCAGGAAGGCGTTGTCCTCGCCCGGTACGCGCGTCGAGATGTGGTTGGCGATCATCTCGTCCATGCCGTAGTGGTGAACCAGCCGGTAACAGGCCGCGAGATCGACGCGCTTCTGCCATTCCTCGGCGCTGACCTGGTCGCGCACCGAGCGGGCGTTCTTGAATGCCGTGACTGCCATCGTCTCCTCCTCGGCGAGCGCCGGTTCAGGCCAGCGACTGGATCGCGGCGTCGACGCCGCCCTGTCGATAGGGAATGCCGCACGTCTTGAACGCCAGCTCGACGGTCGCCAGCGCGCCCAGCAGCATCGGCTCGTTCAGATCGCCCATGTGGCCGATGCGGAAGATGCGCCCGCCGAGCGGACCAAGCCCGCCACCGAGCGACAGGTTGAAGCGGTTGAGGGCGGTGCGCCGGAAGGCATCGGCGTCATGACCTTGCGGCAGCATCACCGCCGTCACCGAGTCCGAGAGGCGCGCGTCGTGAGCGCAGAACAGTTCGATCGCGCCGACGTCGCCGGCGATGCCCTTGGCGCCGGCGGTCGCGCCGCTGTTGGCATTGCCGCCCCAGTGACGGACGGCGGCGCGGGTGGCATTGGCCAGGCGGCGATGGCGCGCGAAGACGGCGTCGAGCCCCTCCTCCTCCAGCATCTTCAGCGACTCTTCCAGCCCGTAGAAGATGTGCACCGGCGTCGTGCCGATGAAGCGCTGCGGCTCGCGGGCGCCCATCTCCTTCCAATCCCAGTAGTGCCGCCGGGTCGTCGCCTTGGCCGACGCCGCCACGCCCTTGGCACTGACGCCGGTGAAGGACATGCCGGTGGGCAGCATCAGGCCCTTCTGGCTGCCGCCGACCGTGATGTCGACGCCCCAGGCGTCCATCTGGAAGTCGAAGCAGCCAAGCGACGAGATGGTGTCGACCAGCAGCAGGGCGGGATGCCCGGTTTCGTCGAGTGCACGTCGGATGTCGGGAATGGGAACCGACAGCCCGGTCGCCGTCTCGTTGTGCACCACCAGCACGCCCTTGATCGCGTGCACCGTATCGGCCTTTAGCCTGCTCGCCACCTGGTCGACGCTCACGCCCCTGCGCCAGTCGCACGACACGACATCGACCTCGAGGCCGAGATGGCCGGCCATCACGGTCCAGCTGTCGGAGAAATAGCCGGACTCCAGCATGAGCACCCGGTCGCCGGGCGAGAAGATGTTGGCCAGCCCCGCTTCCCAGGCGCCGTGACCGCTGGCGGCGTACATGTACAGCGTCTGGTCCGTCTTCAGCACCCGCTTCAGGCCGGCATGACAGGCGCGGTGGATCGCCATGAACTCGTCGCTCAGGAAATCCAGCACGGCGCGATCCATGGCGCGCAACACGCGGTCCGGAATATTGGTCGGCCCGGGATTCTGGAAGAACTGGCGGCCCCTCGGCTTGGCGTTCACGCGCGACACTCCCTCCGCTCTTTGCGGGCGGGAGCATATTCTGCTGGTCGCGGCCCTGTCACGCTGGTGCCGGGCATAGCCGGCATGACTACCGCAGATTGTCCAATGTCCCGGAATCGGCTCCGGAATTGATGCAGGTCATTTACGACGGCCTACCCGTCGATCACTGGAGGGGCCCACAGTCTTGTCAATCTGCGGAGTTTCCGATGCCGGTCATGCGACGTTTGCGAACCTATCACGCGGTGCTTGCCGTTCTGGTCATCCTGGCCTACGCGACCGGCGAACTCGGCGTGGTTCATGCCTGGCTTGGCTATGGCGTGGCCGCGGTCATTCTGGTGCGCCTGGTTTGGGCCACGACCGGCGTGCCGCAGCTTGGACTGGCGCGGTTCTATCCCGTCTTCCAGGGGCTGAAGCTCGGCAACGCGATGACGCATCCTGCGATCAGCCGAACACTACTGGCCGGCATCGCGGCCTGCCTGATCGGGGCAACGGCAAGCGGCGTGATGATGGATGGCGGACGTTCCCTTCGTGTTGCTGCGCAGCAGAGCGTCGCGCCGGCATTTGCCGAACGTGACAATCGCGACCGTGACAAGGACAGGCGGCGGGGCGACGACAGATCGGACAGCGCACTTGGTGAAGTGCATGAGGCACTGGCCAATTTGTTGATCGCCCTTGTCGTCGTGCACGTCGGCTATCTTGTGATGTTCAAGCGGCCGCTGGCACGCTTCATGTTGTTCCTCGACACGCCGAAGGGTTGACGGGATCCCGGCGTAGCCGCACGCGAAGCATGTCGACGCCGAACGTCCCATAGCGCCCGCCGGGTCAGCGGAACGACCACGGTTCCCTCGCCGTGGATGTTCGGGCATGCTTGGCGGCGATATGACAATTCAAGCAGCCAGCCTGAACAATCAGTTCGTCGAAGAGGACCAATATGAGCGGCCCATCGAACTACGGTTTTGAGACCCTCTCGATCCACGCCGGCGCCGCACCGGATCCGAGCACGGGATCGCGTGCACTGCCGATCCACCAGACGACGGCCTATGTCTTCGAGAACGCCGACCACGCGGCCGCGTTGTTCAACCTGCAAACCGTCGGCTTCATCTATTCCCGCCTGACCAACCCGACAACGGCGGCGCTCGAGGCGCGGCTGGCGGCACTGGAGAATGGCCGCGGCTGCACCGTGACGTCATCCGGACATGCCGCCCAGGTGCTGGCATTGTTCCCGCTGATGTCGCCGGGCGACGAGATCGTGGCCAGCACCAAGCTCTACGGCGGCTCGATCCAGCAGATGAAGAACACCTACCCGAAGTTCGGCTGGAAGGCGGTGTTCGTCGATCCCGACGATCCGGAGAATTTCCGCAAGGCCGTCACGTCGAAGACCAAGGCGTTCTTCATCGAGAGCCTGGCCAATCCCGGCGGCGTCGTCTCGGATCTCGAGGCCATCGCCCGGATCGCCGACTCGGCCGGCGTGCCGCTGCTGGTCGACAACACGCTGGCATCGCCCTATCTCTGCCGGCCGATCGACTGGGGCGCCACACTGGTCGTGCATTCAACGACCAAGTTCCTGTGCGGCTCCGGCACCGCCATGGGCGGCGCGGTGATCGATTCGGGCAAATTCGACTGGAGCCGCGGCGGGCGATTCCCGTCGCTGGCGGGGCCCGAACCGGCCTATCACGGCCTGAACTTCTACGAGACGTTCGGCGACTTGGCGTACACATTTCATGGCCATGCCGTTGGCCTGCGCGACCTCGGGCCATCGCAGGCCCCGATCAACGCCTGGATCACCATGCTGGGGATGGAGACGCTGGCCCTGCGCATGGAGCGCCACTGCGCCAATGCCCAGAAGGTGGCGGAGTACCTTGAAGCGCATCCCGCCGTGGCATGGGTCAACTACGCCGGCCTGCCATCCAACAAGTACCACGGCCTGGCGCGCAAGTACCTGCCGCGCGGCGCCGGCTCGGTTTTCACCTTCGGGCTCAAGGGCGGATACGACGCCGGCGTGACGCTGGTCGACTCGCTGGAGCTGTTCTCGCACCTCGCCAACATCGGCGACGCCAAGAGCCTGGTGATCCACCCCGCCTCGACGACCCATCGCCAGCTCAGTGACGAACAGCGCGTGGCGGCCGGTGCCGGACCGGATGTGGTGCGCCTGTCGATCGGCATCGAGAGCGTCGCCGACATCATCGCCGATCTGGAGCAGGCGCTGGACAAGACGTCGGGCGGCGTCGCCAGGGCGGCGGAATAGCGGCCGGCGTCCACCTCTCGCCTCGCGAAAGCCCGCCGCTGCCGGCGGGCTTTTTCGTTGCGCCGGCGCGGCCGCACGTCATTGAATGGCGCATTCGCCGGCACGTCCGGTGTTCCGACAAGTCAGGTAGAGGCAACGATGGCCAAGGTGAAGATCTGGGGGCCCGTGCAGTCGCGGGCGGCGCGCGTGCTGTGGTGCGCCCGCGAATGCGGCATCGAGTTCGATCATGTCGGCACCGACTTGGCGGCGCTGAAAGGCGATGCCGAGTTCGCCAGGATCAATCCCAATGCCAAGGTGCCGGCCATGCAGGACGGCGAGCTGGTCCTGTTCGAGTCGATGGCGATCAACCTCTATCTGGCGCACAGATACGGCAAGGCGCTGTGGCCGGCGACCATCGAAGACGAGGCGCGTGCCTACCAGTGGAGCTTCTGGGGCATGACGGAGGTCGAGAGATCCCTGCTGACCATCGTCATCGACATGTTCATGACGCCGCCCGACAAGAAGAATCCCAAGGCCGTCGAGGAGGCGAAGGCATCGCTGGGCAAGCCACTGGGCATCCTTGCCGGCGCGCTCAGGGGCAAGCCATACCTGCTGGGCGACAGCTTCACGATTGCCGACCTCAACCTCGCCTCGATCATGGCCTGGGCCAAGCTTGCCAAGATCGACATGACCGGCGCGGCCGATGCCGCCGGCTGGCTCGACCGCTGCCTGTCGCGTCCGGCGTTCCGCGGCAAATAGGATGGTCCGTGGCGCGCGGCTGCGGCCGCGCGCTGTGGCGTCATTCCGCCGGCGCCGGCCGCGGCGGCGAGACGGCCTGCACCGGTGATGCCCCAGAGTCGCCCGAGGGCAGCATCAGCGTCACCAGCCACACTCCGACGCCGGCGACCGCGAGGCCGAAGAACAGCAGTTCCAGATCGCCGGTCAGTGCCTTCAGGTGCGCGATCAGCCAGATCGCCACCGGGCCGGCGCCGAACGCCACGATGAACTTCGCGCCGAAGCCCAGCCCGTGATACCGGGTCGGCGTGTAGCGGCCGATCAGCAGGTTCTCGGCCGGCCCTGAAGCCGAGCTGATGATGGCCGATGCCATTGCCGCCAGCAGCGCGCCATAGCCGGGCAGCACGGCCAGTCCCAGCATGGCCATGGCCTGCAGCAGGGCGGCGAAAGCATAGACGGTCTTCAGTGAATAGCGGTCGGACAGGCCGCCGAGGAAATACTGCGTGACGCCCGAGGCGACATAGACCGCCGAGCCGAACAGTCCGACCCAGAACGCCATCTTCTTGGCCTCGGCCGCCAGCTGGCCGTTGGTGAGACCCTGCAGCCAGTCGATCTCCGCGGCCATGCGCTGCTCGAACAGGCCGGGCGCGCCGTATTGGATCGCCTGCCAGATGACGCCGCCAACGAACATGGTCACGGTCAGAATGATGAAGACGCGCACCAGATCGCCGCGGCTCGGCGGCTTGCCGGACATCGCCGGCATGGGGCGATCGCCGACCTTGCCGCTCCGCCAGTGATAGAGCAGCCCCAGCCCGACCATCAGGCAAACAATGCCGGGAACCAGGAACGCGGCGCGCCACGAGAAGAAATTGATCAGCAGCCCGGTGCCGGCGCCGCATGCTGCCAGCCCGGCGCTGCCGAACACGCCATTGATGCCCATGGCCCGGCCCGGGCGCGAGGCGCAGCGCATCACCCAGGCGATGCCGACAGCGTGATAGATCGCGGCAAACAATCCCAGCGCCGCCATCGCCAGTTCCAGCAACAGGAAGTTGCGATCGGGTACAAAGGCGCAGGCGATGGCAGCGGCACCCATGCCGAAGAACATGACCACCATCATGCCCGGCACGCTCCAGCGGTCGCCCAGCCAGCCGGCCGGCACCGCCCCCAGCCCGATCAGAAACGCCGCCAGTTGCCACAGCGGCAGCAGCAGGACCTGGTGGTCCAGCGGCTGGCCCGGTTCGCCCCACGCCGCCGCCATGCCGACGGCGATGTACGGAAAGAAGGCCGCCATGTAGTGCATCAGCGCATGGCCGAGCGACGAGTAGCCGACAACGAGGCGCTCGTGACTGCCGGTTGCGCGGCTGGCGGCGAGGGATTGAGGCATGGCCAGACGGCCTCATTGGGCGCGGCGCGCCGGGTTGCGGGGCGCGCATACTGCGCAGGCGCCATGGTCGGCGCAACGACCGGCGGCGCATCGCCGGCCTGCGGATCGCCGGTCAGACCAGTTCCGTCGGCCCGGTCTCGCTGGCAACCCAATCGAGGAACGGCTCGTGCCCAGCGGCAATCGGTAGCGCCACGATGCATGGCAACTCGTAGGAGTGCAGCTCGGCGATGCGCTCCTTAAGCGCGTCCAGCAGATCCTCTCGCGTCTTCAGGATCAGGATGGCCTCTTGCCCCTTCTGCACGCTGCCCTGCCAGCGGAAGATCGACCGCATGCCGTCGAGGATATTGGCGCAAGCCGCCAGCCGTTCGTCGACGACCGCTTCGCCAATCCGCTCGGCTTCGGCGGCGTCACTGGCCGTCACGTAGACGAACAATACTTGGGACATCCCAACCTCTTCGATCACTACATGAGGTGAGTCAGATCTTTATGCAGAATGGAGTGAATTTCTGATTTATTTTCAGATGGTTGTCGAGTATTCTTTCAGTGGGGATGCGGTCGTCGCGGGGGTTAGTGATGAGTAATGGTCGAGCGGCCCAGCGTCCGCATGAATTGATATTTAAGCCGAATATTGCTTCCCAACATCTTGTCCGAATTAGCGATAGGGAAATCGCGTATCTGCGCAGGGGCCTCCGGCAGCCGGGCGGCAAGTTGCCCCTCTTCGATCTCGACGGGCAGGAGTTCGAGGCCGCGGTTATCCGCCGCTGCATCGAACGTGGCTGGGCCCAGCCTTGGTTCAGCAACCCGCTGAAGCCCGACTGGCTCGTCTGCAAGCTGACCCTGTCGGGCCGCGCCGTCGTCGAACGCGCCCTCGACCTCAAGACTCGCCTGCCCTCCCGGGCTGCCTCCTGACGCTCTCGCGCCTGGCGGGTGGGCCGCAGGCGGTAGACGGCACCACGGCGGCGCTGCCGTGGTCGCGGCTGTGACCGGTGATGAATGGCGCGCCTCACCGCGACGCTGTGCGGCGCGCTGTCCGCAGCACGGCGAAATGGTTCCATGACAACGACGACGAGGCGCGGCGGTTGCCGGTCGTCGAGTGCGTATGACGTGCGCGTCTGTTCGAGAGTCTCAGGCGCGCAGCAATCGCGCCTGGCACGTCATTCCCGCCAATCGTGTTTCCACATTGCTGATGGCGAACGGCTGAGCGACAGTAGCTCTTGGGGGTGCCGTTCATCCGCGCCATCTCGTCGAACGCCAGGACCGACGCGTGGTCCCGACGAGACATGCAGACTGCATCGCAGCTCTGTGGGGAAGCGGTGGGGAATCGGCAACGCTGGACACGGAGTTGCTGATGCGCGCGAGAAAACTTTTGATCGGAGTCGCCTCGGGGATGCTGCTCGCTGGTGCGGCGCAAGCCCAGGTACAGGGGCCGGGGATCTACGGATTTGCCATCGGCGCCTACCTGTTTGATGCCGGCAAGAAGGATTACCAGTTCCAGCCCACTGAAGCGCGGATGGGAACGAAGGATGGCCCGGCCGGCCGGCTGCAAGTCGGCTACCGCTTCGACATCCCGGTCGATGTCGCCGTCGCGGCGCAAGGCGCCGACTTCAGGCAGAACAGACCGGTGATGGCGGCGTTCAATGAACGCCTTTCGGCCCGATATCTCGCCCTCGACCTGGAGGCGGGATACACGATCAACCTGGGCGGGGCCGCGATCCGTCCGGCGGTCGGCGCGCGCTATGTCGACTTCCGCCACACCTACAGCGAGTCCGGTGATCGGCTGGGCATGAAATTCAAGGCGGTCGGCCCGCGCGTGGCGCTGAGCGCGTCAGGTCGTCTCGGCAGCAGTGCCTTCTCGCTGTTCGGCGACGTGTCGGGCAGCGCGTTGTTCGGGCGACTGCGCGAACAGGGTGGCGGCGACAGCATCGCGCAGCACAGCGCGTCCAAGGGCCGCATGGCCTGGAACATGGATGCCCAGGCCGGCGTTGCCTGGGAACCGTACCCGATGGTTACCGTCGCCGCGGGCGTACGCTTTGAGGGCTGGTGGGGCGTCAACGACACACGCGCGTCGGTGCCGACCGGCATCGACGGCCGCGGCGATCGCCTCGGATTCGGCCCGTTCATCCGCCTCGCCTACAACTGGGGCGCGCCGCCGGCCGACACGACGGCGCCGCCCCTGCCGACCGGCAGCAAGTCGTTCATCGTGTTCTTCGACTTTGATCGTGCCACGCTCACAGCGACCGCGATGCAGACCATCAAGCAGGCCGCAGCCCAGGCCAAGACTGGCAAGGCGACGCGGATCGACGTGACGGGTCATGCCGACCGCGCCGGCTCGG
>JAHCJT010000076.1 GCA_026126245.1 Alphaproteobacteria bacterium
CCGTCCTCGGTCGGCAGGAATACCGCGTCGTCGCCGGCGCGCAGCGCGGCGGCGCAGGCGCGCAGATGCTCGGCCGTCAGCGCCGGCCCGTCGCTGCCGATCAGCAGCAGCGGCTGGCCGGCCGGTTGCGCCCGGAACGCCGCCAGCATGCGCTGCCCCAGGTCGTCCGCCGGCTGCGGCCGCAGCGCCACGCTGCCATCGCGCGCCAGCGCCGCGAACAGCGGATGCGTGATGTCGGGGGCGCACCACAGGCTCACGGGGCCGGTCTCGGCGCGCAGCGCGCAGGCGACGGCGCGCTCGATCATGCGCCGCTGCAGCGCCGCGGCGCCCTCGGCGCCCAGCGCCGGGATCAGCCGCGTCTTGCACTGCCCCGCCACCGGTGCGCGCGCGAAGATGGCGATGGCGATCGCTTCAGGGACGGCGCGGGCGATAGCCATAGCGCACGGCCAGATCGGCGGGATCGGCGCCCAGGAAATAGGCCAGCCGCAGGCGCCACATCAGCACGATGGTGCGCAGCACGCCGCGCCGCATCCAGCGCCGGCCCGAGGTGACGACGTGGGCACGCAGGCAGGCCGGCCGGCCGCGGCGGCGCAGCGCGCGCGACAGTGCAATGTCCTCCATCAGCGCGATGTCGGGAAAGCCGCCGACCGCGACGAAGGCCGCGCGCCGGACGAACATCGCCTGATCGCCGGTGGCGATGCCGCTCAGCCGCGAGCGCAGGTTCATCGCCCAGGCGACGAGCGCAAGCAACGGATGGCTTCCGTCGATGCGCACGTCGAAGCGCCCCCAGTCGGCGCCAGCGCTCAGGGCCGCCTCGATCAGCGCCGGCGCGGCATCGGGCAGGACGGTGTCGGCGTGCAGGAACAGCAGCGTGGTGCCGCGCGCGAGCGCGGCGCCGGCATTCATCTGCGATGCCCGGCCGCGCGGCGCGATGGCGACGTGATCGGCCAGTGGCTGCGCCAGCGCCGACGTGGCGTCTTGGCTGCCGCCGTCGGCCACGATGACCTCGGCGCCGCCAGCGCGCAGCGGCTGCAGGCGGCGCAGGGCGGGACCGATGGTTGCCGCCTCATCGAGGACGGGGAGGATGATCGACAGCATGGTGGCGGGGTCGCGACGGGAATCGTAGCTTAGCTGGTGGCGCCGTCGGCCACAGCCGGCGGCATGCCGCGGCAGGCCGGGCCATCGGCGCCGGCCGCCGGCACCTGCGGTCGGCCATAACCCGCAATGCCAATACGGATATGTTGCTTACCTATAACTTGAAATTGTGCGAATAATCATTTGATATAAGTTAAATTTTCCGTCAGCTTTATACTCGCTTGGGCATAGTGAATTTATTGGTCATGCAACCGCGGCACTACCGTCACTGGTCCGTCGTCCGCAGCCCGTCGCGGCGCGGGGGCGGGCTGTGCGCGCGCGCCGGGCGGGCGGCCGGGGCAGGGTTGCGATGACCGACGCGGACCGCATCGCGGCGCTGCGCCGCTACGAGATTCTCGACACCGATCCGGAACCGGAGTTCGACCGCATCGTCGAGCTGGCGGCACGCATGTTCGACGCCTCGATGTCGGTCCTGTCGTTCCGCGACGCCAATCGCTGGTGGCGCAAGGCCCGGTTCGGCACCGATCAGTCCGAGCTGCCGGCGAGCGCCGGCATCGTGCCGACACCGATCTCGCTGGGCGATACCCACGTCGTGCTCGACATGCGGCAGGATGCAACCCTGCGCGACCATCCCCTGGTCGCCGGGCCACCCTACCTGCGGTTCTACGTCTCCACGCCGGTGCGCGCGTCGGACGGCCAGGGTCTGGGTGTCATCGTCGTCGCCGACATTCGGCCGCGCGAGGAGGTGGCGGCCGGCAATCTGGCCGGCATCGAGGCGCTGGGACGCCTCGCCGAGTCGGAGCTGGAGCGGCGCCAGATATCGCGGCACCTGCAGGAGACGGCGGCGCGCTACCGCGACCTGGCCGAGGTGTCGTCGGAATGGGTCTGGGAGACCGATGCCGAACACAGGCTCACTGGGCTGGTGGCCGACGAGCCGGCCCTGAAGGGCCTGGTGCACGGGGCCGGCGGCTTCCGGCGCTGGGAGTTCGACGGCGCGCGGCCGCTGCACGGCACGTGGGCCGACCACATGGCCGACCTCGATGCGCGGCGCGAGTTCCGCAGCTTCGAGTACGAGGCGACGGTCGAGGCCGGCCGGCACCGCGTGTTCCGCATCAGCGGGCGGCCGCGGTTCGACGCCGAGGACCGCTTCCTGGGCTACCGCGGCACTGGTTCGGACGTCACGCAGCGGCGCACCGAGGAGCTGGCGCACGCCGTCAACCAGCGCCTTTTCGAAACCTCGGCCGACCTCATCCTGGCGATGGACCGTGACGGCAAGTACGTGCTGGTCAGCCCGAGCTCGACCGCCGTTCTTGGCTACACGCCGCAGGAGCTGATCGACAGCAACGGCGTGCAGCTCGTGCATCCCGGCGACATCGAGCTGGTGCGCCAGGAAATGCGCCAGGCACGGCGCGGCAGGACGGTGCGCCATTTCGAATGCCGCTGCATCACCAAGGACGGCCGTGTCGTGCCGGTGTCGGTGATCGACGTCTGGTCGGAGGCCGACGAACACCACTTCTTCATCGCCCGCGACATGACCGAGCACAAGGCGACCCAGGAGCGGCAGCGCCAGTCGCAGCGGCTCGAGGCCATGGGTCAGCTGACCGGCGGCATCGCGCACGACTTCAACAACATCCTCGGCATCGTGATGCTGAAGCTGGAGAACGCGCTGGAGGAGATGCCGCCGGACGCGCCGGGCCGCGAGCGGGTGGAGAGCGCCCTGACCGCCGGCAGCCGCGGCGTCGATCTCGTGTCGCGCCTGCTGGCGTTCGCGCGCAAGCGGCCGCTGGAGCCGACGGATGTCTCGGTCGGCGCGTTGCTCGGCGATCTCGGTGACCTGCTCAAGGCCGCGCTGCGCCGCGGCGTGTCGCTGTCACTGGAGATCGCCGACGATCTGCCGCCCTGTCGTATCGATCGCTCCGGCCTGGAAGCCGCCATCCTCAATCTGGCGGTGAATGCCCGCGACGCCATGCCCGAGGGCGGCCGGCTGACGATCACCGCCCGCCGCCGCAAGATCACGCGCGAGGCGGTGGCGGCCCGGCCGGACCTGCGCCTCGGGCGCTGGGTCGAGATCACGGTGCGCGACACCGGCACCGGCATGCCGCCGGAGGTCCAGGCGCGGGTGTTCGAGCCGTTCTTCACGACCAAGGGCGAGGGCAAGGGCACCGGCCTGGGTCTCGCCATGGTGCACGGCTTCGTGCACCAGTCGGGCGGCTTCCTGACGCTGGACAGCAGGATGGGCGAGGGCACCACCTTCACGCTCTATCTGCCAGCGCTGGCGGCCGAGGCCCCCGTGCCGGCCGGTCCGCCGCCGGACGCTGTGCCCTAAGGATCGACCGTCGCGGCCACCGGACGGCGTCGCTGCCGGATCGCTCGACGAGACGCCGTGACGGGACTTGTGCGCCGTGCGGTGCTTCGGTTGGCGCAGCTCTTGCTCGTAAGCTCTTGCTGGTGCAGCTCTTGAACGTGGAGCTCCGGCAAGAGGTCGCCCATGGCCGATGATCCGACGCCCCCTCGCAGCGCCGACCCGCGCCGACCGCGGCCCGTCCTGCGGGCACGGCTTGCGTGGCGGTACGCGATATCGGACGGCGTGCCGGCGCGCTCGCTGCGCGTGGCGCTGGTGGTGGGCACGGCGCTGAACGTCATCAACCAGGGCGACGTGCTGATCGCCGGCCGGTCGATCGACTGGCTGAAGCTGGCGCTGACCTTCGCGATGCCCTACGTGGTCAGCACCTACGGTGCCGTGGCCGTGCGCTTCAGCCTGGCGCGCGCCGCCGACCGGGCACGGCCGCAGCGCTAGGTCGCCGGCGGGCGCGGCGTCGTCCAGGCGCGCAACGGCGCCAGGCGCGCGGTCTTCTTGCGCTGGTGACGGTCCATGCGGCGCAGCACGTCGTCGAGGAAGCGCACGCCTTCGACAAGGTGCGGGCCCTTGTTGAGCATGACGCATTCGGCGCGCTGGCCCATCGCCGCGTCGGTCGTCTCGGCCCGCGTCGGCAGGCCCTTGCGGATCAGCTGCTCGAGCACCTGCGTCGCCCAGATCGCCGGCACGTGCGCCGCCTCCCGGCACAGCCACAGGTCTCCTCCTGGATTTCCGACAGCCGCCCAACCCCAGGTGCAGCGCCAAGTCGCCGCGCGCGATCATCACGGCCAGCGGCTGCTGGCCGGCCGCCGCCACGATCAGGCGCGGCAAGGCCTCGACCGCCTTGCGGGTCTCGATCTTGAGCACCAGCGGCTGCGGCGGCGCCGGGCCGCGGCGCGCCGCCAGTTCGCGCTGCAGCCAGCGCACATCGTCCGCCGACTGGACGAACGACAGGCCGACGATGTCGGCGTGCTGCGCGACGAAGTCGAGGTCGGCGAGATCCTTGTCGGTCAGCGCCGGCAACGTGACGTCGGTGTCGGGGAAGTTGAGGCCCTTCTCGCGCTTGAGCCGCACGCCCTTGTCGCGCGCGGCGGTGATGCGCAGCACGGCGCCCCACGGCGCGCAGCTCTCGACCACGGCGCCGAGCTTGCCGTCGTCGAACCAGACCTGGGCGCCCGGCACCAGGGCGGCGATGACGCCGGGCGCGCGGCACCCGACGCTGGGCAGGCCGATGTCGGCCGGCGGCGCCGCGCCGCCGGTCACGGCGAAACGGTCGTCGACACCCAGCCGCGGCAGCTCGTCGCCGAACAGATCGTCGATGCGGATCTTCGGGCCGGCGATGTCCATCAGCACCGGACAGCGGCGGCCGGTCGCGGCGGCGGCGCTGCGGGCGTTGTCGATCATCGCCGCCCACACGGCGGCATCGTCGTGGGCGCAGTTGATGCGAAAGCAGTCGGCGCCGGCGGCGATCAGCGCCGCCAGCAGGGCGGCGTCGCGCGCCGCCTCGGTCGGCAAGGTGACCATGATGCGCGTCTTGGGACCTTGCGGGTCCTCGCCGAACAGCAGGCGCTTGGCAGTGCGCAGCGCCGCCTCGCCGCGCCGCCAGGCCGCAAGGTCGGGTCGCGTCAGGTCCGGCGGCACGGGTGAGCCGGTGAGGGCGGCCAGCGTGGCGATGACCGTGTCGAGGCTCTCGAGCACGTGACCCTCGCTGCGACCCAGCGACGACAGGCCCCAGAAGCTGAGCTCGTCCTGCAAGGCGCCCAGGTCGCGGCGGCGCAGCGCCAGATAGGCCGCGAGATTGGCGGCGTCGGGCGCGAAGACGGGGCGCGCGATCTCGGGCTGCCACTCGGCCAGCATGGCGACGGCGTCGGCGGCCACGCCGGCGCGCAACGCCAGCAGCTCGGCCAGCAGCTGCGCCGGCGTGCGCGGGAAGGCGAGCGTTGCGTCCGCCGCCGGCGGCGCGACGGACCGGTTCTGCACGGCGCTCATCACGCCACGCGCGGTGCACGCGGCCGCCGGAACACAACATGGCCGCAAGCCGCCGCACGGTTGTGCTCGCGCCAAGTCGCCAGCAGCCCGCTGCGCGCCGTCTTCCTGCCACCCGTTGTCATCATGCCGCCCTCCCGGCGCCGCGCCGGATGCGGTGCCGCCGTCCGCCCCATCGCACAGCACTCTTGCATCGGTGTGACACGCGCGCGGCGCTGCGGCGGGCGCCGGCGGGTCCACGGGTTGACGGTCGCGCGCGGGCGGCTAGTGTCGCGCGTCGACCTGCCGCAGGGGATGGCGGAGAGACCGGAAGCGGTCCGCAAGCCGGCTCTCGCGCACTGGCGGTCGGCCGGACCGAACCGGCGGGAAGGGGTGCTGGGAGTGGCTGGCGCCCACCGCCCCGGCGGGACCGCCGCCGCATCGACACCCGGGAGCCCCTCACATGACGACGGCGACCTACGACGCAATCGGAGAAGGCTACGCGCGTCGCCGGCGACCGGATCACCGCATCGCCAGCGCCATCGTGGCGGCCCTGGGCGATGCGCGCAGCGTGATCAACGTCGGTGCCGGGACGGGATCCTACGAACCCGCCGATCGCGCCGTGCTGGCGGTCGAGCCATCGGCGCTGATGATCGGCCAACGCGTGCCGGGCGCGGCGCCGTGCATCCGCGGATCGGCAGAGGCGCTGCCGGCCGAAACGCAGGCATTCGATGCCGCCATGGCCGTGCTGACCATCCATCACTGGCAGGATTGGCGGCTGGGCCTGCGCGAGATGCGCCGCGTTGCGCGCTCGCGGATCGTTCTGTTGACCTTCGACACGGACGCATCCGACTTCTGGCTGACGCGGGATTATCTTCCCGCCATTACGGCGCTTGATCGCGCGACCATGCCGTCGCTGCAGATGTTGGCCGGGGAACTCGGCCCCTGTGACGCGACGCCGGTGCTTGTGCCGCATGACTGCTCGGACGGCTTCCTCGGCGCCTACTGGCGGCGGCCGGAGGTCTATCTCGACCCCGTCGCGCGCCGCTCGATCTCCGTCTTTTCCAGGATCGATGCCGAGGCGGGCCTGGACAGGCTGGCGCGCGACCTCGCCAGCGGCGTCTGGCACCAGCGCAACGCCGACCTGCTCGCCCGCGATGCGCTGGACGTCGGCTATCGCCTGCTGCGCTGGGAGTTCAGCGGCGCATAGCGCTGCGTGGCGCCAAGGCCGGCGCCGATTGCCACGTCGTTGCGCCGGGCCGGCGCGCGTGAAACCGGTCGTCTGCGGCAAGGCGCGCGCAGGGAGGAGCTTGCCCGACGTCACACCGGGGCACTGCCTGTTGGCGCGTCAGCCTGACATCAGCTATAATGCGAATTATTCTCACGCGTGGTCCAGTCGCGTAGCGGATGGTCTGATGGCGGCGCCTCTCACGTCGATGACGTTTGCCGACGGCAACATCATGGCCTCGCGCCGGGTGCCGGTTACGACCATCGTCATCAACCGCGCCGAAGCCAAGAACGTGCTGGACTCCAAGACCGCCCGTGGCCTGGCGGGCGCGCTGCAACTGGCCGACGCCGATGAGGAAGTCCGCGCCATCGTGCTGACGGGGGCCGGCGGCGCGTTCTGCTCGGGGGCCGATCTGAAGGAACTTGCCACCGATGGCATGTTCTTTCCTTGGACCGGCGGCAACGACTCGCCGCTGGGCATGCCCATGTCCAAACCGCTGATCGGCGCCATCGAGGGCGCGGCCACCGCCGAGGGGCTGGGCGTGGCGCTGTTCTGCGACATCCGCATCGTCGACGATTCGGCCAGCTTCGGCGTCTTCTCGCGCCGCTGGGGCGTGCCGCTGGGCGACGGCACGACCGTGCGCCTGCCGCGGCTGGTCGGCATGGGCCGGGCGCTGGACATGGTGATCACCGGCCGCGCCGTCGGCGCCGAGGAGGCCATCGCCATGGGCCTGGCGACGCGCCGCGTGGCGCGCGGCACGACGCGCGTGGAGGCGGAGAAGCTGGCCAACCAGATCGCCGAGTATCCGCAGGAGGCGATGCTGTCGGATCGCCGCTCGATCTACGAGACCTTCGATCTGGAGAGCGTGGCCGCCATGCGGCGCGAACTGGAGCTGGCGCGGGCCGCGTTCGGGCAGGAAGCGCAGGACAGCATCCAGCGCTTCGTACAGCGCGCCAGCGGCGACATCCGGCTGCGCAAGACCTGAGCGGGTCCGGGTCGCGGCCGACGCAGCCGCCGATCGCCGCCGCTCTTGTTGTCGTGCGCCGCCGGGCGCACTATCGCGGCTCTTGGTGAGGGACGTGCCGAACGAGGCGGCGCCCGATGAGTCATGAAGCGGCGACGGCGAGGATCTGCAGGGGCTGCTGGGAGCAGATGCGCGTGCCGATCGTGCTGCGCGGCCCGCTGGCGGTACCGTTCCGACTGGTGGGCGTGCGCCCCAGCCGCATGAACCCCAACCTGTGCACGATCTGCGAGCAGATGTTCGAGCGGGTCATGCGGCGGCGCGCCATCGAGATCGAGGCCACCATCCTGTTCGCCGACATCCGCGGCTACACCACCCTGTCGCAGGCCATGGACGCAGCGGCGCTGGCGCGCCTGCTGAACTTCTTCTACGACGAGTGCGCCACCGCCATCTGGCTGCAGGATGGCCTGCTGAACAAGGCGATCGGCGATTCGGTGCTCGCCATCTTCAATTTTCCGCTGCATCACGGCGACCACACGCGGCGCGCGCTGGCGGCGGCGCGCGACATCCAGACGCGCTGCACCGAGCGCTGCAAGCGCGAGCTCGCCGGCTACGGTCTCGATGCGTCGGAACTGGGGGTCGGGGTCGGCATCGACCGCGGCACCACGACGTTCGGCGAGTTCGGCACGACGCACACCGACCTCACCGCCGTCGGCCAGGTGGTCAACCGGGCGGCGCGCTTGCAGTCGGTGGCGGAGCCGGGCGAGATCCTGCTCAGCGAGGCGGCCTGGCAGAACCTCGGCGAGGCGCTGCCGGCGATCGAGCGGCGTGAAGTCCAGCTCAAGGGCTACGACGGCCCGCAGGTCGCATACGCCTATTGAGGCGGTCGCCGATCTCGCGCGCCGGTCGCGCCGGGGCGCGTTGCGCGACCCGATCGTCCCGCTGATCTTACAGTCAGAATGGACCCAATTCCCGGCGCCGATCCGTCGAGCGGGCAGCGTCCTTCGGGTAGACTTCGCCGCATGTGACGCCGCGGTCCGGCGTCGCGCCGGCAGAAGGATCGACCGGGTTGATCAAGGCGTTGCCAGCACAGCATCGAGCGGCCCTGCGGACGCTGCAGGAGTGGCTGGCGCAGGTCTGCTTTCGCGCCCTGGCGGTCTTTGCGGTCGGTGCCGTGATCTCGCTGGGCGTCATTTCCCTGGAACGGGCGGCGTTCGCTCCCGGGCCGCCGCGCGCGCCGGGCGGCATCACCGTTCCGTCGTCTTAGACCACCGGCCGCACGCGTCGTTGCCTCGCCGCGCGTCGTGCGCGCTACAGCCTGTGGCCCTTCGCCGGTCGCTCGCCGTCTGACCTATCCCGGCTTGGCGTTCGGTCCGCGCGTCACCGACACCGTTCCCACGAACATCGTGGCGGCGCCGCCGCCCCCGAGCAGCTTGGTGTTGCCCTTGCCGCCGGCGCCGGCAGCCCACTCGACCAGCAGCAATGCCTTGATTTGAGCGTAGTCCCCGAACGAGTAGTTCGTGGCCGTGACGCCGGTGAACATGACCAGCGCCCGGGAACCTCCAACGCCAACGGCCACCTTCCCCTTGCCGATCGAAAATCCGGCGCCGACGTCGACGATGACGATATTGCCGGCGAAGTTCTCGACGGGAAACGGCACCGGTTGATTGGGACCGGCGAGGACTTCGGTCAGGCCGCGGCTGGGTGTGCTGGATGTCGATCCGCCGGCGCTGACACCCGGCGTCGTGACGCCGGCGCCGATGGCCCAGTAGTTGAGATGCCAGCGCCGGACGTCTTTCTCCTGGTCGCGCCGCTTGAGAACGATCGTCGCGCTCGGCTGCAGGCCGCCGCCGATGCCCGCGCCGCCGGCGGCGCCGACGCCCCAGGACGTATCGAAGCGAAAGCCGGTGTCCACCGTGCACGACGCGATCGCCTGCTGGAAGGCGCTGTCGTCGGGGTCGAAAAACGGCAGGTTGCGGTGGTGCGCGTTGGTGATCACCGCCCATTCGCCGACATACCAGCCGTTCGGCTGGTAAGAGGCGGGGCCGATCGGCAACCTGAACGCCTGCAGCAGACTCTTGCTGCTGCGCGTCGGCGCCGCCGGAAAACTGTAGAGGAACGCCCACGGTTTGTGGTTGTGCATGAGAACGACGGTGCTGTGGACCTTGGTGTCCCAGTGCCAGGTGTGCACCGCGGTCCCGAAGTGCGGCAGGCGGTGGTCCTGCCGGCCGATCAGTTTCCAGCGGCCCTCGTGTCGCCCGGCATCGCCGAGGAAACGGATATGGGCGTTGGCGAGGACACCTGCGGTGAGCTGGACCGACAACGTGAGTTCGACGTCAAACATCGGCGCTTTCCGGGCCCTGCGTGCCCGACTCCCGTTGATTGGCTGGCGTAGGCCGGCTCAGCCGGGCAATGGCCTGCCGGACGAAGACATGCACCACCGGTCAGTGCCGCAGCGACAGCTCGGCGCGTCGTCGTTGTCGCCGCGATGGGGTTGATGCCGCTACCGTCACTGCCGGTAGAAGTATTCGCCGAAGACGGTGATGGTCGTCTGGTTGACCCAGATGATGTTGAAGTAAATCTTTCCCGGCTCCAGCGGCATCGGATACTGCAGCGTCAGAATCCCGCCGCGGCTGGAGGCGTTCCAGCTGCAGGTCCCCTGCACCGGCTGCGTGCCGAGAAAGGCGCACGAGCCGTTCTGGTAGACCAGAAGCTGGGCGGTGCTGGTGCGGCTGCGCCAATGTCCGATCGGCGGTGGCGCCTGGGCCAGCGCCGGCGTCGCGGCCGCCAGCACGATGGTCGCCAGCACGACGCCCGACAGCCACGCGGCGCGCTGGCGCACAAGCGCACCGATGGCGCGATGGACCTGTCCCCGCACGGGAACCCGAGCCGCCGGGCCGCGCGCGACGCGCCTCACCAGTGCGTGGCGTAGTTGTGGCCGCAGTTCTGGCAGACGTTGTAGTTGCCGGCGTAGGCGGGGCAGGCGCAGGCCGAGCAGCGGCCGTAACCGTTGACCACCGGCTGGCCATCGAGAAGCGGCGCCGCCGCGACTTGCAGCGTGGCGCCCGCCGCGGTCGGCGCGGCAAAGGAAGCAAACAACAGGGGTAGGGCTGTACGACGCGTGAGTGGCTTGATCACGGGGACCTCCAATCTCGGCGTTCCTGCACAAGCAGTTTAGCACTCGCGGCGCCGGCTGTGTCGGGACATCTCGGGACATTGCCTGTCGACAATCGTTCACCGGAAATGACTGGCGCGTCACGTTGCGCACGCGATCCGGCGGCGCGGCATTTTTCTTTGACTTCGCCGGCGCGAATCATTTTTCTGCGGCGACGGGTTCATCGACAGGAGCGGGCCGGTGGCGCATCGCTGCGCGCGGTGGAGAAATCCATCGCGCCGCTGTGCCGGAAAGGCGCGCCGGCGGGAGGCGGGACATGAACATCCTGGTCGTGGATGACGAGCCGGAAATCGTTGAAGAGGTCTGCGGCTTCCTGCAACGCCGCGGCTTTCAGCCGATTGCCGCCGACGGCGTCACCGCCGCGCGCGAGGCACTCGACGCCACGGCGGCGATCGACATCGTGCTGACCGACATGCGCATGCCGACCGGCAGTGGCCTGGACGTTCTGCAGAGTTGCCTGCAGCGCGAGCCGCGGCCGGCCATGCTGGTGATGACCGGCCAGGCGAGCGAGGACGAGATTCGCAGCGCCATGGACGTCGGCGCCAGCGCCGTGCTGCGCAAGCCGCTGTCGCTGCGCCAACTGCTGGAAATGCTCAAGAAGGTCGAGGCCGATCGCGCCTGATGGCGCGCCGTCGCCGGCGCGCCAGCCATCGCTCGCAGGTCGTAAGCCAGGCAACCTATCTGTCGTTGCCGCCGCACCGGTTCGGGGCGTAGCGTGATGGCCAGTTGGCGTCCGCTCACCGTGTCGCAGCTTGTGCCCACAACTGCGGCGCTTCCTGCCTGAGTCAGGGGAGGTCGTCCATGGCCGCAGAAAAAACCTACGTGAAGACCGAAGTCGTCGGCTCGTCCGACGTGTCGGTGTCGGAGGCGATCAACACGGCGATCCGCACCGCCTCGAAGTCGTTGCGGAACCTGGAGTGGTTCGAGGTTGTCGATGTCAGGGGCACGATTCGCGACAACAAGGCCGCCAGCTACCAGGTGACGCTCAAGCTGGGGCTGCGCTACGAGGCCAAAGCCTGATCCGCCGCCTGGGTCGATCCGGGCCGATCCTCGGTCCGGGCCGCACATCCAGGGAGGACACAGTCATGCCCGACAGCGTCTACAAGATCGTCGAGGTCGTCGGGGCGAGCCCCGAGTCCTGGGAGAAGGCGGCGGCCGCCGCCGTGGCGCGTGCCAGCTCGTCGCTGCGCGACCTGCGCGTGGCCGAAGTCGTCGAGCAGGACATCCAGATCGAGGCCGGCAAGGTCAAAGCCTATCGCACCAAGCTCAAGCTCTCGTTCAAGATGGAAGACTGACGCGACAGTCTGGTGAGAATGGAACCGCTGTGAGATCGGCGGGCGGCCATCATGGCGGCAGGTGCCGCGCCGCCCGCTGGTTTCGCATGGCCCCGGTCGCGGGGCCTGGTTGGCGGCGCTGCTGCCGTGCCGCCGTGCGGTCCCTAGCGGAAGGAAAGCCGCGTGTCGGCCTTGTAGTACACCATCGCCGTGGACTGGCCGCCCGTCATATGCGCGCCGGCGGTGGCGAATGTCGTTTCGATCTTGCTGCCGATCTGCATGGCGGCCACCAGGGCGGCCACCGATATGAATGTCGAGAAGAGTCCGTACTCGATGGCGGTTGCGCCAGCTTCGTCCTTGAGCAGTCGACGGAGTGTGAGCAATCCAAGTCTCCCAGAAGCAGGTCCGCGGCGGTCGTCTCGGGAGGCCGCCAGGCTCCTTCGGTTTGCTGGTGCGCGCCTTGCCCCTTGCGCGCTCCGGCCACCGACTTCGCTTCCCCGGTACACTCCGGATCGATCCACCTGGGTGAATACGACCGCCGGAATGCGAGGCAGGTTGTAATCCGCCGACGTCCCTCGTGTGGATCGCAGATGGGTTCGATCTGACCGGACTGCCGGCGGTTGCAGGGGTGGATGCCGGCGCAGCCATTGATTCTGCTACATTTACAGACGGGTTCGATCTGGACGTGTCTGCGCACCGTTGTATTGCGCGATCGCCTGCCGTGGCTTCAACCCGCGCGTGCCCTGCGCCGCAGCGCGTGTGCAGCTACGCTGCGCCACCGCGGCGCCTGCCGTCTCCGGCACACAACTTGCGGCAGGGCTGCAACGCCGCTGCGTATTGGCGGCACGATAGCGGGCGGCGCGTTGCAACTTCGGCGCGCGCCGCGGCCGGCGCCACAGGCACACCGGCCGGCGGCACCTGGCGAGACCGCCGTTGCCAAACGCGCGGTTGTCTCCCACGATGCGGCCTGTTCCTTGCGGGGTGAATGTCGCCGGGGCTCGGTGCCGGCCGATTGCGTCGCGTCACAACTGACGGGGTGGCGGCGTGAGCTGGCGCGCGACCTCATCACCGATGCGAGGCCTCCGATGCTGAACACACTCCTGACGCTGCTGATTGCCAACGCCGGCAATCCGTGGGTGTTGCCCGACCTGCGGGCCCGTGAGCTGACCCTGCTGCTGGAGGTCGCGGGCGCGGCCAGCCAGACGTGTCGGCAGAGCACGCTGCGGGTGCCGCTCTCGGCGGGCGGACACGTCCGTTTCGACGCGGGTGACATGCACTACGAAGGCATCCGCGATGCGAGCGGACGCCTGACGCTGCACAGTGCCGGCACTCGTCCGCTGATGCTGAGCGGCCAGGAGGCGACGGGCGGTCGCTGGAGCCTTGGCATCGACGGTCGTTGCGGCGGCGACTGGCACCTGGATCGCACGCACGCGACGCCGTGATATTTGCGCCGCGTCGAACGGCACAGGGCCCGATTGCCGGTGGCCGCGCCGTGTTCGGCCGTCAGCCGGTCGTGACGGTCGGCGCCATGTCGACGACGGCCCAGCCCTGGCGTCGGTCGCGATGCGGCCGCAGCTCGACGCGGTATGTCTGCCGCTCGGTGCCCGACGTGAACGCCACGCGGGCCTCCCACCGACCGGGGCCCGTCTTGGACGCCGAACAGGACTCGCCGCGCAGGCTCTTGACGCCCAGCGCCTCGCGCACGGATTGCTGCGCCAGCTGGCAGATCCGCCCTTCGTCGGCCGGCGGACCGTCGGCGGCCGGTGTCGGGGTGCCGGGACCCGAACCGCGCATTCCGCTCCACAAGCCGCCCATCGCCTCGCAACCGGCAAGCAGCAGGGGGGCCAGGGCGGTGACCATCATGGCAAGCGGACGGGACATGGCGACCGGACGACCTCGCGCATCAGGAACAAACAGACGATCCATGCGACCTGCGGAAAGCGGCCAAAACGGGGCGGCGACGACAGGGCCGACGGTCAGCGCCGAACCGCGCGGGGTGCAGTTCAAGGGATACGACGGAAGCCACACGGCCGTCGTCGTGTGAGGCTCTGCCCGTCCTGGTCGCATCGCGACCATCCGTCAGGCCGGTCCACTGGACCGCAGGCGCCGGCGGCGCGTAGTGTCCGGCACCATGAAGATCCGCGTGAACCGGGCGCCGGTGCTGACGCTATGGGCGGCGGTTGTCGCCGAGCGGCTGGGCCATGATCGCGATACCGCGCTGACCCTGGGGCGGGCCATCGCGGGCTACGCCGCCTACGCCAAGGCAAAGAGCCTGGGACTGGCCGAGGATCGCGAGGCCGGCGAGGAGCCACAGAAGAAGCGGGCCAAGGCGGCGCCGCAGTTGCTGGAGTTCATGGGCCGGCGCGTGCCCGTGGCGCTGACGCCGCAAGGCCTGCGCGCGCTGGACTCGTCGGGCAAGCCGATGAGTCCGGCGGCGGTCGAGCGCTACATCGCCGGAAAACTGGGCGATGCCGCCGCCGATGTGCGCGGCGCGATGGCGAGCCTGGCCGACCGCCTGACGCCGGCCGTGCTGCGCGCCCAGGCGTTCCACCTCTACGAGGCCTTCCGGCCCGAGATCCCGGCCGGCGTGAAGGGCTGGGGCGCTGCTGGCGAACTGGATCTCGAGCGCATCACATCGGCAAGGCCGGCCGCAGCCCCTCGATCCAGGGCGTGACGGCCGCCACCCGCGATGCCGCTCAGGGCTGTATCACCGGTACGGCGCGCAGATAGTCGTAGAGGCGCCGGGCCATGGCATCGCGCGTCGCCGCCGGGTCGTTGGCCAGCAGCGGCGGCATGGTCGACTGCGCATTGACCGCGCGCGGCGTCAGCACCTGCTTGCGGAAATCGGCCCAGCTCAGGTCCTTCGCCCGCTGAGCGAGATTGGTCGGAAACTTCTCGCCGCCGAAGCCGTTGACCTGATGGCAGCTCAGACACAGCTTCTCCGTCAGCTGTGCCTCGGCGGCAAAGCGGCTGCCCAGGTCGCCCGGCAGCAGGGCGCGCAGCGACGCCGCGACGGCGCGCATCTCGTTGACCTGGTAGGGCCAGAACGAGGCGCCATCCTTCACCAGCTCGGCATCGCGGACGTTGTCCCAGACGAGGTAGTAGGGGCCGAGCGCCACGTGCTTCTCGTTCTGCGCCACGTTCTCGACCTCGAAGGGCGCGCCGTCGGCACGGGCGAAGACCAGGTAGGCGCTGTAGCGCGCGAAGCGCTCGACCGGCACCCGCGAGACGTAGCCGTCGAGGGCGCGAAACTCGATGACCATGCCGGCGTCTTTCCAGCCCGGCGCGAACAGCCGGTCCAACACCACCGCCGCCGGCCAGCCGACATAACGCAGCCGCGTGCGGCGGTCGGGCGTCGACAGGTGCGGCTCGATCACCTCGACGGTCTGCGGCTCCAGAGCGAGCTTCTGCTTGAGCGCATCGACGGGCGGCAGCACGTCGGCGACCGCCGGCAGTGCGGCGAAGGGCGCCGCTGCCAGGCCGAGCCAGGTGGCGGCGATCAGGCCGATGCCGGCGCGCCGCGGCCGGGCCCAGGGCCGCAGCCAGCGCCCCATCGTTCGGGCGGCCGTCGCGCACGATGCCATCGCCATGGCGAAATCCTCTCTGCCGGGTGGCGCCGCTCGGCCGCCGGCATGGGCGCAGAGTGGCAGCTTCGGGCGCGGCCGGCCAGACGGAGGCTGGCGCGCCGTCCACTCGCGGTGATGCGGACGTCGGCGCGCGAGACATCCGGCCGGGCGCGGCTTGCCCCGCCGGGCGATTGCATTGGACAGCATCGGCCGCGCATGGCCCAATTCCGCTCAAGCGGACAAGCGCCGGCGGAGGAAGCCCATGACCTATGATCTCGTCATCAGGAACGGCACGCTGGTCGACGGTACCGGCGCGGCTTCGCGCCGCGGCGACGTCGCCATCGCCGGCGACCGCATCGTCGCCGTCGGCAAGGTCGAGGGCACGGCGCGCGAGACGGTCGATGCCGAGGGCCATCTGGTGACGCCCGGCTTCGTCGACATCCACACCCATCTCGACGCCCAGATCACCTGGGATCCGATCGCCTCCTCGTCGTGCTGGCACGGCGTGACGTCGGTGGTGATGGGCAATTGCGGCGTCACCTTCGCGCCGTGCAAGCCGCAGGACCGCGAGTACCTCGCCAAGCTGATGGAGTCGGTCGAGGACGTGCCGGCGCGCAGCATCGCCAGCGGCATGCCCTGGACGTGGGAGACCTACGGCCAGTATCTCGCGGCCCTCAAGGACCTGCCCAAGGGCGTCAACGTCGGCGGCCTGGTCGGCCACTGCGCCGTGCGGCTCTACGCCATGGGCGAGGAGGCGCTGGCCAACAAGCCGGCGTCGGCCGAGCAGATCGCGGCCATGCGCGATGCGGTTTCGGAGGCGCTGGCCGGCGGCGCGCTGGGCTTCTCGACGTCGCGCACGCCGCTGCACCTGACGCCGCAGGGCGACGCGGTGCCCGGCACCTACGCCACCGCCGAGGAACTCAAGGGCATCAGCGCCGCGCTGCGCGAGCAGGGGCGCGGCGTGCTGGAGGCGGCCACCCGCATGTCGGGGCCGGACGAGGCGACGTTGCGCGCCAACCTCGACAGCGAAATGGCCTGGATGACCGAGATCAGCCGCGAGACCGGCCGGCCGGTGATCTTCAACCTCACCCAGACGCGGCAGGTGCCGCACGGCTACCGCCTGATCCTCGACGCGGTGGCACAGAACACCAAGAAGGGCGCCCGCATCGTGGCGCAGTCGACGACGCGCGGCATCGGTGTGCTGTTCGGCTTCCAGAACCGCACGCCGTTCGACCGCGCGCCGGCGTGGCGCGCGTTGCGCGGCCAGAGTCTGGCCGACAAGCTCGCCCGGCTGCGCGATCCGGAGTACCGCGCCACCATGGTGCGGCAGTCGCTGGCCGACATGCCGCCGATGGACTGGCACGACCTGTTCCTGCTGTCGCGCGCCAACCCGCGCTACGACCATGCGCCGGCCGACAGCCTGGCGGCGCATGCCGCGCGGCTCAACACCAGCCCGCCCGACGCCTTCATCGAGCTGTCGCTGGCCGAGGACGGCATGGCGCTGTTCAACTATCCGTTCCTCAACCCCGACATGACGGCGGTCGAGGAGATGCTGGACGACCCGCATGTCGTGCTGGGGCTGGGCGACGCTGGCGCGCACTGCGGCATGATCATGGACGCCAGCCTGCCGACCTATTTCCTGACCTACTGGGTGCGTGAGCGCGGCCATTTCGCCATCGAGCAGGCGATCCATATGCTGACGGGCGAGCCGGCGGCGCTGTTCGGCATCCGCGATCGCGGCGTGCTGGCGCCGGGCATGAAGGCCGACGTCAACGTCATCGACTTCGACAGGCTGCGCCTGCACGGACCGCAGTTCGTGCACGACTTCCCGGCCGGCGCCGGCCGCTACATCCAGAAGGCCGACGGCTACGCGCGCACCTACGTCAACGGCCAGCTGTTCATGCAGGGCGGCGTGCATGCCGGCGCGCTGGCCGGCGAGATGCTGCGCGGCGGCTGAACCGGCGCCGCGCCGCGCGCGTGCCCGTGCGCGACTGTCGCGGCGCCGTGCCGGCCGTTCAACGGACCCGGATTTCCTTGCGCAGTTCAGGCGTCGCGGCAGCCGCGGATTGGCGCCGCCCGTCAGCGAACCGCGCGATGAAGAGCGCGACGAGGAAGCACTGGAACGCGACGAGCTCGACGATTTCCTCGCCGGTCGTCCGAATTTCCCTGGCCAGCGAGAGGTCCGGCGCGTGCGGTGCCGACGTGAAGTGGCTGACGCTCGACGCCGTC
>JAHCJT010000077.1 GCA_026126245.1 Alphaproteobacteria bacterium
AACCCGGTGCACCATGCGACTGTTTCGCGGCCGTCACGACGCGAGCCCGCCGACGCCACCGTCGGCGACGCCGGCTGCGGCGACGGCGCCGGCGGGCGGTCGCACCGCGGTGTTCCATGCCCGCGGGCTCAGCAAGACCTACCGCATGGGCGACATCGCCGTGCACGCGCTGCGCGACGTCGACCTCGACATCTACGAAGGCGAACTGGTGGTGCTGCTGGGGCCGTCGGGCTCCGGCAAGTCGACGCTGCTCAACATCCTGGGCGGGCTCGACTCGCCCAGCTCGGGCGAGGCGTGGTGGCGCGACCACAATCTGGTCGGCGCCAGCGACGCCGACCTGACGCGCTACCGGCGCGAGCACGTCGGCTTCGTGTTCCAGTTCTACAACCTCATCCCCAGCCTCACGGTGCTGGAAAACGTCACCCTGGTGAACGAGGTTGCCGACAAGCCGATGGATCCGCGGGCGGCGCTGGCCCTGGTCGGCCTCGACCAGCGGCTCGACCACTTCCCCTCGCAGCTGTCGGGCGGCGAGCAGCAGCGCGTCGCCGTGGCCCGCGCCATCGCCAAGCGGCCCGACGTGCTGCTGTGCGACGAGCCGACCGGCGCGCTCGACTACGACACCGGCAAGGTGGTGCTGGCCGCCATCGCCCGCGTCAACCAGCAGCTCGGCACCACGACCGTGATCATCACCCACAACGCGGCGATCGCCGGCATGGCCGATCGCGTCCTGCGGCTGGGCGGCGGCCGCATCGTCGGCGAGGAGCGCAACGCGCACCGGCTGTCGCCCGACGAGGTGCGCTGGTGAGCCTGCTCGACCGCAAGCTCCGGCGCGACCTGACCGCGATGCGCGGACAGGTGATCACCATCGCGCTGGTGGTGGCGGCCGGCATCGCGGTGTTCGTCGCCTCGATCTCGACCTACGACTCGCTGCGCGCCGGCCGCGACCGCTTCTACCGCGATGCGCGCTTCCCGGAGATCTTCGTGACGCTCAAGCGCGCGCCGCTGTCGGTCGTGGCGCGCCTCGCCGACATTCCCGGCGTGATCGCCGTCGAGCCGCGCATCGTGCGCGACGTCATCGTCGATCTGCCGTCGGCGGCGCTGCCGGTCTCGGCCCGCATGGTGTCGCTCAGCCACGCCGGCGACGAGCCGCTGGCGCGCCTCTACGTGCGCCGCGGGGCGGCGCCGCAGCCCGGCGACGCGCTCGGCGCGGCCATCAGCGAGGCGTTCGCCGAAGCCAACCGGGTGGCCCCCGGATCGGACGTGCGCGTCGTGCTCAATGGCCGCGTGCAGCGCTTCCAGGTGACCGGGATCGCGCTGTCGCCGGAGTACATCTACGCGGTGAAGCCGGGGCTGCCGATTCCCGATGACCGCTTCTATGCCGTGCTCTGGGTCGATCGCAGCGCGGCCGAGGCCGCCTTCGACATGAAGGGCGCCTTCAACGATGCCGTCCTGGCGCTGGCGCCCGGCACCGATCCCCAGGCGGTGATCGCCGAACTCGACCGCGTGCTGGAACCGTACGGTTCGGTCGGCGCCATCGCGCGACGCGACCAGACCTCAAACCGCTTCCTGCAGGACGAACTCGACCAGCAGAAGGTGATGTCGATCACCATCCCCTTCATCTTCATCGCCGTCGCCGCCTTCCTGCTGAACGTCGCCCTGGGGCGCATGGTGGCGGCGCAACGCGAGCAGATCGCGGCACTGAAGGCGCTGGGCTTCCCGACCGCACCGCTTGTCGGGCACTACCTGAAGCTGGTCGCGGCGGTGGTGCTGATCGGCGCGGCGCTGGGCGTCGCCGGCGGCATCGCCTTCGGCCATGCCATGATCGCCAGCTACCAGGGCTTCTTCAGACTGCCGGCGCTGACCTTCGAGTTCACGGCCTGGTCGGCGATGCTCGGCACGGCCATCAGCCTCGCCGCCGCCGTCCTGGGCGTGCTCGCGGCGCTGCGCCGCATTGTGGCGCTGGCGCCGGCCGTGGCGATGCGGCCGCCGGCGCCGCTGCACTTCCGGCACGGCTGGCTGGAGCGCCTGCTGCCCGCCCGCAGCCTGACGCCGCGGCGCATCATGGTGCTGCGCAACATCGCCGGACGACCGCTGCGCACGGCGCTGACGGTCGTCGGCATCGGCTTCGCCGTGCCCATGGTGACGCTCGGCCTGTTCTGGCGCGACGCCATTAACTACATGATCGACGTGCAGTTCGGCCTGGTCGAGCGCGGCAATGCCATGGTGACGTTCCCCCACCCGCTCGACCGCGCCGTCATCGGCGATTTGGCGCGCGAGGCCGGCGTGCTGGCCGTCGAGGGGCAGCGCATCGTGCCGGTCCGCCTGCGCGCCGGCCACCGCAGCTACCTGACGGCGGTCATCGGCCTGCCGGGCGACGGCGAGTTGCGCCGGCCGCACGATGCGGCGCTGCGGCCGATCGAGGTGTCGGCCGAAGGCGTCACGCTCAGCCGCCAGCTGGCGCAGCGGCTGGGCGTCGTGCCCGGCGACCTGCTGAGCGTCGAGGTGATGGAGGGCAAGCGCCGCAAGCGCGACCTGCCGGTCAGCGCCACGGTCTGGGAGTCGCTCGGCATGGCCTGCTACATGGACATCGACGCCCTGAACCGCCTGACCGGCGAAGGCGACGTCGTGTCGGCCGCCGCCCTGTACGTCGATGCGGCGGCGCTGCCGGACCTGTCGCGGCGCTTCAAGGACCTGCCGGTGATCGAGTCGATGTCGATGAAGGCCTACGCGCTGAGCTCGTTCATTGAAAAGGTGGCCAGTCTCGTGCTGGTCAGCGCCGGCATCCTGACCGCCTTCGCCGTCATCATCGCGGTCGGCGTGGTCTACAACAGCGCCCGCATCGGCCTGCAGGAACGCGCCTGGGAGCTGGCCAGCCTGCGCGTGCTGGGATTCAGCCGCGCCGAGGTGGCGGCCATCCTGTTCGGCCAGTTCGTCGTCGAGATCGCCATCGGCCTGCCGCTCGGCGTCGTGCTGTCGCGCCAGATCGTCGGCCTTATCTCCCGCTACCAGTCGAACGAAAGCTTCCAGATCCCGGCGGTGATCGGGGCGTCGACCTACGTGGCGGCCATCGCCGTCGTCGTCGCCGCGGCGGCGGCCAGCATGTACGTCGTGCGCCGCCGCATCGACCGGCTCGATCTCGTCGCCGTGCTCAAGACGCGGGAGTGACCATGCGCATCACCGCCGGCCGCGTGTTCGCCGTGCTCAGCGTGCTGGCCGTCGTGGCCGGCATCGCCTGGTTGCTGACGCCGCAGCCGGTCGCGGTCGAGACGGCGAGCGTCGTCAAGGGACGCTTCGTCGCCACGATCGACGAGGACGGCAAGACGCGCGTGCGCGAGCGCTACGTGGTGGCGGCGCCGGTCGCCGGCCGGCTGACCCGCATCCACCTGAAGGTCGGCGACAAGGTGGCCGCCGGCGACGTGATCGCGACCATCCTGCCCTCGCCGGCGCCGCTGCTCGACCCGCGCAGCCGGCGCGAGGCCGAGGAGCGAGTCGGCGCCGCCGAGGCGACGCGCGATCGCACGCGCACGGTGGTCGAGCGGGCGCGCGCCCAGGCAGCCCAGGCCACGGCCGATCTGGAACGCACCCGCACGCTGGTGGCGCGCGGCGCGGCGACGACACAGGCGCTGGAGCACGCCGAGCTGGCGATGCGCGTCGCCGACCGCGATCTGCGGGCCGCCGAGTTCCAGGACGATGCCGCGCAGCACGATCTGGAGCAGGCGCGTGCCCTGCTGGCGCGTTACCACGACGGCGGCGACGCAGCCCTGGATGCCTGGAAGGTCGCGGCGCCGGTTCCGGGCGTCGTGCTCAAGCTGGTGCAGGAGAGCGAGACGATCGTGCAGCCCGGCGGACCGCTGATCGAGATCGGCGATCCGCGCGACCTGGAGATCGTGGTCGACGTGCTGAGCACCGATGCCGTCGAGATCCGCCCCGGCGCGGCGGTCGTGATCGAGCACTGGGGCGGCCCGGGCACGCTGGCCGGCGTCGTGCGCCGTATCGAGCCGTCGGCCTTCACCAAGCTCTCGACGCTGGGCGTGGAAGAACAGCGGGTCAACGTGCTGCTCGACGTGGTGTCGCCGCCGGCGACCTGGTCCGGGCTGGGCGACGGCTTCCAGGTCGATACCCGCATCACCGTCTTCACGCGCGATGATGCCATCATGGTGCCGGCCGGCGCCCTCTTCCGCCGCGGCGAGAGCTGGTACGCCTACGTCGTCGACGCCGGGCGGGCACAGCTGCGCACGGTCCAGCTGCTGCGCCGCTCGGGTCGGGTCGCGGCGGTGACCGGCGGTCTTGCCACCGGGGAACAAGTCATTGTCTACCCGAGCGACCGCATCGCCCCGGGCGTGCGGGTCGCAGTGCCTTAAGCCGCCGCGGACCACCGATTCGCGCGGCGCCGGCCACGCAGCGACGCGACCGGCCGGGACGGCATTCGCCGCCCGGCCGCCTGCCCATGAAACGCGCCGTCGCCGCCCGATCCGGTTGAAATGCATTGGCCGGTCTCGTGCCCCTCGCTAATGTGCGGCGCAAGACGCCGCGGCCAGCCCGCACCGGGCGCCTGAAGATGACGGGCACGCAGGAGGAGATTCCCATGATCACGAGGCGCAAGGCCCTCGCGGCCGGCGGCGGCCTGGCTGCGGCATCGACGTTGAGCTGGTCGTTCGGCGCATCGGCCCAGACCCGCAAGTTCAGCTTTGGCTACGACCAGCCGCGCACCACCGGCTACGGCATCCTGGCCGACATCTTCGACGGCAAGCTCAAGGAGCTCAGCAAGGGGACGATGTCGATCGACCAGTTCCCCGGCGCGCAGCTCGGCCAGGAACCGCAGATGCTGCAGAAGGTGCGTTCGGGCGACATCGACTTCATCATCAGCTCGACCGCCAACGCCTCGACGCTGGCCCCCGAGTCCGGCGTCTTCTCGCTGCACTACATCTTCAAGTCGGAGGATCACCTGAAGAAGGCGATCGCCGATCCGGCCGTCATCAAGGCGGTGCGCGACATGGTCGCCGACCGCGTCCAGGGCGCGCGGGTGCTGGCGGTGTCGACGCTGGGGTTGCGCAACATCTACAGCAAGAAGGAGATCCACAAGGTCGAGGATCTCAAGGGCATGAAGATCCGCGTCCAGGCGACCAAGACCGAGGACACGCATTTCCCGGCCTACGGCGCGCAGGTCGTGCACATGCCGTTCGGCGACGTCTACACCTCGCTGCAGACCGGCGTGGTCGATGCCGCCGAGAACGGCGTCAACGTCTACCTGTCCAACAAGCACTACGAGACCGCGCCGATCATGTCGTTCACCGAGCACGAGGCCAACAACAGCGTCGTGTGGGTCAGCGATAAGGTGTGGAACAGCCTGAACGATACGCAGAAGAAATGGGTGCAGGAGGCCGCCGATACGGTGGGCCGCGAGCAGCCGGCGCGGGCGCTGAAGCTGGAGGCGGATTCGGCCGTGCGGCTCGAGAAGATCGGCGTCAAGCTGGTCAAGAACGTCGACAAGTCCGGCTTCATCAAGGCCGCCACGCCGATCCAGGACCAGCTCGCCAAGGAGCTGGGGCCGCACGCCGTCAAGATTCTCGACCTCGTCCGCAAGGTCGGCTGACCCCGACAGGCGCCGTGTCCGGCGGCGTGCATCCCGACCGGCGCCGGGCCCCTTGCCCGGCGCCGCACCGCGTCCGGGCCTGCCCTGCCACCGTCCCCCGCCCCGCACCCGGCCCATGAGCTACTATGCCGTCGTCTCGCCGCGCCAGCGGCACCTGAAGTGGCGGTCGTTCGACGCCCTCGAGGCCGTCGTCATGGTGCTGTGCGGCATCGCCATCGGCGGCTTCACGATCACCGTCTTCTTCGACGTCACCACCCGGGCGATCGGCCACCCCTGGCTCTACCTGCAGGAAGTCACCAGCCACTTCTTCGTGTACGGCGTCTTCCTCGGCAGTGCCGCAGCGACGCGGCGCAACGACCACCTGTACCTGTCGGCGATCGTCGAGACCCTGACCGGCCGCACCCGGATGTTCTTCGAGACCTTCACGCGGCTGGTGGTGCTGGCGGTCGCCTGCTGCCTGCTGTTCTTCGGCTTCATCAATTTCCTGCACGGCTTCGGCAGCAAGCGCATGCCGTCGCTGACACCGGAATCGACGCTGACCGCCGCCATCCCGCTGTGCGGCCTGCTGGTGGCGCTGTTCACCGTCGAGCAGCTGGTCAACGGCTGGCGCAACGGGTTTGCGCGCGACGAGGGGCCGGCGCATGCGAGCGAGACGCCGGCATGAGCAACGGCGTCATCCTCGGCCTGATGGGCTTCGTGTTCCTGTTCCTCGGCTACATGGGCGTGCCGGTGGCGTTCGCCATCATCGCCGGCGTGCTGGTGGCCACGGCGCTGACGCCGATCAGCCTGGCGTCGATCGTCGGCCAGCTGTTCTACGGCATCGACGCCGAGGCGCTGCTGGCGGTGCCGTTCTTCCTGCTGGTCGGCGAGCTGATGACCTCGGCCAACGTCGTGGGCCGCATGATCAATCTGGCGCAGGCGATGATCGGCCACCTGCGCGGCGGGCTGGCGCAGGTCGTCACGCTGTTCAGCATGTTCTTCGCCGGCATTTCCGGCTCCTCGACCGCCGACGTGGCGGTGCTGACCCGCACCATCGCGCCCTCGATGGACCAGGAGGGCTACGATTCGGCCTTCACCGCCGCCCTGATCGCCTCGGCGGCCACCATGGCCAACCTGATCCCGCCCAGCATCATGGCGGTCGTCTATGGCGCCACCGGCAACGTCTCGATCGCCGGCCTGTTCCTCGGCGGCGTCGTGCCCGGCGTCATGGTCGGCATCGGGCTGATGGTCTACAGCTACTTCTTCGGGCCGGTGGGCGTGAAGAAGCGGCGCGCCACCTTCGGCGAATTCAGCGACGCGGTGAAGGCATCGGCGCTGCCGATGATGATCCCGGTCATCATCATGGGCGGCATCCTCACCGGCTGGTTCACGCCGACCGAGGCCGGCATGGTGGCGGTGGTCTACATCCTGCTGGTCGCCATCCCGTTCCTCGCCCGCCGCCACATCCGCGATATCCCGCGCGTCTTCATGTACACGGGATTGCTGTACTCGATCCCGCTGATCACCGTCGCCGCCGCCTCCGCGTTCGGCTGGATGCTGGCCTACCTCAAAGGACCCGACGTGGTGGCGGCCTGGGTCGAGCACACCGCCGGCGACAACGCGCTCTTGATCCTGTTCCTGCTGGTCGGCGTCTTCATCATCGTCGGCGATTTCGTCGATGCCATCCCGGCGATCATCATCTTCATGCCGATCATCAACAAGCTGACCGAGATCGGCAGCATCAACCCCGTGCACATGGGCGTCTGCATCATCGTGACGCTGGCGTTCGGGCTGATCACGCCGCCCTACGGCATCACGCTGCTGATGGCGGCCAAGTTCACCAACGTCAACTTCACCCGGGCGATGCTGCGCTCGCTGCCGCTCTACGTCGTCTTCCTGGCGACCATCGCCTTCTGCATCCTGTTCCCGAACGTCGTGCTGTGGCTGCCCAAGCAGGTGATGCCGCAGTCGGTCGGATGCTTCAAGGCGCCGGGCGGGACAGGCTGGATCTGCCCCTGACCGGCATGCCGCCGGCCCCGCGGGAGCAGCGGCATCGTGCCGCGCGATCGCGCGCCGCCGGCATGGCCGTTGCGCGGCCCGCAACCTGCATGTAACGATCCGCGTCGTTTGCAGCAGGGGGAATTGCATGAGAACCGACAGGATCGCGGCCCTGGCCCTTGCCGGCACGCTGGCCGCCAGCGGCGCCGTGGCACAGACGAAGTGGGATCTGCCGGCCGCCTATCCCGCGACCAACTTCCACACCGTCAACATGCAGAAGTTCGCCGACGCGGTGAAGGCCGGTTCCGGCGGCAAGCTCGAAATAACGATCCACCCCGGTGGCGCCCTCTTCAAGGCGCCGGAGATCAAGCGCGCGGTGCAGACCGGCCAGGCGCCGATCGGCGAAATCCTGATCTCCAACTTCGAGAACGAGGATCCCCTCTACGGGGTCGACGTCGTGCCGTTCCTGGCGACCAGCTTCGCCGACGCCAAGAAACTGTGGATGGCGCAGAAGCCGCTGCTGGAAAAGAAGCTGGCGGCGCAGGGCATGATCGCGCTGTTCTCGGTGCCGTGGCCGCCGCAGGGACTCTACGCCAAGAAGGAGATCAACAGCCTGGCCGACATGAAAGGCCTGAAGTTCCGCGCCTACAACCGCGGCACCTCGCGCATCGCCGAGCTGGCCGGTGCCCAGCCCATCACCATCCAGGCGGCCGAGCTCAGCCAGGCACTGGCCACCGGCAAGGTCGACTCCTTCATCTCCTCTGGCGCGACTGGCGTCGATTCCAAGGTATGGGAACAGCTGACCCACTTCTACGACACGCAGGCATGGCTGCCCAAGGACCTGGTGCTGATGAACAAGGCGGCGTTCGACAAGCTCGACGAGGCGACGAAGAAGGTGGTCATGGCCGAGGCCGCCAAGGCCGAGGTCGCGGGCTGGGCCGAAAGCGAGCGGCTGGCCAAGGGCTTCCTCGAAACGCTGGCCAAGAACGGCATGAAAGTGCAGCCGCCCTCGGCCAAGCTCGCCGCCGAATACAAGGAACTGGGCAAGAAACTGACCGAGGAGTGGCTGGCCAAGGCAGGCGCCGAAGGCAAGTCGGTCGTCGAGACCTATCGCAAGATGTGAGGCCGGGGGCATCACCGCCTGGCCGCCCGGTGCGGTGATCCATGCGTCGCATCCTGCGCAAACTCTATGACGCCGCCGGCGCGCTCGGCGGCGTTTTCATGGTCCTGCTGCTGGCCTTCGTGCTGTATTCCGTCGGACCCGGCATCGGGCTGTGGCTCGAAGACCGCTTCGGCCTGCCCAACCCGTTCAACTATGTCGCCCGCTCGGCCGACGAGTTTGCCGGCTACGCCATGCTGGCCTCGGCCTTTCTCGCCATGGCCTCGACCTTCGGTCGCGGCGAGCATATTCGCGTCACCCTGATCCTGCAGCGCCTCAGCGGCCGCGCCCGCCGCGCCGCCGAGCTGTGGTGCCTTGCGCTGGGCGCGCTGCTGGCCGGCTATCTGGCGTGGTTCAGCGTGCGGCTGTGCTACGTCTCCTGGCAGCTCAACGACCTGTCGACGGGGCTGGTGGCAGTCCCGCTATGGATCCCGCAGCTCGGCATGGCGGTCGGCGCCGTCGTCCTGACGATCGCGGTCGTCGAGCAGCTCGTGGTGATCGCGCTCGGCGGACCGCTGATGACCGAGCCGTCGGGCGACGAAGCCATGCACATCGAGCGCTGAGGGACCGGCGCCGTGGGCACCATCGACGCCGAAATCGCCCTGCTGGCCATTGCCGCGCTGTTCTTCCTGTTCGGCACCGGCGTGTGGATCGGGCTCAGTATGATCGGCGTGTCGGTGGCGGTGATGTGGATCTTCGCGCCGGCCAAGCCGGCCGGCGATGCCATGGCCACCACCATCTTCAGCGACACCTCGTCGTGGACCCTGACCGCCCTGCCGCTGTTCATCTGGATGGGCGAGGTGCTGTTCCGCACGCGCCATCTCGGAAGACATGTTCAAGGGCCTGGCGCCGTGGATGCGCCGCCTGCCCGGGCGGCTGGTGCACACCAACATCATCGGCTGCTCGATCTTCGCCGCCGTCAGCGGTTCGTCGGCCGCGACCTGCGCCACGATCGGCAAGATGACGGTGCCGGAGCTGCGCCGCCGCGGCTATCCCGACGAGATCGCCATCGGCAGCCTGTCGGGCGCCGGCACCCTGGGCCTGCTGATTCCGCCGTCGCTGATCATGATCGTCTACGGCGTGCAGGCCGAGGTGTCGGTCGCCAAGCTGTTCGCCGCCGGCGTCATCCCCGGCATCCTGCTCGCCGGCTTGATGATGGCCTACGTCGCGGGCTGGTCCCTGTTAAACCCGTCGAAGGTGCCGCCGCCCGATCCGCCGCTGCCGCTGCGCGACAAGCTCTACGAGTCGCGCACCCTGATCCCGGTGGTGCTGCTGATCCTGCTGGTGCTGGGCTCGATCTATGCCGGCATCGCCACCGCCACCGAGTCGGCCGCCTTCGGCGTGCTGGGCTCCTTCGCCATCGCCGCCTGGCAGCGGCGGCTGAACTGGGAGTCGTTCCGCGACAGCGTCATGGGCGCCACGCGGCTGACCGCCATGATCCTGCTGATCCTGGCCGGCGCCTCGTACCTCAAGCTGGCGATGGGCTTCACCGGCCTGCCGCGCCATCTCGCCGAGACCATTGCCGCCATGAACCTGTCGCCGGCGGCGCTGATCGTGGCGCTGGCGCTGCTCTACATCGTGCTCGGCTGCTTCCTCGACGGCATCTCGATGATCGTGCTGACCATCGCCATCGTCATGCCGATGATCGAGCAGGCCGGCATCGACAAGCTGTGGTTCGGCATCTTCGTGACGGTCGTCGTCGAGATGGCGCAGATCACGCCGCCGGTCGGCTTCAACCTGTTCGTGCTGCAGGGCATGACCGGCAAGTCGATCTTCTGGATCGGCCGCGTCTCGCTGCCGTTCTTCATCGCCATGAACGTCTGCGTGGTGCTGCTCTACCTCTTCCCGCCGCTCGTCCACTTCCTGCCCGACCTGATGGTCAACGCCGCGCGCTGAATGCGGCGGTGGCCGACCCGGCCAACCAGCATCGCGGCGTGCGGCCGGCGGTTCAGCTGACCGGCACCTCCTCCGGTTCACCCTTCAGCTCGACCAGCACCTTGAAGAGATCGTCGAAGGCGCTCTGCAGCTTGGCCGGATCGGTGCCGCGGATGATCAGCGACACGCTGGGTTTGCCCTGCCGGAAGGCGGGGTAGCTGCCGATTTCCGTCTCCGGATGGCGCTGCTGCACGGCGCCCAGTGGCCCGGCAATGAAACCTTCCGGCTGGCTGCAGCGGATGGTGCGGCTGAGCAGCGGCCGACCGCCGACCAGCAGGTGCTTCATCGAGTGGAACATGCCCTCGACGATCATCGGCACGCCGGCGAAGGTGAAGACGTTCTCCATGCGGAAGCCGGGCGCCACCGACACCGGGTTGTCGACCAGGCTGCCGCCGTGCGGGATGCGCGCCATACGCCGCCGCGGCGCGGTGAACAGTGCCGGATCGGCGTAGTAGCGGGTCAGCCGGTCGACCGCCTCGGCGTTCTCCGAAATGCCGACGCCGAACGCCCTGGCGATGGCGTCGGCCGTGATGTCGTCGTGCGTCGGGCCGATGCCGCCGGTGGTGAACACATAGTCGAACTTGCGCCGCACCTCGTTGACGGTGTCGACGATGACTTCCTCGATGTCGGGCACGACGCGGCATTCCATCATGCGCACGCCGATCTTGTTCAGCTCGGTGGCGAGGAACTGCAGGTTCACGTCGCGCGTGCGACCCGACAGGATCTCGTTGCCGATGATCACCAGGCAGGCGGTGACAACCTTGTCGGGGGCGTGGGCGGTGTCGGCCCGACCGGGCGCTGCGGCGTCGCTCATGGAATGCTCCTGCAATCGATGTGGTTATAGGGCGCCGCCCGCTGGCCGGTCCATGCCGGCGATGCGCCGCCGGCCCCGCCACTCTTGCCCCACAGGCCCTCGCATGCCACATACAGCGCCATGAATTCGCGCGCCGAACGGGTCGGGTCGGACGATTACTGGAGTCACGACCAGCGCCAGATCAAGCTGCACAGCCCGGCCGATTTCGCCAGCATGCGGGCGGCCGGCCGGCTGGCGGCGCAGACGCTTGACTTCATCGCCCCGCATGTCCGTCCCGGCGTGTCGACCGGCCAGCTCGACCAGCTGTGCCATGACTTCATCGTCGGCCACGGCGCGGTGCCGGCGCCGCTGGGCTATCGCGGCTTTCCCAAGTCGATCTGCACGTCGATCAATCACGTGGTCTGCCACGGCATTCCCGGCGACAAGCGCCTGGCGGCCGGCGACATCGTCAACATCGACGTCACCGTCATCCTCGACGGCTGGCACGGCGATACCAGCCGCATGTTCTACGCCGGCGAGCCCAAGCTGCTGGCGCGCCGCCTGTGCGACATCACCTACGAGGCCATGATGCGCGGCATCGCCGCCATCAAGCCGGGGGCGCGGCTGGGCGATATCGGCCACGCCATCCAGGTCCATGCCGAGGCGCAGCGCTTCTCGGTGGTGCGCGATTTCTGCGGCCACGGCCTGGGCACGATCTTCCACGATGCGCCCAACATCCTGCATTACGGCACCGCCGGCACCGGCCCGGTGCTGGAGCCGGGCATGTTTTTCACCGTCGAGCCGATGATCAACGCCGGTTCCTATGACGTGAAGATCCTGTCCGACGGCTGGACGGCCGTGACGCGCGACAAGTCGCTGTCGGCCCAGTTCGAGCACTCGGTCGGCGTCACCGAGACCGGCGTCGAGATCTTCACCGAATCGCCGGCCGGCCTGCACCGGCCGCCCTACGCCCTGGCCGAGGCGCTCGCCTAGCGAACGCCAGCGGCGGACCGGTCCGCCGCCCCCGGATTGCACCAGAATCGCCCTTTTCTCGCCACGGCCGGCGGCCACCCTGCCGGTCCGGTGAGTTCTTGGGGGCAGGTATGGGCCGGCGCCGACCGGACATCGCGATAGCCGATCCCGCGCCGCCGGCAGCGGCGGTCGATGACCTGCCTGCCGCCGGCCCAGGCGGCGACGATTCCCATCTGCTGACCTTGCTGAGCGCCGGCCTGACCGTGCGGGCGGCCCAGACCCGCGATACCCAGCAACCCGTCTGGCGCGTCGCCGGCAACACCCTGCCGCACCGGGCGCTGCTGCGCGACGCCGGCGGCAGCTGGAACCGCGTCGAGCAGGCCTGGGATTTCGCCGGCGACGACCCGACCGCGGCCCTGGCAGGATTGCTCGGTGCGCGACCGCCCGCCGCCGGCCACAACGCCGCCGATGCCGCGACGGCGGTGCGACCGCACTACTGGGGCCACCGCCAGCGGGTGCGCGAGCGCGCCTTGTCGGCCGGCGTCGAGAGCTTCCAGGACTACGAGCTGCTGGAGCTGCTGCTGTTCCACGCCATCGAGCGCATCGATGTGAAGCCGCTGGCCAAGCAGCTGCTGGCCCGCTTCGGCAGCCTGGGCGATGTGCTGTCCGCCGACGCCGAGCGCCTGAAGGACGCCGGCCTTGAGCCGCGCGCCGTCGCGCTGTTCCGCAGCGTGCGCGAGGCCGGCCTGCGGCTGGCGCGGCGCGAGGTGATCGACCGGCCGGTGATCGGCTCGTGGCAGAAGCTGATCGACTACTGCCACGCCGCCCTGCAGCACGAGAAGACCGAGCAGTTCCGCATCCTGTTTCTGGACCGCAAGAACGTGCTGATCGCCGACGAGGTACAGCAGCGCGGCACGGTCGACCACACGCCGGTCTATCCGCGCGAAGTCGTCAAGCGGGCGCTGGAGCTCAATGCCTCGGCCCTGATCCTGGTGCACAACCATCCGTCGGGCGATCCGACGCCGTCGCGCGCCGACATCGACATGACGCGCGAGGTCAAGACCGCCGCCAAGGCGCTGGGCATCGAGCTGCACGATCACCTGGTGATCGGCCGCCAGAAGCACGCCAGCTTCAGGAGCCTGGGCCTGTTGTGAGGCCCGGCGGCCGTCGACGGACGCTGCCAGATCCATTGACCCGATGCGATCGTTGGCGCCTGTCCGCTCGCGAGCGGCCGCCCCGGAATCGCCCTTGGCCTCCCAGGTCAAGGTCATTCGCGCGTGCTTAGACCCTCTATAGCGCTTGGAGCGCGTTTCGCGACGGCGCGATGGGGAGCCATTGCGGAATGCGGCGTTTGGCCAGCCAGTAAGGCCGCCAGAGCGCCAGCCAGGTGGCGCGGTCGAGCGGCGCCGTGCCCCAATCGCAACGCCCCATCTTGATCTGCGACAGATCATGCACGTGCAGCCACCGACGCGCAGCCCACCACAATTCGAGTGACGCCTCTGTATTTCCAACCCCTTCCAGCTCGGCGACGGTCGGCAGCGGATCGCGGTAACGGCGGGCAACGCTCAGCGTGGCAACGCGCTGTCCATCGCGTCGCACGCTCCAAAGCCGCGCGCGGTTGTGCACAAGATCGTAGCCATAGGTGCGAAGGCAGTTCCTCATGGCGTCGGCTTCTTCAGTGATGGCCGCAATGGAGTCCAACGGCAGAAAATCGTAACCGTCCACTCGAGCGGGCTGGAGCCACATGTCCGCGATCGGCTCACGCCCGAGGTTCACGTGCAACGCGACGACTACCCGCCATGCTTTCGCGGCTTTGAGAGCCGGACCGATGCGCATGCCGGGCGTCCACGGCCTGTCGATCAGCCTGTGACCGAACGTCCCCGGCTGGCTGGAAAACCACGCCCACAGGCTGATGAGCCGCAACCGAGCCGGGGGCACACACTTGGGCTCACGAACTAGTTCGCGTGCGATCCATACCGCCGCATGCTCATGCGCGAGGCCGTTAACGTCCGCTACGACCTGCAACCAAGTTGGCGCGAGCCTTGGTGAGCGCGGCAGGTGGTTCGCGATGCGTCGACGAAACAGCTCGCCGTCCGGCAGTTTCCTGATCGGACGTTCCAGCGCTTCCGGCGGCAGCTTTCGCAGCCACAACGGCACGTCGGCAGCGGCGGCGACCTCGGCCAGGGCCAGACCGTCCAATGCGCGCGCGATCGCGGACTCCGGGTTGATCCCGGGCCGCGGGACGGCGAGCGCGAACAGCAGCGCGGGAAAGCTCGCGGCAAGGTCGGCAATGCGTGGATGCCGCGCCGCCAGGGCACGCACCGCACCTTGGACCTGAGGGCGGTATCGTCGGAGTTGACGTTCCAGCAGATCGGGACGCGCGGCTTGCCGGCGAGCGGCCCGCGAGAGATGGCAGGTCATGACAAAGAATTCCGCAAGCGCGGGCGCAGAGGTCCCGCGACAGATTCGATTGCAATGAGGGCTTTGGATTTCGCCCGGGGTCTGACCCGGGACGCGCGTCAAATATCGCGAATCGAACCCGGGAAGCGCACAGTCGTAGACATCGTCGCCTCCATCATGGCGTTACGGGGGCGCTTCGATACATGATTTTCCGCCAACGCGCAACTCAGCCATCCTGAACCCGACCGGGGCCCGCAGCAAGACACCAGGTCGTCCCTAGTTCCCCGACATTCGTGGCGGGCGTAAGCAATGTGACGGACGAACGACCGCCTATGACCCGACACCTATGTAGCCACACGGACCGCACACCGCCGCTGCCGGCGGGACGCATCTACCGCCGCGGCGTGCGATCGCGGATCCGGTCGAAGCCGCGCTTGATCTCGGCGAAGCGGGCTTCGATCAACGGCTCGAACTCGCAGTCGGTGAAGATGTAGGGCCAGTCGTTCTCGATGCCTTCGCGGACGAGCTCGCCGACGTAGAGCGGGTCAATGCCGCGGCTGACGCGCTCGGCCACCTGATCCATCCGTTCCCGCCCCGCACTGCCCACCGGCAGCGTTCCCCGCACGCCGGCGAAGCGCTCGGGCAAATTGCGCCTGGAGTCCATGATCTTGGTGCGGATGAAGCCGGGGCAGAGAACCGACACCCCGATGCCGCGCGGGCCGAGCTCGTTGCGCAGCCCTTCCGACAGCGCCACCACCCCGTATTTGCTGACATTGTACGGCATGCTGTTGAACGAGATCAGGCCCGCGATGGAGGCCGTGGACACGATATGCCCGCCGCCCTGGCTCTCGATCATCGGCGCAAAGATCTCGATGCCCCAGATCACCGCCATGAGATTGACGCCAAGCGTCCAGTCCCAGCCGGCGTCGTTCCACGTGCCGTAGGGCCCGCCGCCACCCACGCCTGCGTTGTTGATGAGGATATGAACGCCGCCGTACCTCGCGCGGGTCTCTTCCGCCGCCGCCTGGAGCTCGGCTTTGAGCGACACGTCCGCCCGCACCGACGCGACGTCGGCGTTGGTGCGCTTCAAGCCGTCGACCGCCGCGGCGAGCGCCGCCGCCTCGACATCGCAGAGCATCACCTTGACCCCGGCCTGCGCAAGCGCGGTGGCAATGCCGAGCCCGATGCCCGACGCGGCCCCGGTGACGAACGCGGTCTTCCCAGCCAGGTCTTTCACGCGCCTCTCCCCTTGTTGATGCTCTGGACTACCATTCAGTGGCAGCCGGCGTCATGGCCCATCCTGCAATAAGGCTGTCGAGCACCTGCCGGTGCCCGGCTGTGGCCGGTCGCCGACATTGAACCGTGCCCGCCCATGATGTCGCTATCCGGCGCATCGCGGACATGGCAAGTTTGACGGCAGACGCCCCAAGCGAAGAGGAGCGCTGACATGACTCTCGCGCTGAAGCCGTTGCACCCCGTTTTCGTCGCCGAGGCAAGTGGCATCGACCTGACCTCTCCGCTCTCACGTGGCGATGCGTGCGCGATCAATGCCGCCATGAACGAGTTCGGAGTCCTGGTCTGGCGGGGCCAGCCGCTCACGGCCGAGCAACAGATCCAGTTTTCGACGGCGTTCGGCCCTCTCGACATCGGCCTCAAGCGCGTCTTCAAGCGGCCGGAAAGGCTCGGCGACGAGCGGCTGATCGACATCTCCAACCTCGGCATGGATGGCAACGTCCAGAAGCGCGACGCGCCCAAGAACCTGTCCAACTTCGCCAATCAGCTTTGGCACAGCGACAGCTCGTTCATGACGCCGCGTGGCGCGTATTCGATGTTGCATGCGCTGGTGCTTCCCAGCTGGGGCGGCGAAACCGAATTCGCCGACCTGCGCGCGGCGTACGATACGCTGGATTTGCGCACGCGCGAGATGGTGGCCGGCCTGAAGGCCGAGCACTACGCACTACACACGCGCATTCTGCTGGGCGACGACGCCTATACCGACGAGCAGAAGAAGGCGATGCCGCCGGCGATCTGGCCGCTCGTCGATACGCATCCCGGCTCCGGTCGCATGGTGCTGTTCGTGGGTGTCCATGCCCGGCAGATCATCGGCATGAGCACCGCCGAGTCGCGGCTGCTGCTGTCGGATCTGCTTGAGCATGCCACGCGGCGCGAGCGCGTCTACGTCCACAAATGGCAGGTGGGCGATCTCGTCATGTGGGACAACCGGGCAACGGTGCACCGCGGTCGCCGCTTCGATTTGAGCGAGCGCCGCGAACTGCGGCGCACCACCGTGAACGACACGCCGGACGCGATGCTCGCGGTCGCCTAGCTCGCCGTGTCGGCAGCGTCGCGCGCCCGTTCGAGCGCCGCGACATCGAGCTTCACCATGCCCAGCATCGCCTGCATCACGCGGCGGGCCCGGGCCGGATCGGGATCGCCCAGCAGGCGCGGCAGCGCGTTGGGGATGATCTGCCACGACACGCCATAGCGGTCCTTCAGCCAGCCGCAGCGCTCCACCTTTCCGCCATCCGACAGCACCGCCCACAGCCGGTCGACTTCCGCCTGGTCGCTGCAATCGACGTAAAACGAAACCGCATGGGAGTACTCAAAGCGCATGCCGCCGTTGAGCGCCATGAAGCGCTGGCCGGCCAGGGTGAAGTTGACCACCAGGACGCTGCCGGCCTTGCCGGCCGGTCCGTCGGCCGCGTTGCGCTGCACCCGGTCGATGCGCGAGTCGGGCAGTAGCGAAACATAAAAGTTTGCGGCGGCCTCGGCCTCGCCATCGAACCACAGGCAGGGCGAGATTTTCGACATCAGCCTTCTCCTTCACGCAGGGACTCCGTGGTCGCCGGCGCCGCGACGCCGGCTTCCGTTCAAGGACGCACGGCCACCCCGGTTCCCGACACCGCAGGGCAACCGAA
>JAHCJT010000078.1 GCA_026126245.1 Alphaproteobacteria bacterium
CCTTCCCCCGGTGGGGGGGGATGGGGCCCGCTTCCGTAATTTGAACGGTGTTCTCCCGTGGTCCTGAGCGCAGCGAAGGACCTTGGGGTGGTTGATTCAGACACTGGGAGATCGATGATCCACCAGCACTGCCATTGATTGTCATCATCACCGCAAGGTCCTTCGCTGCGCTCAGGACGACGGTCAATTCGCGATCGGCGATCCCCTGCGCCTCCGGGGAAGGCCGTTGCCCGCATGTGCGCCGGGGATGTCCGACGCATTGCCCTGCAAACCAGCCGCGCGCCGGCGGGGTTCATGTCGCGGGCGGGCGGGCGTATCATGCCGCCAACCACAGCGGAGGAAGCGGACATGGCGGCGCCCGACATCGACCGGCTGGTCGACACGCGCAATGGCCTGATCGGCCGCGAGATCTTCTTCGACAAGGACATCTTCCAGCAGGAGCTGGAAACCGTCTTCACGCGCGCCTGGCTGTTCGTCGGCCACGAGAGCCTGATCCCCAAGCCGGGCGACTACTTCGTCTCGCGCATGGGCGCTGAGTCGGTGATCCTGTGCCGTGACAAGGCCGGCAAGATCCACGTGCTCCTCAACACCTGCCGGCACCGCGGCATGAAGGTGTGCCTCTACGACGAGGGCAACACCACGCACTTCACCTGCCCCTACCATCACTGGAGCTACGCCACCGACGGCAAGTTGGTCGGCGTGCCGCAATTCGACACGCTGTACGCCGGCACGCTCGATCGCGAGAAGTTCTCGCTGGTCGAGGTGGCGCAGATGGCCAACTACAAGGGCACGATCTGGGCGACCTGGGACAAGAACGCGCCGCCGTTCCTGGAGTATCTCGGCGGCGCCAAGGAGCATCTCGACCTGGCGCTGGACTGCCGCGACGGGCGCGAAGGCGGCTCCGAGGCCTTCCTCGGCGTCCACAAGTGGATCATCCCCTGCAACTGGAAGTTCCCGGCCGAGAATTTCGCCGGCGACACCTACCACAACCCCAGCCACCGCTCGGTCGACCTGATCGGCATCGGGCCCAGCGCCAAGTCGGGCGTCAAGGGAAGGCGCGACGACGAGCTCAAGGGGGCGCAGCATATCTGGGTCAACTTCCCGGCCGGCCACGGCATCCACAGCGCCATCCAGCCCGCGATGCTGCCTTACGCCGAGGCGTTCAAGGACAACCCCGAGATCGAGGAATATTTCCGCCACTGCTACGAGGAGCGCCAGCGCAAGCTGGGCGAGAAGTCGCGGCTGCTGCCGTTCGTCGGCACGATCTTCCCCAACACCTCGTATCACGGCCGCCAGCCGCGCTCGATCTGCATGTGGCATCCGCACGGCCCGGAATCGACCGAGGTGTGGCGCATCTTCCTGATCGACAAGGACGCGCCGGCGGCGGTCAAGGACCTGATGCGGCACTTCTACATGCGCTACTCCGGTCCGGCCGGCATGACCGAGCAGGACGACATGGAGAACTGGAACTACGCCACGGCCGGGGCGCGCGGCGTGATCGCGCGGCGCTATCCCTTCAACTACCAGCAGTCGATGGGCGCCTGGAAGGAGAACGACCCGGTGCCCGGCCATGTCAGCGTGCAGGTCACCGAGGAGACGGCGCGGTGCTTCTACGCCCGCTGGGCCGACTATCTCGCCGGCCGCGACTGGGACGTGCTGATGGGCCGGCGCGCCGGCGGCCCGCAGCGCGCCGCGGCCGAGTGATGGTCGGCGCCGTCGTCCTGAGCGCAGCGAAGGACCCTGCGGTGTTTGATCGCGAGCAGCGGTGCGGTCGGACGCACCGCGAGGTCCTTCGCTGCGCTCAGGACGACAGAGGATGCACGTCATGACCGACGTCGCGATACAGAAGCGCCCGCTAGTGCGCGACCTCAGCTTCTACGCGCTGAAGCAGGAGATCGAGGAATTCCTCTACGAGGAAGCCGAGCTGCTCGACCAGCGGCGCTACGACGACTGGCTGGCGATGCTGGCCGATGACCTCGTCTACTTCATGCCGATGCGGCGCAACGTCAAGCTGGGCGAGCACGGGCAGCGCGAAAACACCCGCGAAGGCCGCGACATCAGCTGGTTCGACGAGGACAAGTGGACGCTCGCCAAACGATGCGAGCAGATCGCCACCGGCCAGCACTGGGCCGAGGAACCGCTGTCGCGCGTCTGCCACATGGTCAGCAACGTGCAGCTGCTGTCGGCGACGCCGTCGGCGGCCACGCCGCGCGAGGTCACGGTGCGCAGCCGCTTTCTGGTCTACCAGAACCGGGTCGAGACCGAGACGTACATCTTCGTCGGCAAGCGCACCGACACGCTGCGCAAGACGGGCGAGCAGTGGCAGCTGACGCGGCGCGAGATCATCCTCGACCAGAACGTGCTGCTGGCCAAGAACCTGACGGTGTTCTTCTGAGCCGCAGCCGGCGCTACAGGCGGATCATGTCGGCCGGACTGGCGCCCGGCGGCAGGGCGGGGCGGCGGCGCAGCACCTCGAACGGCACGCCGGCGGCATGGCGCGCCACCAGCTCGTCGGGATCGATGATGATGCCCACCGGGTTGTCGGCGAGATGCGTGGCCATGAACGCATCGGCCTCCGCTTCGCTGGCGAAGTTGTCGATCTGCAGCTCGACGCCGTTGCCGTCGGGATCGCGGTAGTACATCGACGTCGTCACGCCGTGGTTGATCGTCCAGTAGGGCACGATGCCGTTGTGCTTCAGCCGGCGGTAGGTGTGCGCCAGGTCGGCGAGGTCGCGGTAGGTGAAGGCGACGTGGTTGACGCCGACGCGCAACGGACCTTCGGCGGGGGCGGCCTGCGGCATGGCGACGATGGCGATACGGTGGTGCTCGGCGTCGTATTTGAGGAAGCAGACGTTGTCCTGCTCGAAGGCGACGCGGGCCTGCAGCACCCTGACGTACCAGTCGCGCATCGGCGCCAGCGCGCGCGTGAGGAAGAAGACGTGCGAGAGCTTGACGGGCGAGACGCGGGTCGAGACGGCCGGTGCGGCGGGCATGCGGGGATCCTTCCTGTGCGACAAACGTGCAGACGCGCCGGGACTACGCCGCGAGCACGCCGCGCGATGCGGCGGGCCGACGGGCGGCACTTCACGTTTTCGTTGGGAAGGCTCGCGCGGCGCGCGGCGGCGACGCGGCCGGTCAGTCGTAGCTGACGAATTCCAGGCGGTTGCCCCAGGGATCGAGCACGTGCAGGAACGGACCCGGCAGCGGCGCGATGCCGGCCGCCGTCAGGGCCCGGCGCACGGCGCGGGTATCGTCGACCAGCAGACCGACGTGGCGGCCGCCGGCGGGGCCGGGGCCGCTGCCCTTTTCGAGCAGCAGGAACTGCTCGACCAGGTCGAGATAGGCGGCGGAGTCGGTGCGGTCGAGCAGCGTGAAATCGAACAGGCGGCCATAGAAGCGGAGCGCTTCGTCGATGTTGCCGACCCGCAAGGCGACGTGGTGCAGGCCGAGCGGGCGTGCCTTGCGGCCAAGCGGCGGCGCGGGAGCCTGCAGGGACGACGGCGCATCCATCGCAACCTCCCGCGCCGGCCGGCGCCTGGTTTCAGGTCAGCGGCGGCTCAGGCCTGCGGCTCGGGCTGCGGGCCGGGGCCGCGCGGCCGGCGCTCGGCCATGAACTGGTCGAACTCGGCCTTGTCCTTGGCGTGGCGCAGGCGATCGAGGAAGTCGCGGAATTCCTTCTGCTCCTCCTCCAGCCGGCGCAGCGTCTCCTCGCGGTAGTCGTCGAAGGCGCGGTTGCCGCTCGAGTTCTGGGCGCGGTACCAGCCGTCCATGCCCGACTGCATCCGTTCCCGCCAGCGGCGCGCGCCGCGATGTTTCCAGCATGACATTCGACCACTCCCTATCAGATAGGCCAGGACGGCCAGGCCAAGAGGCCAGAACAGGACGAAGCTCAGCACCATCACGGTGATCCACGCCGGCTTCCCGTAGTTGTCGAGGGTCGCGGTGAGGCCCATGGCACGTCCTCTCTATGTAAATGTTTCTAACATTAACATATGGGCGCAAGCCAGCCGGTGTCAAGCGGCCCGGCGGCGGGAATCTAGCGGCTGCCGCCGGTCGTTCCGCCGGCCAGGCCCAGGCCGCGCAGATAGACCAGCACACCGGCCTCCAGCAGCTCGTCGGCCGACATCGGCAGCTTGCGGCGCCCGGCGTCGGGGCGGGCGAACAGGGAGGCGATGCCGTGCGACAGCGCCCAGACATGCAGGCTCATCATCAGGGCCGGTGGACGGCTGTCGCGCGGCAGCAGGGCGCAGAGCGTCTCCGAGGCCTTGCGCAATACGGCGAAGGCGTCGTCGGCCGCCTGGCGCAGCCCCGGATCGGACTCGAGCGCGACGCCCGCCTCGAACATCGCGGCATAGTAGGCCGGCTCCTTGCGGGCGAAGTCGAGGAAGGCGCGGCCGATGTTCTCGAAGGCGCGCAGCGGCTCGGGCCGGCCGTCGTTCCAGGCGCGGTCCAGCGCCGTCGTGAACAGCTCGAAGCCGCGCCGCGCCACGTCGGCCAGCAGCGCGTCGCGATCGCGGAAATGACGATAGGGCGCCGCCGAGCTGACGCCGGCCATGCGGGCGGCGTCGGCGAAGGTGAAGCCGGCCGGGCCCTTCTGGCCGATCAGGTCCAGCGCCGCGCGGATCAGCGCCTCGCGCAGATTGCCGTGGTGGTAGCCGCGCCGTCCGCCGCTGCTGTCATCCGACCATCTCATGTGAACGGCTCTTACATGAGTCGGCCGGCAAAAGCAGCGACAATCGCCGCCGGCGGTGCGCGCCATGCGCTGCGCCGGGGCCCGGTGCGGCCAGCGCGCGGGCCGGCCGGGGTGACAGCCCGCGCGTTTGCGCTAGGCTCGCGCCATCGCGCAACCAGGGAGAACCGCCATGCTGCGCATCCCGCATCACGGCCGCTACGACTAGTCGCCGATCGTCAAGCGGGCGGACTACGACTGGCCCGGCGGCAAGCGGCTGGCGGTGCACGTGGCGCTGAACATCGAGCATTTCGCCTACAGCGCCGGCGTCGGCCATGCGCTGTCGACCGAGCTGCCGCCGCCCGACCCGCGGACCTTCGCCTGGCGCGACTACGGCAACCGGGTCGGCGTCTGGCGGCTGCTCGAGCTGCTCGACGAGCTGTCGCTGCCGGCCTGCCATCTGGTCAACACCACGGTGTTCGACTACGCCCCCGACATCATCGCGCCGATCGTGGCGCGCGGCGATGAGTTCATCGGCCATGGTCGCACCAACGCCGAGCGCCAGGGCCAGCTGTGGGAAGCCGACGAGGCGCGCCTGATCGCCTATGTGCGCGAGCAGATCATCGAGAAGACCGGACAACGGCCGCGCGGCTGGATGGGGCCGTGGATGTCGCAAAGCCATGTGACGCCTGACCTGCTGAAGGAGGCCGGCTTCGACTTCCTGATGGACTGGCCGTGCGATGACCAGCCGATCTGGCTGCGCACGCGGTCGGGGCCGCTGATGTCGGTGCCGTACTCGCTGGAGATCAACGACTCGCCGCAGATCCTGGTGCGCCACCACACGCCCGAGCAGTTCGCCGCCTTCATCGTCGGCCAGTTCGAGGAGATGCTGCGCCAGTCGCAGAAGCAGCCGCTGGTCTGCGGCATCGAGCTGCACACCATGATCTTCGGCCAGCCCTATCGCCTGCGCGCGCTGCGCGAGGCGCTGCGCCACATCGTGAACCACCCGCAGCGCGACAAGGTGTGGTTCACCCGCCCCGGCGCGATCTTCGATCACTGCGCGTCGCTGCCCAGGGGCGTCGTGCCCGGCAGCGGTGCGTGAGCGGCCGTGGCCGGGTCGAGCCGAAAGCCGGCGCCGCCGAGCAGCTGCGCGAGACGCGGCGGCGCGCGTCCACCTCGCCGGCGCGCCTCGCTGCGCGCCGCGGGACTCTTCTAGCGGGCCGGTGCGACGGCTGCGCGGCGTCGGCCGATGAGGAAGAGGGCGCTCCACCAGGCATGCAGGCCGGCGATCGGCGCGGCGAGCCAGACCCACACGTCGATGACGCGCAGCGAGAGGGCCACGACAAACACCACCGCCAGCGACACGAGGCTGGCGATCATAGTCAGCATCAGCCAGCGCGGCGCAGCCGCAAGCTCGGGCGGCGTACAGAACCAGGCAAACCAAGAGGCCAGCGGAACGATCACCAGCGCGGCTACCGTGCCCAGCAACATCAGGGCGAGCAGCAGGCCGCCGCCCCAGCCGCCCGACGTCGGCGACACCATGATGATCAGGACCAGGGCCTCCACCAGCGTGGCCGCCAGCGATCCCAGACTGTAGACGCCGCCCGAATCCCGCCAAACGCCGCCGGACGGAGGGCTTATGGCTGGCGACAATGCGGCGCCGAATACGGCCGCACCCTGCTCTTGCTGCATCACGATAGTGTCCTCGACTGGTGGGCGCACCATGGCGAGGCGACATGCCGCTGACAATGAAAGGTTTGTCTCGCGTGTTTCGCGGCTCCCGGACGCCGTCGCAGGCAGCGGTGACGGGACGGTGCGCCGCCGCGCCGGGGTATCGGCCGACGGCACCGCGCATGGGTGGCGTGCGCCTGCCGTCTCCTGCAAGGCGTCGGCAGGCGCTATGATCGCCGACAATGACTGGCCGGGAGGAACGCCATGACTTTCGATCTCGTCATCCGCGGCGGCACGGTGGTCGACGGCTCCGGTCTGCCGCGCTTCCGCGCTGACGTCGGCGTTGCCGGCGGCCGCATCGCCGAGATCGGCCGCATCCGCGCCCCGGCGCGGCGCACCGTCGACGCCGACGGCCTGATCGTGTCGCCGGGCTTCATCGATGGCCACACGCACATGGATGCGCAGGTGGCGTGGGATCCGCTGGGCTCGTGCTCGTGCTGGCACGGCGTGACGTCGGTGATCATGGGCAATTGCGGCTTCGCGCTGGCGCCGTGCAAGCCCGAGGAGCGCGCCTGGTACGCCCGCTGCCTGACCGCGGTCGAGGACATCCCGACCGAGGCCATCATGGCCGGCGTCGACTGGCGCTGGGAGAGCTTCCCGCAATACCTCGACGCCATCGAGTCGTTCCCCAAGGCGATCAACTACGGCGCCTATATCGGCCACTCGGCGCTGCGCATGTACGTCATGGGCCGGCGCGCCATGGAGGAGAAGGCAACCGATGCCGACATCGAGCGCATGCGCGCGCTGGTGCGCGAGGCGCTGCAGGCCGGCGCCATGGGCTTCTCGACCTCGCGCTCGCCCACCCACACCGCGCCCGGCGACGTGCCGGTGGCCAGCCGCGTCGCCGAATGGCGCGAGGTCGAGCGCATTGCCGCGGTGCTGAGCGAGGAGGACGCCGGTATCTTCCAGGTGGCGCCCGACACGACGTCGGGCGCCCGCCAGCGCGCCTTCCTCGACCTGCTGAAGCAGCTGGCGCTGGATCTCGGCCGGCCGGTGATGTTCGGCACCATCTCCAGCCGCCAGGGCGAGGCGCCCAATCCCTGGACCTATCAGACGCACTGGCTGGATGACGTCGCCGCCGCCGGCGGGCGGATCTGGGGCCAGACCACGACGCGCTCGATCAACGCGATCTTCTCGCTGAAATCCTACCTGCCGTTCGACGTGCTGCCGGCCTGGCAGAAGGTGCGCGCCCTGCCGCTGCCCGACCAGCTGCGCCGCCTCGCCGATCCCGAGACGCGCCGCGCGCTGATCGCCGCCGAGGCGCAGATGAAGCCGCGCGACAACATCTTCCAGGGCGGCGGCGCGGCGACCACCGACCCGCGGCGGCCGGACTACGACAACCTCTTCGCGCTTTCGGGCGTCGACTGGGACGAGCCGCCGGTCGCCGAGCTGGCGCGGCGGCGCAACGCCAATCCGGTCGAGGTGATGCTCGACCTGATGGTCGCCAACGCCGACCAGGTGTTCGTGCAGCCGATCGTCAACGAGCGGCCGGAGGAGGTGCTGGGCCTGCTGAAGCATCCGCGCACGCTCGCCACGTTCTCCGACTCCGGCGCGCACGTGGCGCAGGAGATGGGCTCCTCGCTGCAGACCCACATGCTGAACTACTGGGTGCGCCAGCGCCGGGCCTTCACCCTGGAGGAGGCGGTGCGCAAGATGACGTTCGACATCGCCTCGGCGTGGGACCTGCGCGACCGCGGCTTGGTGCGACCCGGCATGGCGGCCGACCTCGTGCTGTTCGACGAGGCGACCGTGAAGCCGCGCCTGCCGGTGGTCGAGCGCGACCTGCCCGGCGGTGCGCGGCGGCTGGTGCAGAAGGCCGACGGCATCGCCGCCGTCATCGTGGGCGGCGAGCTGACGCAGGAAGCGGGCAAGGATACCGGCGCGCGTCCCGGCCGGCTGATGCGGCGCGCCTGAGCGCGGCGAGAGGCGGTGCAGCGCCGCGCCCCGACCGCCATGTCGAGCGACGCGAGACATCCTTCCCGGTCGCGCTCCCGCCGATCGCGAAGGAGTCCTCGCCGCGCTCGGAATGACAGGGAAGGATGGCCGCTGCGTCCGCCGTCCCCCGCGCGACTCACGGATCACGGCGGGCGACGCGCCGGCCCGAGTGGACTCCGTGCTGGGGTGCATCCCGGGCAGGTGGAGTCGCCCCTCGCGTCATCCTGAGCGAAGCGAAGGAACTCGCGGTGGTTCGGCCGGAGCATTCCGGCGCCGGTCAATCTAGGGCAGGCGTCACACGGTGAACTCAGCACCGCAGGGTCCTTCGCTGCGCTCAGGACGACGGGATCAGTAGCACCACGCGGCCACGTCAACGGGAGGCGCGTTAGCCGCGGCTGATCGAGGTGACGACGCGCCGGTTGAGACTGAGATCCTGCCGGCCGGACGACATGATGTTGTCCTCGTCGTTGTTGTGGCCGACGCCCAGCAGGTGGGCGATCTCGTGGGCCAGCACGATGTGCAGGTCGCGGTCCGATTTCGGCCGGTTGAGCTTGTCGTAGTAGATCTCGTCGTCGGTGAACCCCGGCCGCGGCCAGTCGCGCTGCGGCGCGATGTACTGCCAGGGCGCGTCGTCGACGACGATGCAGTTGACGTCGTGCCAGGCCTCGCCGAGCGGGTCGGTCGTGCCCTTGTACTTGCCGACGAAGAACACCGTCATGTCGGCGCCGGAATCGCGCAGGGGAACGATGTGATCGCGGAAGTTCGCCTCGCCGAGCTGGGGACCCAGCCGTCGCTGGACGTTGACCGCCGTCGCGCTTCGCAGCTTCAGCTCGATGTTGGCGGACGGCAGGTAGAGCCGGTTCATGACCGCCATCAGCTCCTGGGCGTAGGCCGGCCGGTGCACCGTCCCGGCCTTCATCTCGCCCGCCTCGTTGAGGTAGCTCACGAAGCGGAACGAGACGGACACCGTGCGCCGTTCGGCGGTGTAGACGTCGAGCCTGGCCGATCCCGCCTTGCCGATGTAGGCGAGCGATGTGGTTTCGCCGGGCGCGTTGCCCTCGATCGACAGCAGGGCGCTGCCGAACTGCATTGAATTGCGCACGCCGCCCACCAGCCCGAGGACTTCGCCAAATGCCCGGGCCGGAAAATTCTGCGCGAACGTCATCAGGTGGCGGCTGACCGTGGACGGTGCCACGACCTCGACATCCAGCTTGTGGCGGTCATACGTCAGGTGGTGCCGCACATCGTGCAAATGCACACCGTTGAGATAGACCAGGCCGATGCCGTCCCATGGCACGACCAGGAAGGGCGGCGTCGCGCGCAGCACGCCGGCGTCTTTCCAGATGGCCGAGAAGCTGGTCATGACGGTCTCCTTCGCCGCGGACGCGTCCTGCCGCTAGCGCGACAGCTGCAGCGCCGACAGCAGCGCCGTCCTTGCCGGCAGGGGAAAGCCGCTGTTGAACCGCTCCGACAGCGCATCGCCCTTGCTGGGCGGCGACAGCCGCCGCAGCAGTCGCGTCGCGCTGGACTGGTCGATGGTCAGGAAGATTCGCAGCAGCTTCTGCTGGGTCGCGCGCTTCTGCGCTGCGCCGCCACGGACATAGGACGCCGCGAGTTCGAGAAGCTCGGGATCCCACGTGACGTAGTTCTCGTAGGCGACGCCGCGCACCTTCGTCGTCAGCATTTGCGCCACGTCCTCGGCGTCCATACGGCTCATGTTCTGGCTCATGAACCGCGACAGCTGGAGGCGGTAGAATTCCTGCGCCTCGTCGTCGCTCAGGGAAACGCCGTCGGCCGCCAGCTTTTCGTTCTCGCGAATGTTCGCGTAGTCCGGGATCGCGTGCACCAGGCGCGCCAGGTCGGCAACGTCGTCGTGGCTGATCATCGCGCCCAGACCTTCGGTCCGCCCGATGCGGTACTTGTCGATCAGCTTCATGCACAGGCGGGACATGTTGTCGATCGGCAGGCCGATGGGCGGCTCGGTGATCGAGGGGTCGAGCAGCAGCAGGTAGGCGATCTGCGCCAGATAGGCGGCCGCCTCGTCGGTCATGCGCGTGACATTGCACTTGTTGATGTCGCTGATCGCGTGCGTGCATTCGTGCACCAGGTTGGTGCGGGCGTCGAGACCCAGCGGCGGCTCGCCGCGACGCGTGCGCAGGGTGTTGATCTGCGGCAGGTAGATCGCGACCGAGCTGCGCCCCGGCTTGACCTGGATCGCGTCGGCGCCGATGTAGTCCGCGACCTTGTCGTATTCGCTCGAATTGACGTTGATCGGCCCGACGGAAAAATGGATGCGTCGCAGCATCGGGTCGCCCAGCACAGCAAGCACGTCGGCTTTTTCGATCGGCATGTCCGCCTCCGGCGCGGCCCGCCCGGAGGGAGCGCCGAGCGGACCGCCATGGCCGCACCAGGTGCTCGAACACGCGATGCGGCATGTCGACTATGGCGCCGGGGTCGGTCCTGCGGCCAATCAGTTCTCCATATCGCCGGCATAAGCCCGCCTTTGACGGGCGCGCCGCGCTGATCAGATGCCCCAGTACCGGCGGTCGTACATGACGCCGACGCGGATCGAGAAGCCGGCGCCCGGCGGCACCATGTTCATGCCGTCCATCACCATCACGCCGCTCGGCCAGCCTTTCAGCAGCAGGCTGCGCATGATCGAGTCATCGCCGTAGTAGAAGTAATTGCGCAGCCCGTTCAGGACGCGCGACGGCGGGATGCCCATGCCGAAGAACAGCAGCGAGGCGGACCAGCCCATCAGCGCGCCGACGCCGAGCTCGAAGGACAGGCAGCCGTGGCGGAAGTCGTCCAGAGTCAGCCGGTTGTAGAGCGGCGAGCGCAAGATCGTGCCCTCGCTGGGGAACGAGATCGGCGAGAACGAACCGTTGATGTCGATGTCGTCGGGAAAGCCGAAGGTCAACCCGCCGGCGACGGCATGGAACCAGGTCGATACCTTGCCCGGTTTGTTGATGACCTCGATCTGCTGGTATTGCGCGTTGAGGAACGAGAAGCCGAGGTCACCGCCGCCGGTGTCGCCGATCTCCCATTCCGGGTCGACGTTGAACGTCCGTTTGAGCCAGTCCAGGAACGTCGTCACCCGCTCGGCAGGGATCGCGGGATCGCCGCCAGTCGGCGGCAGCGAACCGCCGGGCGTGCTCTCGCCGGGCAGGACGCCGATGCCGGGCTCGCCCGGCAGGGCGGTGCGCACGTAGAGGGTCTCGCCGGTCCTGATCAGGTTGGGATTGTCGATGTCGCGATAGCTGCCGCCGACCTTGCGCTTGAAGGCGGCGATGTGCGCCGGCGCGAAGTCGCCCCAGATCGCCATCGTGTACTTGCTCAGCCAGTCGCCCTGCTTGACCAGGATCGAGCGGTCGGCATTGACCGTCACCTGGTAGCCGCCGCCGCTGAACGTCTTGGGCAGGATCGTCGTCATGGGTCTCCCCTCTCTCCGGTCGCGGCGGACATCGCTTGTCCGCCCATAACCGGATTACGAAAGAGAGTGAGCGCTCATCCCTTAAATGATGCCGAAAATATGTCGTCCGCCGGTCAGGCGTGGCGGCAGGACGACATTCGTTTGATTTCAGGCGCTTGCAGGCCGGCCTCCGGCCCGCGCGGATGATGCACGACGCTGCAAGGACCGCGGCGAGGCGGCCTTCAGGCGGCCAGCGTGGCGGTGGCGGCGGCGATCCGGCCGATGGCGCGCGGATCGACCACGGCGGCCAGCGCCGCCTGCGCCCGGCGCCACGCCGGCATGGCCGCTTCCAGCCGGCGCGCGCCAGTCTCGGTCAGCCACACGGCGCGGCGCCGCAGATCCTTCTCGACGATGGCGATCTCGACCAGGCCGGCGCGCTCCAGGCCGCGCAGGTTGCGCGACAGCGTCGACTGGTCGAGCCCCGAGCGCTCGGCCAGCGCGCCGATGGTGTCGTCGCCGGCCGCGGCGATCTGCGTCATGAGGCCGAACTGCGCCGCGCTCAGGCCTGCGTCCTGCAGGCGCGACTCGAGAAAGCGCGTGAGGCGCCGCGCCGCCAGCCGCGCGTTCATCGCGGCGCAGGTGCCGAGCACCGCGCGCGCGTCGCTGACCAGGGTCTTGCGGGAGGCCCGCTTGCGTGCCGCCATCATCATATGTATCTACATATGTTGTAGATACATGCAAGAGGGCGGGCGGTGGATACCAACCGGGACGTCGCGGCGGCCGCGGCGCGGGCGGAGATCGACACTTCGGTGCTGCAGCAGATCGGCGACACGCCGCTGCTGGCGCTGCGGCGCAGCGTGCCGCCCGGTTGCGCCCGCATCCTGGTCAAAATCGAGAGCGTCAACCCGACCGGCAGCATGAAGGACCGCATGGCGCTGGCCATGATCGACGCGGCCGAGCGCGACGGCCGGCTGAGGCCCGGCCAGCGCGTCGTCGAATACACCGGCGGCAGCACCGGCGTGTCGCTGGCGCTGGTCTGCGCCGCGCGCGGCTATCCGCTCAGCATCGTGACGTCCGACGCCTTCAGCGCCGAGAAGCGGCGCCACATGGCGGCGCTGGGCGCCGAACTGACCATCGTGCCCAGTGCCGGCGGCGGCATGGATGCGGCACTGACCCGCGCCATGATCGCGGCGGCTAGCGACATCGCGGCGCGTACCGGCGCGTTCTGGACCGACCAGCTCAACAACGCCGACCAGCTGGCCGCCTACCACGCCATGGCCGACGAGATCTGGCGGCAGAGCGGTGGCCGCATCGATGCCTTCGTGCAGAGCACCGGCACGGCGGCCAGCGTGCGCGGCGTCGCCGAGGGCCTGCGCCGGCGCAATCCCGGCATCCGCATTGTCGCCGTCGAGCCGCGGGAATCGGCGGTGCTGTCGGGCGGCAGCAGCGGCGTACACAGGATCGAGGGCGTCGGCGCCGGCTTCGTCGTGCCGCTGTGGCAGCCGTCGATCGCCGACGAGATCGCCACCGTCTCGACCGAGGAGGCCATGGCCATGGCCCGCCAGCTGGCCCGCGCCGAGGCGCTGTTCGCCGGCACCTCGACCGGCGCCAATCTGGTCGCCACCATCGCGCTGGGCCGCCGCCTGGGGCCCGACGCGACGGTAGTCACCGTGATGTGCGATAGCGGCCTGAAATACGTCAGCACGCCGCTCTACGACGGCAGCCCGGCGTAGGCCCGCGCGCGGCGTCTACCAGCCCGGCGGCCGGACCTCGTTGAAGTAGGCCTTCAGCGGATTGAACGGGCAGTTCACGCGCGCCAGCCAGCGCGTGAAGTCCGGCTGCTGGCGGTGGAAGTCGCGCAGCAGGTCGTGGTTGTCGGCGAAATAGCTCTGCCCGTAGGCCGCGTCGTCCTCGTCGACCGCCGAGTTGTCCTCGTAGCGCGCCCGCAGCGGCCGATGCGTCTCCGACGAATAGATGTTGGCCACCAGCATGGCGACCTCTTCCTCGTCGCCGGCCGACAGGCTGCCGAGCTTGCCGGCCACGGCGCGCACCGCGTGGGTCATTTCGTGGATCAGCGACTCGAAGGGCGAGTCGCCGGCCTCGTATTCGCCCGACTTGCCTGTGGTGCACGGGCTGTGCCGGCCGTGCAGGTAGGGCGTGAACAGCACCTTGCCGGGGAACAGGCCCCAGTCGCCGCCGGCGGCGGCGTTGCACGGGCCGAGGCTGCCGTCATAGGGCCGGATCAGGATCGGCTTGCGATGGAAGCGCACGGCGTTGATGACGGCGCGGCTGCTGGCGATGGTGTCCAGCGCCCGCAGCATGCCCAGCACCTGCGCCACGTACTGCCGGCCGCGACGATCGTCGAGTCCGTCCGAGCGGACGGTGATCGGCCCGAATACCTGTTCCATGGCCCGCTCCCGTTCCTGCCGCGCCCCGAAGCGGAATGACCCAGTCTAACGCTTTCCTGCCTTCCCCCCGAAGGGCAGGGTGATCGCATGCGGCGTGACTTCCCCGGCGTCATGAGCACGGCGAAGGACGACGGCCGGTTCGTCATGCGCGGTCAAAAGATGAAGACGCGTTACGGAGTGACGCGCCCCCAGCATGTCAGTGCTTCAGGCGCGGCTGGTGGAACTCGTAGGGCGGGTAGTCCTTGGTGATGTCCGAGACCACCTCGATCAGGCCCGGCGCATCGGCGGCCAGCGCCTCGCGCAGCGCACCGCGCAGGCCGTCGGCGTTCTCCACCCGCCAGGCGTTGACGCCGAAGGCGCGGGCATAGGCCGGGAAGTCGGGATTGGTCAGCACCGCGCCGGCATGGCGGCCGTCGAACAGCCGCTCCTGGTCGCGCTTGACGTTGCCGTAGGAGGCGTTGTTGACCACCACGGTCACGAGGTTGATGCCGAACTGCTTGGCGGTCGCCAGATCGGAGCCGCCGAACAGGAAGCCGCCATCGCCGGTCACCGACACCACGGCGCGGCCGGGGTTGGCGACCTTGACGCCCAGCGCCGTCGGGAAGCCGTAGCCCAGGGTGCCGGAGAAGCCCGAGGTCACCAGGGTGCGCGGCCGGTAGACGGGATAGCCGTACCAGATGATGTAGCCCAGCTGCGTCACCTCATCGACCACGATGCCGTCCTCGGGCAGCACGTCGCGGATGGTCTCGACCAGCGACCACTGCGGCTGCGCTTTCTGGATCTGCGCCAGGCCCGCTGCCTTGGCCGCCGCCACCGCTTCGCGGCGCGCCGGATCGTCGTTGCTGGCCACCGCGGCGGCGAGCGCGCGGGCGCCATCGGCCGAGTCGGCGACGATCGGCACGGTGACCGCCAGGCGGCGGTGCTCGGCCGGATCGATATCGATGCGCGCGGTCTTCAGCCCGGCAGGCGCCGGCGCCCAGCGCGCGATCGGCACGTCGAGCCGCGTGCCGATACCGATCAGCAGGTCGGTCTTGTCCCACAGGTGGAAGCCGCTGACCGTGTTGAGCGACAGCGGATGGCGCGAATCGAGCACGCCCTTGCCGGTGCGGAACGCCACCACCGGCGCGCCGATCTTCTCGGCCAGCGCCTGCACCTCGGCGCCGGCATGCACCGCGCCGCCGCCGACCCACAGCATCGGCGCCCGGGCGCCGTCGACCAGCTTGGCCAACGCCGCGATCTTCTCGGGATCGGGCACTGGTGCTGCGCGCACGCCCAGCGGCTCGACCGGCGTCACCTCGGCGCTCAGCGAAAACATGTCCCACGGCACCTCGACCGCGACCGGGCCGGGCCGGCCCGACAGCATCGCCTGGAAGGCGCGCGCCATGACCTGCGGCGCCTCGGTCGGGTGCTCGATGCGCTCGGCGAACTTCAGCAGGCTCTTCAGGGTGGCGAGCTGGTCGGGCATCTCGTGCAGCTGGCCGCGGCCGCGGCCGATCATGGCCGACGGCACCTGGCCGGTGATGCACATCACCGGCGCGTTGACGCCCCAGGCCGTGGTCAGCGCCCCCATGGTGTTCATCACGCCGGGGCCGGGCACCACGGTGTAGGCCGACGGCCGGCCGGTCGACTGCGTGTAGCCCAGCGCCATGTAGGCCGTGGTCTGCTCGTGGCGCGCGTTGATGACGCGCAGCCGGTTGGCGTTGCGCGCGAAGGCGTCGAACAGGCCGTACATCTGCACGCCGGGCAGGCCGAAGATGGTGTCGACGCCGTGGCGCAGCAGGGAATCGACAATGGCGTCGCCGCCGGTCATGCGTGGCATGGGCTGGGTCCTGGGTTGGGGTCGGGCGGCCGATCTTGGCACGGCCGGTGCGCCGGCGGCGACCGCGTCCGCGCATCCGGCCTATTCGCGGATGGGCGAGGTGAGGTGGCAGCGGCAAGTGGAGGCCGCGTTGCGTCGCCGACCCGCAGGCGTATGTCGCGCGCTGTTGCAGCCTCCGCCGGCCGAACCCCGGGGAAGCCGACGACGCACCTTGCAGACGCGCAGGAATCGCGTATCTTCCTGTACAGATAATGTCTTCAAAGGTGCCCCATGCCCCTGAACATCAAGGACCAGGCGACGGAAAAGGCGGTTCGCGAGTTGGCGGCACGCACCGGCGAGACCGTCACGCTGGCCGTCCACCGGGCCGCGGAAGAACGCCTGCAGCGGGTGCGCCGACAGCCGGCGGGCCGCAGCCTTGCCGCTGAAATCCTCGAGATCGGCGCCCGCTGCGCCGCCCTGCCCGATCTCGACCGGCGGACGCCGGACGAGATCCTGGGCTACGACCGGCACGGGCTGCCAGGCTGATGGTCATCGACACCTCGGCGCTGCTCGCCGTGCTGCTGGGCGAGGCCGAGGCCGGGGCGGTCGCGCGCGCGATCGAGGCCGCGCCCCTGCGCCTGCTGTCGGCGGCGAGCCTGCTGGAAGCCTCGATCGTGATCGAGAGCCGCAAGGGCGAGGCCGGCACGCGCGAACTCGACCTGCTGCTGTACCGCGCCGGCATCGAAGTCGCCGATGTCGATCTCAACCAGGCCGAAATCGGCCGCGGCGCCTGGCGACGCTTCGGCAAGGGCCGGCATGAAGCGGCTCTCAACTACGGCGATTGCTTCGCCTACGCGCTGGCGCGGAGTCGCGACCTGCCGCTGCTGTTCGTCGGCGACGACTTCGCGCGGACGGACGTGGTGCGCGTCGCGCTGGGCTAGCGGTAGGGCGATCGCATATGGCGAATTGTCCGTCGTCCTGAGGACCCTGCGGTGATGATGACAGTGACCGGCAGCGCCAGTGAGTCACCGGGCCCGCGGTGCCTGAAGCAACCACCGCAGGATCCTTCGCCGCGCGCAGGACGACAGAAAATCACGGCATTGGGTAGCAAACATCCCTAGCCACAACCGGAGTCGAATATGATGAACGGCACTGCCAATTTGCCTGAATGTTTGGCCGAACATTCATAATCTGGCCTTTATTAGCTCGGCGCGTCTCGCCGCACTTTCATGTACGTATTCCGGCACCAACTTCGTCATGGACTGGATCGGGCGATCGACTATCGTCGCCGCAAGAGTGACAGGACTTGGCCGAAGATCGCGACCGCTACGTCGGCAAGCTGATCTAGGATGGCTGGAGAGCGATGAGCAGCCAGTTTCAGTCCGCCCCCGAAGTGTCGGATATTCGAATCCATCGCGTGCGGCTGCCCAAAAAGGCGCTGGCGAAGCTGACAGACGAAGAGCGCTTTCTGTTCGTAGTGATCGGGCAGATCCTCAACGAAGTTTCGGCGCTGCATCGGCTGATCGTGTTCGCCAGCAACTACCCGGATCACCCGGACACAACCAAAGCTAGCGTCCATGCCTCGCAAGCGACGTACTTCCTGCGGATATTCATCGGTCACCTCTATGAGGCGCACTTGTTCATGAACTGGGCGCTGTATGGCACCCCGACAGGTAAGCTCTATCGCGACCGTATGG
>JAHCJT010000079.1 GCA_026126245.1 Alphaproteobacteria bacterium
CCAACCTGATCGGCTTCCTGTCGAGCGACATCGTCGCGGCCGAGATGGACGGTTCACGCGCCCTCGTCACCGTGCGGTTCGTCACCGAGCAGATCAACGTCACTCGCGACGTCGACGGTCTGGCCGTCGATGGCAATCCGAACACCGTCGAGCGAGTCACGGATCTCTGGACCTTCGCGCGCGATACGCGCTCCAGCGATCCCAACTGGCTGCTCGTGCGCACGGCGACGGAGTAGCCGACGATCGCGGCCAGCGGCGTTGCGGTCATCGCGCCGCAGGTCCGCCCCGACATCGCCATGTTGCCGGTATCCCATGGGCCCGCGACGGGTTGTGCCCGCCGTCGATTGGTTTAGGATCGCGGCGATGATCAAGAACAAGACTGCCGAGGGGGTGGGGACCCGCTGGATGCGCGGCGCGCTGGTGATGGCAGTGGTCGCGGCGACGGGACTGAGCGCGTGCGCCGGCAGGCCGGGCGAGGCGCCGCGTCCCACAATACTTGCACCGGCGACGTTCGCGGATCTGCCGGACTGGCAACAGGATACACAGGCCGAGACGCTCGGTGCCTTGCGCCGGTCGTGCCCGCGTCTGGTCGGCGGCGAGGGAACACGGCTGGCGACCGGTGAAGGCGGCGTCCTGGTGACGACGGCCGACGAGTGGCGCAAGATCTGCAGCGCCGCCGCCGGGATCGCGCGCGACAACCACCGTGCCGCGCGCGCGTTCTTCGAACGCAATTTCCAGGTGCTGTCGGTCGCCGGTCCGAACGCCGAAGGGAAATTTACCGGCTACTACGATCCCGAGATCCGCGGCAGCCGGGTGCCCAGCCGCCGCTTCACGATTCCTGTCTATCGTCGCCCGCCCGACCTCCAGGGCGAGACTCCCTATCTCACGCGTACCGAGATCGAGAACGGTGGGCTACGCGGCAGGGGCCTCGAGATCGCCTATGTCGAGGACGCCATCGGTCTGTTCGAGATCCACGTCCAGGGCTCGGGCCGCATCGCCCTGTCCGAAGGCGGCGTCATGCGTCTCGCCTTCGACGGCACTAACAATCGCCCCTATACGGCGCTCGCCAAAGTGCTGATCGACGAAGGCGTGCTCAAGCCAGACGATGCGACGTGGCCCGCTATCCGCGACTGGCTGAAGCGCAGTCCCGCCAAGGCGCGCGAGACCATGCGCAAGAACGAGCGCTATGTCTTCTTCAAGGATTCGCGTGGCGCCGGTGCCGTCGGCGCGCAAGGCGTGGCGCTGACGTCCGGACGCTCAATGGCCGTCGATCCGGCCTACGTGCCCTATGGCTTGCCGATCTACGTCGACACCACCCGACCGGCGCCGCGCAAACCCGGCGAGACCGTGATCTTCCGCCGGCTGATGGTGGCCCAGGATACCGGCTCTGCCATCAAGGGGCCGGTGCGGGGCGATGTCTTTTTCGGCGCCGGTTCCGTGGCGGCGGACTCGGCCGGCCGCATGAACAGCACCGGCCGGTGGTGGATCCTGGTACCCAAGAAGGGCTGACCTCGTGATGCCCGCCGGGTGTTGCGCGCCGGCAACGGGGCATCGCAGCAGCCGTCGGGCCGGCGTCGTCGGCGCGATCGTGGCGGGTCGCGCGGCACGATCGAGCCTGTTGCGTTGCCGTGACAGGCTGGCCATTGTGCGGACAAGTCGTCACCTGCCCGTGATGTGATGAGCGCCGCTGCCACCCAACCCGCTTCGACCTCGCCCGGCCGCGGCATGACCGTCGGCCTGTTCGTCACCTGTCTGGTCGACATGTTCCGTCCGTCGGTCGGCTTCGCTGCCGTGAAGTTGCTTGAAGACGCCGGCTGCCGCGTCGTGGTGCCCGACGTGCAGACCTGCTGCGGCCAGCCGGCCTACAACTCCGGCGACCGCGCCGACGCCCGCGCCGTGGCGCGGCAAGTCATCGCCGCCTTCGAGGGCTTCGACCATGTCGTGGCGCCGTCGGGCTCATGCGGCGGCATGATCGCGCATCACTTTCCCGCCCTGTTCGACGACGATGCCGCGATGCAGGCGCGCGCCGAGGCGCTGGCCGGCAAGACGCACGAACTGGTGTCGTTCCTGGTCGACGTGCTGGGCGTGCGGCATGTCGATGCGCGCCTGGATGCGACCGTCACCTATCACGACTCCTGCTCGGGCCTGCGCGAGCTGGGCGTCAAGGCGCAGCCGCGGGCGCTGTTGTCGGGCATCGCCGGACTGAAGCTGGCGGAAATGGCGAATCCGGAAGTGTGCTGCGGCTTCGGCGGCACGTTCTGCGTCAAGTATCCCGACATCTCCAACGCCATGCTTGCCGACAAGACGCGCGACATTGCGGCCACCGGTGCCGACACCCTGCTGGCCGGCGATCTGGGCTGCCTGATGAACATGGCCGGCAAGTTGCAGCGCCTGGGCAGTTCGGTGCGGGTGCGTCACATCGCCGAGGTGCTGGCCGGCATGAGCGATCTGGCGGCGATCGGCGAGCCCGAAACGGCGCCCGCCGGCCCGGCGGCGGCGCGCTGACGGTGGCAGGGTAGACGCGCCGTGCAATCCACCGCTCACGCCTTCAAGGACAATGTCGACCGGGCGCTGGTCGACGACAATCTCCAGCAGTCGCTGGCCATCCTCAAGGTCGGCTTCTCGGAGCGCCGCCGCCAGGCCGTCGAGCGCCTGCCTGAGTTCGAGGCGCTGCGCGACCGCGCCCGCGACATCAAGAACCACGCGCTGGCGCATCTTGACCTCTACCTCGAGGCCTTCGAGGCCAAGGTGACGGCGCTCGGCGGGCAGGTGCACTGGGCGCCGACCGCAGACGACGCATGCCGCGTCGTGCTCGACATCTGCCGCGAGGCCGGCGCCCGCACGGTCGCGAAGTCGAAGTCGATGATCGCCGAGGAGATCGCGCTCAACGCGCATCTTGAGGCGCACGGCATCGAGCCGGTCGAGACGGATCTGGGCGAATACATCATCCAGCTGCGTCGCGAACCACCCAGCCACATCATCGCCCCGGCGGTACACCTGACCAAGGACCAGGTCGCCGACACCTTTCACGAGCATCATCGCAAGCTGGGCTTCGACAGACGGCTGACGGAACGCCCCGACCTGGTGGCCGAAGCGCGCGCCGTGCTGCGCCGGCGCTTCCAGGAGGCCGACGTCGGCATCACCGGCGCCAATTTTCTGGTCGCCGAAACCGGCAGCTCGATGCTGGTCACCAACGAAGGCAACGCCGATCTGTCCAACACCCTGCCGCGCGTGCACATCGTGATCGCCAGCATCGAGAAGGTGATCCCGACGCTGGAGGACGCCGCCACGCTGCTGCGCGTGCTGGCACGGTCGGCCACCGGCCAGGAATGGTCGAGCTACACCACCTTCAACACGGGCCCGCGGCGACCCGGCGATCTCGACGGGCCGGAGCAGTATCACGTCGTGCTGCTCGACAACGGCCGCAGCAGCGTACTGGGTGGCGACATGCAGGACATGCTGCGCTGCATACGCTGCGGCGCCTGCATGAACCACTGTCCGGTCTACGGCGCGATTGGCGGCCATGCCTACGGTTGGGTGTATCCCGGGCCGATCGGCTCGGTGTTGACGCCGCAGCTGATCGGCGTCGCCGAGGCCGGCAGCCTGCCCAATGCCTCGACCTTCTGCGGCCGCTGCGAGAGCGTTTGTCCGGTGCGCATTCCGCTGCCCAAGCTGATGCGGCACTGGCGTGAACGGGAGTTCGAGCATCACCTGACGCCGGCGGCCGTGCGGCAAGGTCTGGCGCTGTGGGCGTTCCTGGCGACACGGCCGCGCCTGTACCGATGGGCGACGGGCCTCGCCAACCGCCTGCTGGCGCTGTTCGGCCGCGCCGACGGACGCTACGCCTGGCTGCCGCTGGCCGGCGCCTGGACGCGCTACCGCGACTTTCCCGCACCGCAGGCTGGCGGCACGTTTCACGCGCAATGGAAGACGCGGCGGGGTGCCGGGCGATGACCGCGCGCGAGCAGATGCTGGGCGCGATCCGCCGTTCGCTGCGCCGCGGCACGCAGGCTGGCGAGGCGCGAGCCGCTGTCGAGGCGCGGTTGCGGCGTCATCCGGTCAACATCGTGCCGGCCCGTACGGCCGGGACCGATGAAGATCGCGTGCGCTTGTTCGAGCGCTGGGCGACGTTCAATCAGGCGACCGTGGTGCGCGTCGGGGTGGCGGACGTGCCGGGCGCCGTGGTCGACTACCTTGCGGCCAACAATCTGCCGGCCCGCGTGGTGATGGCGCCCGACGCCGCGCTGGATCGCTACGACTGGGACGGCCGGCCGATGCTGGAGCGCCGCCGTGGCCTGCCCGAGGACGCCGATCGCGTCGCGGTCACTGGCGCGCTGGCGGGCATCGCCGAAACCGGCACCTTAGTCTTCACCTCCGGCGCCGCGCATCCGACGTCGTTGAACCTGCTGCCGGAAACGCATGTTGTTGTCCTGCGGGAAGCCGACGTGGTCGGGCCGCTGGAGGAGGTGTTCGCGCGCCTGCGGGCGCGCTACGGCGAGGGCGGCATGCCGCGCACCGTCAATACGGTGACCGGGCCGTCCCGCACCGGCGACATCGAGCAGCAGCTCGAGCTGGGCGCGCACGGGCCACGGCGCCTGCATATCGTTCTCGTGCGCGACTGAAGCGCGGGGCGCTGCGGCGATGAACGAGCCGGCGCAAATCAAGGTGGTGGGCACCAGCGCCGCGCACGAGATCGACAGACTGCTTGACGGTGTCGATGCGGCCTGCCGGTCAGGGCCGGTGGCTGTGCTGCAGGTCGGGGCGCGGATTGCGCCGATCAACAAGGCCGAGCGCAACTGGCGGCATTTGGTCAGGGCGAAATTCGGCGAGCGCGCCCGCTTCGTCGGGCTCGACATCGTGGCTGGCGACAATGTCGATCTGGTGTCCGACATCTGTGGCGACTTCGCGGCCCTCGATCGGGCGCTGGCCGGCGCGCGGTTCGATTTCGTGGTGTGCGAGCATGTGCTGGAGCACGTCCGCGCACCGTGGCGGGCGGCGGCGGCCGTGCAGGATCTGCTGGCGCCGGGCGGGCATCTGCTGGTCAGCGTGCCCTGGGTACATGCCCATCACGCGCGGCCGGACGACTACTGGCGCATGTCGTTCGCCGGCGTGGCGCTGCTGTTCGAGGCGCTGGACGTCATCGGCCTGTTCTACACCGGCACCGCCGCCGGGCTCGACGTCGCCTACCGCATCACGCGCGGCGACTCGGTCGAGATCTCACCCGGCATCGGTGCGATCGAACAGGGTTTGTTCCAGCTCACGCTCGATCATGCCGAAAACAAGGATGTGCTGGCGCGTCAGCCGGGACAGCGCATGCCGCTGTCGCGGGTCTACATGCCGGCGATGCTGGTCAACGTCATTGCCCGCAAGACGCGTCCGCCCGGCGCCGGCGCATCGTGAAGCAGGCGATACCGCATCTCGCCGAGGCCGATGCAGGTCGGCTGCCGGGGACTTGACCTCGGCCGCCGGATCGCCGATCCAGCCCGCATGTCGCAAACGTTTCCGTCCGCCGCTGCACTCCTGTGCAGGTTGACGCGCGGCGCCGCGGTGGCGGTGATGGTCCTGGCGCCGGCGCTGGCCGTGGCGCAGACCTCGACGCCGGCCCAGCCGCCGCGGACGCGTCCGACGCCGCCAGCCAAGCCCAAGCCCGGCCAGAAGCTGGCGCCGCCTCCGGCGCTCAAGGCAACCGTGGTGACCGAGGGCAAGTATCCGCCGTTCAATATGCTGGACGCGCAGGGCAAGCCGGCAGGCTTCGAGGTCGACCTCGCGACCGCCATCTGCCAGCGCGCCAAGCTCGACTGCAAGATCGTCGCGGCGTCATGGAACGACATCATTCCCGGCCTGCTCGACAAGCGCTACGACATTGCCGTCGCCTCGCTGCAGATCACGTCGGAGCGTCGCCGCCATATCGCGTTCAGCCGCCGCTACTACACCGCGCCGGCCGCCTTCGTGACCGCCAGGGGCGTGCTGCCGGCCGACGGCGCGCCGGCATTGCTGCGCGGCAAGACGGTGGGCGTGCAGAGCGCTACGACGTTTGCCGACTATCTGGAGCGTACCTTCCGCAAGTCCATCCGGCTGCGCCAGTTCGCAACGCCGGAAGCCGCGCGCCACGAGTTGGCGGCCGGCAAGCTCGATGCCGTGCTGGGCGACAAGGTCGCACTGTGGAAATGGCTGGCGACGCCTGAGGGCGGTTGCTGCGCCTTCTTCGGCCAGGACGTGAAGGACGCGCGTACCTTGGGCGAGGGTGTCGGCGCCGGCTTTCGCAAGGATGATCCCAAACTGCGCGAAGCGTTCAACAAGGCGCTGGCCGAGATGATCGCCGACGGTGGCTACAAGAAGATCGCCGACAAGTATTTTCCGTTTCCGATCTATTGACCGGGACCTCGCCGCGACAGGGGGCAACCTCAATCGCCCAGCAGCTTGCCCTTGCGGTCCGGCAGCGGCTCACTTCCGGCGATCTTGGCGACGCGATCACCGGGCCGCACCAGGCCGGGCATCATGCGCGCGAACAGCACGCCGGCCACCCGGGAACGCAACACGGTGCGGGCGTCGGGCACCGGATCGCCGATGCCGACGACCGTGCCGACCGCGTCGCCGGCGGCGACGCGAGCACCGGGTTCCACCGCCGGCAGCCACAATCCGGCCGCCGGTGCACGCACGACGTCAACGCCCTCCAGTGGCGTCGGCGCGCAGAGTGGCGGCGGTGAGGCGGGCGGGGTGCCGGCGATGGCGCCGCGGCTTTGCAGCCACGCAAACAGCGCCGCCGCGTCGTGCGCCGCCGTCGCGTCGTCGATGTCACGCTCGCCGCGCAGTTCGACCGTGGCGGCGAGACAGGCGTCGGGCGGAATCGGCTTGTCGGGGCTGGACCGGATCAGATGCCACCACGGCCCGGTCAGGCTCTCATCAAACGGCACATCGCCGGAGTCCGTCGCGGTCAGGACGGCGGCGGCCGCCAATCGTGCCGCCAGCTCCTCAAAGGCAACGGCATGGTGCGGCATGATGTAGAGATGCAGCGGCGCCTGCAGATCGCAATGCAGGTCGAGGGCGATGTCGGCGTCGGCCGCGCCGCGCTGCAACGTCAGCTTCAGCACCTCGCTGTCCTCGAACGCGGCGTGCGCGTGCAGCAACCGCAGGATCTCGCCGCGGATCAGGCTGACGTTGGCCCGGGCGTCGTCGGTCAGCCGGTTCTTTGCCGCCTCGGCCAGCGTCGCGCGCAAATCGACAAAGCCGCGGTTGAAGTTGCCGGCCCCGTCGAGCGCAAAGCGACCGACAAGGTGGCCGCCGACATTCTGGGCCAGGCCGATCGGGTTGGCGATTGGCACGACGGCGATCTCGCCGCGAAGCGTGCCAGCGCGCTCGGCCGCGTCCAGTAGGGTCATCAGCTGCTGCAGCACCAGCACGCCGGGCAGCTCGTCGGCATGCAGCGCGGCCTGCAGCCAGACCTTGGGGCGCGCGCCGGACGTGCCGAAGCGATGGACGACGAGATGCCGGTCGGTGCCTGGCGCCGGCGCCGGCAGGGCGAGACGATCGGAATGAGCCATGAACGCGAGGGGCAGGTCAGGGTTTGTGGGCGATGATCTGGGTGAACATGCCGGCAACCTGGGTGCGCTCGATATCGCGAAATCCGGCGCCGGTCAGCAACGCGTCCTGCTCCTCGCGTGTCGGCACCACGTTTCCCCAGGTCAGCTCGTTGTATGCCGTCTGCACAGAGAAGGCGTATTCCGGCTGACGCAGTTCGGCGTGGCTCGAGGGATAGGTCTCGTCGACAATGAACAGGATGCCGCCCGGCTTCAGCGCAGCGAAAGTCTGTGCCATCACCCCCGGGCGAGCCGGCACCGGGATCTCGTGCAGCACCTCGAACAGCGTGGCGACGTCGAAGCCGCCGTCGTCATGCGCCGACTCGCCGGCGGCCTGCGCCACCGTCACGCGGCCGGCCAGGCCGGCCTCGGAGATGCGCTGGCGGGCGGCGGCGATGCCATGCGGATCGACGTCGACGCCATGGCAACGCACCGCCGGCCAGGCCTGCGCGATGCGCGTCATCAGCCCGCCGGCGCCGCAACCGACATCGAGCAGGCGGCAACCGGCCTCGAGCCGGGTGCGGATGTCGGCCACGCCCGGCAGCAGCCGGCGCGCCACGAAGGTCTGCAGGCCGCCGGTCGTGTCGGCCACCAATTGCGAGAAATCGCGGCCGTGCTCCTGGAACGTGAAGGCGCTGCCGCCGCGGTAGTGTCGGGCATGGTCGGTCAGGTCGGGGCCGCCATAGCGCTGCATGATTGACACATAGGCGCCGATATGGCGCGGATCGCCGCGGCTCACCAGGAGCTCGCGCATGAACGGCGCCAGCCGGAATCGCTCGCCGCCGTCGGCATCGAGCACCTCGTAGGCGCAGGCCGTGCGGCACCAGGTCGTCACATAGGGCGCGTGCAGGCCGAGCTCGGTGGCGATATCGGCTGGCGTTGCCGCGCCGCGCCGGTCAATGGCCGCGAGCATCCCGGTTTCGATGCCGGTCGCCATCAGGTGCGTGGCATGAAAGCCCCGGATGTAGCTCCACAGCAGGCCGGCCTGCTGTTCGGCGGTACGCTGTGGCGTAGCGGCGGCGGGGCTGGCGGCCATGCGACCCTCCCATTGCAGTGGAATGACAGGATCGCGCATCCGCCCCGGTCACGTCCACGGCCATGCGCACCGCTGTTCCGCCGGCGATGTGGCGTGACTCGATGCGCGGGTTGACACACTATGGACACGATTGCCCCCGAGCGTTGCGGCTACATCGCCTTGCCACCCGAGGAGGACAGCATGAGGTCAGTCTGGTCGGTTCCGTTGGCCGTGGCGCTGGTTGTCGCCGGCGCCGGCCTGGTGCAGGCGCAGCAGCCTTATCCGGCGCAATTCGCCAACCAGTGGACGAACTCGTGCCTCAGTTCCTGCCAGAGCAATCCGCTGTATAAGGGACGCGAGCGGCTGTGTCCGTCGTACTGCACCTGCGTGGTCCAGGAATCGCAGGCCAGCATCCCGATCGAAACCGTCATGCAGGCCGAGCGGGATCTGCAGGCCAAGAACAACCAGTCGCCGGCCGTGCAGCGGATGAACCAGGTCGCGCATCGTTGCCAGGCGCGCGTACTGCCGCCGCAGCAGCCGCTGAACCAGGGCAAGACCAAGCGCTGACGCGCCGGCGCGTCAGTACTTGTTGGCGCTGCGCGCGTCGGGCGCGACGTATTCCAGCAACCGCCCGGCCTTCACTTCCATGGCGTCGCGCCGGCGCAGGCGGCGTGCCTGCGTCGGCGTGATCAACCGGTAGTGGCGGCTCTCGTCGACCCAGTCGGCGACGTCGAAGCAGTTGCTGTCGCGGCCGACCCACAGCCCGGGATTGATGCGGCGCAGGTCGTAGGCGCGCGAATAGGTGCGCAGCGTCTTGCGGTCCTTCAGCACGTACTCATGAAAATACGACAGCGCCAGCTCGCGCAGCGTGCGGTGGATCGGATCGCGCCAGCGCAGCCAGACGTGGTTGCTCTTGGAGATGGCGCCCCAGTGGCCGTCGCTGCGGAACAGCGCCACGACATGATCGTCGTCGGTGTCGTCGGCCTGCATGTCCATCAGCAGCGGCGGCTGGCCGCAGATCCACAGCGCGCAGGCCGCCACAAAGGCGCCTTCCAGGCAATGCGCATGACCCTGCTGCAGCGTCTGGCGCACCGACAGCGCGGTGTCGCCATGCAGCTCGAAATTGGTCGGCAGCGATGTCACGAAATCCTGGATTCGCTCCGGCGTACGTAGCCGTTGCAGGGTCCGGTACTCTGAAGCGGAAAGACCAAGCCGCTGGGCGGTGGGCGGACGCAGGCGCATGCGGCATTCTGCCCCGAAGCGGCAGCGCGGCTCAACATTGCGAATAGGCGAAAGGCGACGTGATGCGGCAGCGGCAACGATCCGCGGCGGTTGGCGCTATTCGCGCAGCCCCGCCTTACGCAGGCCCTGCAGGATATGCTCCATGTCGTGCGCGGCCGCGTTCCACTTGCGCAACTCGGCCCGCGCCGAGAAATCCGGCTTGAAGTCGTAGATCCGCGCCAGCGACTCGGCGGCATCGGGATGGCCGAGCTGTCCCTTGGCCGCTGCGCGCAACAGGTACGTCCAGTAGAAGTGCGGCATGCCACCCTTCTGGACGTCCGCCAGCGCCCCTTCGTAGTCACCCTTGGCGTAGTGATAGCGCGCGAAGCTGAAGTGGTACCAGCTGGGGTGCAGGGGATTGAGCTGCTGCGCCCGCCGGGAGAGCGCGACGCCCCGCTCGAACTCGCCCATGAACGACAGATAGTGGCCGACATCGGCCAGCGTCTCGGGATCGCTGGGGTTGAGGCTGAGGGCGAGCTGCGATTCAGCCTCGAACTTGTCGTTCTCGCCGCGGAAGAAGTGCACGATCGCCAGCCAGCACCTTGCATAGGCGTTTTGCGGATCGAGCCGCGTCGCCGCCAGCGCATGGACCAGTGCGCGACCGATCGGGTTGGGACGCGGGTTCATGTCGAAGCGATGTTCGGCGAGATAGACGTTGGCCAGCAGCGCGTGCGCGTCGGCCGACAGCGGATCGAGTTCGACGGCCCTTTCCAGCAGGTCGCGTGCTTCGGCATGCATTTCCGGGCTGAGGATCCCGGTGTAGCGCCGCGCCCGCAGAAGGCAATCGTAGGCGTCGAGCTCCGTCGGACTTTTGGTCAGCGCGCGCTGCAGCGCGACGTCCTGCACCTTGACGCCTAGTGTCGCGGCGATCATGCGCGTCACTTCATCCTGCAGCTCGAAAATGTCGCCCATCTCGCGGTCGTAGCGGTCGCCCCAGAGCTGGACGCCGCTGGTGCTGTCGATCAGCTGCACGGTGATACGCACCTGGCCGGCGGCACGCCGCACGCTGCCCTGCACGACGTAGCCGGCGTTCAGCCGGGCGCGCAGTTCCGCCAGATCGAACGCCCGTCCCTTGAATTGGAACGTTGAGGCGCCGGCGATGACGTGCAGGTCGCGAAACCGCGACAGGTTGGTGATGATGTCCTCGGTCAGCCCGTCGGCGAAATATTCGTCGACCTCGGCGCTGAGATTGGCGAGCGGAAGAACGGCAAGGACCGGCTTGGAATCGGAGCCGGCGGCGCGTGCCACATCGGGCGTTGCCAGGCGGCCCGTCGCGGCACCGTTGAGCGACGCGCCGTCCAGAATCGTGATCTGGCCTTTGAACTCGAAACCGCGGCCGCGCACGGTACGGATGTAGCTCTGGTTGTCGCCGCTGTCGCCCAGCGCCCGGCGGGCCGATTTCACGCAGCTCGAGATCGTGGCGTCCGATACCACGCGTCCCTGCCAGACATTGTCGATGATCTCCTCGCGACCGACGATTCGGCCGGGGTTGCGGGCGAAAAACACGACGAGATCGAAAACCAGCGGCTCGACTGGCTGCACGGCACCGCTGCGACGGATCTCGTATCTGTCGGTGTCGACCTCGAAGTCATCGAACCGGTAGCGCATCAAGTCCTCGGATACCGTCACATGGCAAGCCTAGTCCGGTCGCGGCGCGGCCGGCGCAGCAGGAGACTGCAGGTTCACCGGGCAATCCCCACGCAATCCCGGGCCAATCTCCAGACTGCGTTCAAGCGCGGCGACGCGCCGAACACAATATTGGAATTGTACCCGATCCGCGCGAGGTCGGAGCGGCCGGTTGGCTGCTCACTTCGAGAAAGCCGGGAGACCCCGGTGACCGGCATGCCGGACGACACTGCGATCGCCGGCGGTATGGGCACCACGTTCCAGTCGGAGTCGGTCGGGTTGCCGGTCGACGTCACAGTCCGGCGCGGTCGGGCGTCATGGTTGACAATGCACAGTTGAGGAGACGGACAATGAGCGACTCGTACGTGGGCGCGTGTTTTTGCGGCGCTGTCCAGATTCGCGTGACCGGCCAGCCCAATGCCATGGGCTACTGCCACTGCCGGTCGTGCCGGTCGTGGTCCGGCGGTCCGGTAAACGCCTTTTCCCTCTGGTCGCCGCAGGCGGTGGAAGTGACCAAGGGCGCCGAGCACGTCGCCACCTACAAGAAGACCGACCTCAGCCATCGCCAGTACTGCCGGTTGTGCGGCGGCCATCTCATGACGGTGCATCCGCCGCTGAAAATGGTCGACGTCTTCGCCGCAACGCTGCCGGATCTGCCGTTCGCGGCGCAGGTGCACGTCAACTACGCCGAAACCGTCCTGCCGATGCGCGACGGCCTGCCCAAGCTCAAGGACTTTCCGGCCGAGTTCGGCGGTTCCGGCGAGGTTGTGCCGGAATAGGACCGGCAAGTGAGTGTTAGCTGAACTGATCGGCATTTCATCTCGGGACCGCGCGGCTGCGCGGCACACCGACTCAACAATCGAAGAGGAAAACATGACGGCCATGACTCTAGAAGCCTCGGCACCCGACTATGCGGCCATCAAGAGCAAGCAGAACGCGGCTTGGGCATCGGGCGACTATGCCAAGATCGGCACCACGCTGCAGATCGTCGGCGAAAGCCTGGCGGAAAGCATGGATCTGAAACCGGGATCCAGCGTACTCGATGTCGCCGCCGGCAACGGCAACGCGACGCTCGCGTTCGCCCGCCGATGGTGCAACGTGACCTCGACGGACTACGTTGATGCGCTGTTGGCGCGTGGCCGGGCCCGCGCCGAGGCCGAGGCGCTGAGCGTGACGTATCGCGTTGCCGATGCCGAGCGGTTGCCGTTCGACGCCGGCGAATTCGACGCGGTGGTCTCGACGTTCGGCGTCATGTTCGCACCCAACCAGACGATGGCGGCCAGCGAGTTGTTGCGTGTTTGTCGTGCCGGCGGCGCCATTGGCATGGCGAACTGGACGCCGGATGGCTTCATCGGCCAGGTATTCAAGACGCTTGGCAAGCACGTTGCGCCGCCGCAGGGCGTGAAATCGCCGGCGCTGTGGGGCACCGATGACTGGATCAGGCAGACCTTCGGGCCGCACGCGCGGCGCATCGACATCGACAACAAGATGTTCGTTTTCCGCTACCGCTCGTCCGATCACTTCATGGACGTGTTCCGCAATTTCTACGGCCCCATCCACAAGGCGTTCCTTGCGCTCGACGCGGCCGGCCAGGCGGCGCTCGCCGACGACCTGCGTGCTACGATCGCGCGTTTCAATACCGCGACCGACGGCTCGATGCGGGTGCCGTCCGCATATGCGGAGATCGTCGTCGCCAAAGCGTGACGGTACGCCCGGGCGGTGCAGGCCGAATGGCGCATTCCGGGCGGCAAGGCAATGCCGGACCGCGCCACTGCCGGCGCAGAGCACGCAGTGGCGGTCGATCGGCTGCAGCAAGAGTTTCACCGGCGCGCCTGGGTGCGCCGGTCCGGTCGGCGATCACACCTCGGTTCGTGATCGCGCAGCGCAACGGCCAGCGGGACATGGTGTCGGCGGGTCGCACCGTTTGCCCAGCCCGCGTCGGATCGCGTCGAAGCGTCGAGGCATGCCACAGCACGACGATGTGTGCGAACGCGGACCGTCACGTATCTAACCCGTCACCATTGGAGGCGCGTGTCTATCGCGGTGCATCTGCCACCGGTCATTTTTTCTTCTGATCGATCCGATAAGGAGTGCTTTGAGATGCGTAGTCTGAACCTCGACCAATTGCGGACCCTGACCGAAGTGATCGAGCTGGGCAGCTTCTCGGCGGCGGCGCGTCAGCTCAACCTGACGCAGCCGGCGGTCAGTCTGCAAATCCGCGAACTGGAGCTGCGCTTCGGCGTGCAGCTCGTCGAACGTATCGCCGGGCGGACGCACGCTACCGCGCCGGGCCGCGCCCTGGTCGAGCACGGCCGCCGCATCCTGCGCGACTGCGAGTCGGCGGAGGCGGCGATGCGCGGATTCCGCCAGGGATGGATCGGTCGCGTGCACATCGGCACGACGCTGACGGCGCTGACCTATGCGCTGCCGCCGATCCTGCGTCGCCTGCGCCAGGATCGCCCCGATATCGAGCTGCTGATCACCAACATGGCGACCTGCGACACCGTCGAGGGCGTCATCCAGAACACCATCGACCTTGGCCTCGTCACCCTGCCGGTCGACGATCCGCGCCTGCGGATCACGCCGCTGCGGCCGGAGAATCTGGTCGCCATCCTGCCGGCCGGGACACCGGAGATCCCCGACGTGGTGACGCCGGCCTATGCGGCGCAGCATCCGCTGGTGCTCGAGCACGGCCGCGGCGCAGTCAACAAACTGATCATGGGCTGGCTGGCGGAACACCTGCCGCTGCCGCATACGCCCATGCACATGGGCACGGTCGAGGCGATGAAGACCGTCGTCGGTCTGGGCCTGGGCATGTCGATGGTGCCGGACGCCGCGATTGCGCCGGAGATGCCCGACGTCGTCGTGCGGCCACTGGATCCGCCGATTCCCTGCACCCTGGCGCTGGTCGAGCATCGCGACAAGCCCGCCGCGCCGGCGCTGGACATCGTGCGCAATGCGTTGCTCGACCTGCGGGTGCCGGCCTTCCGCAAGCCGGTCAACGACCACGGCGAGAGTACGTTGCGCCGCTATGCCACGACGTCGAGCGCGGCGGCCGCGCCGTGCGCGCAGGCTGGATTGCCGCGACCGGCCCGACCGGTGGCGCACATCCGCGTGGTCCCGTAGCCGCCACGGATCCGGACCGCGTGGAACATAGCAACGCCGAGCGGCCGCACATCGGCGGGCGGCCGGCCGGCGCGTGTCGACGGCGCGCGACCGCGTGCGCGCCGTCGGCAATGCCACATCGTGCAGCGGCGCGCGGTATCGCTGCCGGCAGCTTGCGTCAGAAAAACACCGGGAACGTTGGCACCTTGACGGCGGGGTCGGGCGGCGGCGCGTCGACGTCGGGGGTAGCGTAGGTGAGGAAGCTTTCCGGCAGCTCGGCGCCCCAGTAGACACCGGTGCCGCGCTCCTCCTCGTTCCAGATCACGGGCTCCCAGTCGGGCGCCATGACGAGATAGCTGCCGGCATAGATTTCGACGCGATTGCCGCCGGGCTCGTAGGAATAGAGGTAGAAGCCCTGCGAGTTGTTGTGCTTCGACGGGCCGGCTTCGACGAAGATGCCATGCTCGATCAGGATGTCTGCGGCCCGCAGCACGTCTTCGCGGTTGTCGACCCACAGCGAGAAGTGGTGCAGACGACCGCTGCCGCCCTTGACGTCGACCACGTAGGCGAGCTGGTGATGCACGGCCGTCGGGCTCATCCACGAGCCGACCTCGGTCGCGCCATTGTCGAAGCGCACCTGCTCGCGCAGCTGAAAACCGAGCAGCTCCTGCGCGAACGTGCGGTTGGCGGCAACGTCGCGGGCAAGCAATGCCAGGTGATCCACGCGTCGCACGCCGACGCCGCGGCCGGGATATTTCTGCGGCAGGTTCTTCAGGGTCGAGCGCTTGTCGGCGGGTGCGACGTATTTCTGCTCCTCGTAGTAGATCTCCATCACGTGGCCGTCGGGATCGTGGCAGCGGTACGAACGGCCGCGACCGAAATCGCCATTGGTCCAGCCGACGCCCAGACCTGCCGCCTCGATCGCCGCGGCGCGCCGCTCCAGCGCCGCCGGGCTGGTCGCGCGCCAGGCGATACAGCCGACTCCGGGGCGCGGCGCGGCTGTGAGCTTCAGGGTCGTGGTGGCGTAGTCGCCATAGGCCCGCAGATAGGCCGACGCGCCGGTCGAATGCACGACTTCCATGCCCAGCACGTCGCGGAAGTACCACAGGCTCTGCTCGGGCTTGGGCGTCAGCAACTCGACATTGCCGAGATGGGCGATGTCGTGGAGCGGCTCGGACCGGGACATGCGCGCTTCCTCCACCGGTTCCTATCGCAACCGATAGGCTGGGCCGGCAATCCCGCGCGACAGCTTGCGCAGGCGGCGGCGCCGATGCCTTGATCCAGAGCAACGCCGGGGGTGCGCCGGTTCCCGCTGCGCAACGACAAACGGCGCCACAGGGGCGCCGTCGCCGTCGACTCGGGGCGGTTGGTGGAGCTGAGGGGGATCGAACCCCTGACCTCCTCATTGCGAACGAGGCGCTCTCCCAGCTGAGCTACAGCCCCCCGCCCGAAAGCGGCGCGGATAATGGTGAGGGGGGCAGGTGAAGTCAAGCCGGCCTGCCCATGGTGAAACCGCGCGCTGGCGCTTGCCTGAGAGCATACGCTCATGCGACGTTCAGGCCCCATTCGAGGGCCGCATGAGCAGGCAGAAAGTCCAATCCGACGCGGCGCCGGCGGCGCTGGGCCCCTATTCGCAGGCGATCGTGGCCGGGGGCATGGTGTATTGCTCCGGCCAGATCGCCCTCGATGCCAAAACAGGCCAGTTCGCCGGCGATACGGTCGAGGCGCAGACGCACCAGGTCCTGCGCAATCTGCAGGCGGTGCTCGCCGCGGCCGGCAGCGAGCTGGCGAAAGTCGTGAAGACCACAGTATTCCTGGCCGACATGGGCGACTTTCAGGCGATGAACGGCATCTACGCCACGTATTTTGCAGAGCCCGCGCCGGCACGCAGTACGGTGCAGGTGGCGCGCCTGCCGCGCGACGCACGGGTCGAGATCGAGGCCATTGCAACGCTCTGAGCGACGCGCACGCGGCGCCCGGGCGAGGGAGGTCGGTATGGGAGAAATGGGCGGCATGTGGGCTGGCCTGGGGGCGTTGTTCTTTGTCTTCTATCTGATCGGCGTGGCGGTGGTGGCGGTTCCCTTCTGGTTCATCCTGAAGCGGGCCGGCTTCTCGCCCTATCTGACGCTGCTCAACCTGATCCTCGGCCTGGGCACCCTGATCATCATGGCGATCCTCGCGTTCTCGAAATGGCCGGCCGGCGAGTCGGGTCGCACCTCGACGGTGCAGGACCTGATGCGCCAGGTGCAGGGAGGCCGGTGATGGGCTACGGCGGCGGATTTGTCGGCGGGTTGCTGATCTCGCTGATCTTCATGGCGCTGGGCATCTGGCTGACCTGGCGCATCATCGAGAAGGCCGGCTATCCCGGCTGGTACGCGCTGGCCATCGGCGTCGGCGGTTTCATCCTCGGCCTGATCCCGCTGGTCGGCATCCTGGTGCAGCTGGTCCAGCTTGCGCTGTTGTACGCCTTCGCCTTCGTGCAATGGCCGCGCGATGGCGGCAAAGTGCCGTTCGGCGGCGGCATCCCCGGTCTGGCGCCGGCCACCGGTGGCGCGCCGGGCGCCTACGGTGCCGGCTACCCGCCGCCAGCGGGCTATCCACCGGCTGCCGGCTACCCGCCGCAGGGCGGCTATCCGCAGCAACCCGGCTATCCGGCGCCGCCACCCGGCTACCCGCCGCAGGGCCCCGGCCAGCCGCCGGGTTACCCGCCGCAGCAGCCGTATGGCCAGCCACCAGTCCCGCCGCCGGGTGCTGGTCCAGGCGGCTTCGGGCAGCCGCCGGTCCCGCCACCGGGTGCCGGTGGCTACGGTCAACCGCCGGTCGCACCGCCGCCGCCAGCGGGCGGCTACGGCCAGCCGCCGGGTGCGCCGCCGCCCTCTGGCGGCTATGGCCAGCCACCCGTCGCGCCGCCACCGCCGTCTGGCGGTTACGGCCAGCCGCCAGTCGCCCCGCCGCCA
>JAHCJT010000008.1 GCA_026126245.1 Alphaproteobacteria bacterium
GCCGACCGAAGCCGCGCCCGCCAAGGTGCCGCCGGCCACAGGAACCGACGCGGCGGCCGGCAAGGTGGCGTTCGAGAAGCGGTGCGCGACATGCCACACGCCGGACAAGGGCGGCGCCAACAAGGTCGGTCCCAACCTGTTCGGTGTCGCCGGCGGCAAGAAGGCCCATCTGGACGGCTTCAGCTACTCGACGGGCATGAAGGGCAAGGGCGGCGAATGGACCGATGAGGACCTCAACGAGTTTCTCTACAAGCCGGCCAACTTCGTGAAGGGCACCAAGATGGCGTTCGCCGGCGTACCCAACGACAAGGAGCGCGGCGACATCATCGCCTTCATCAAGAGCCTGAAATAGGCTTGTCCCGGACGTCACCGCGCGGGGCGGCCGAGGCCGCCCCGTTGTCGTTTGGGCTGTGGTAGACAGGGTGCCGGCCGATGAGCAGCTTGCCGTCCATTCCAGACCTCTACGTCGATCTCGCCCAGCGGCTGGCCGATGCTGCCCGGCCGGTCGTGCGCCGCTATTTCCGCACGCCCGTCGGCGTCGACGACAAGCCCGACACGTCGCCGGTCACCGTCGCCGACCGCGAGGCCGAGACGGTCATGCGCGCCATCCTGGACCGCGAGGTCCCCGACCACGGCATCTGGGGCGAAGAGCACGGCAGCGAGCGCATGGATGCCAACTGGGTCTGGGTGCTCGATCCGATCGACGGCACCAAGGCGTTCATCACCGGCATGCCGGTGTTCGGTACCCTGATCGCGCTGCTCTACCGCGGCCGGCCGGTGTTGGGCGTGATCGACCAGCCGATTCTGCAAGAGCGCTGGCTGGGCGTTTCCGGCCGGCGCAGCACGTTCAATGGCTCGGCGATCGCGACCCGCGCCTGCGATGCGCTGGCCAAGGCCTACATGTACTCGACCGCGCCGCTGATGTTCCCCGGCGACTTCGAGCGACCGCACCGCGCGCTGGCCGAAAGCGTCAAGCTGTTCCGCTGGGGCGGCGATTGCTACGCCTATGGCCTGCTGGCGTCCGGCCTCGTCGACCTCGTGGTCGAGGCCAGTCTCAAGCTGCACGATTTCTGCGCCCTGGTGCCGGTCATCGAGGGCGCCGGTGGCCTGATCACCGACTGGCGCGGCCAGCCGCTCGACCGCGATTCGGACGGCACCGTGCTGGCCGCCGGCGACAGGATGGCGCACGCCGCGGCGCTGGCGGTTCTGGCCGGCGGCGAGGTTGCCGGACGCCGGCGAAAAGGGCTGGGGTGACCGGCCGCCCGCGATTAGGCTGTCCCACTGACCCGTTCGTGACCCGCCGCCCTCTTGGTTTCACCATATTGACGCCGTAGGTTGATGGCAGCGCTTCAGGAGGCTGCACGCATGGTACCGACCGGCATCCGACGCCGCGTCCTTCTCTCCGGCCTCGCCGCAACGACGGCTCTGCCCCGCCTCGCAATGGCGCAGGACGGCGGCAAGACCATCGTCTCGCACGGCATCGCGATCCACGGCCAGCCCGGCTATCCGGCCGACGCCAAGCATCTGGCTTACGCCAATCCCGACGCCCCTAAGGGCGGCATGGTGCGCTACGGCGCGCAGGGGACCTTCGATTCGCTCAATCCGTTCATCCTCAAGGGCAACAAGGCCGCCGGCATCGGTCAGCTGTTCGAGGCGCTGACCGAGTCAACCTTCGACGAAGCGGCCAGCGAATACGGCCTGCTCGCCGAATCCATCGAATACCCCGAGAACCGCAGCGAGGTGACGTTCAACCTGCGGCCGGAAGCGCGCTGGCACGATGGCCGGCCGGTGACCGCCGAGGACGTCGTGTTTTCGTTCGAGATTCTCAAGGAGAAGGGCCTGCCCTTCTACGCTTTCTACTATCACGACGTGCTGAAGGCCGAGGTGCTGGGTGAACGGAAAGTGCGGTTTGCCTTTCGCTCAGCCAACAACCGCGAACTGCCGGTCATCATGGGCCAGATGTCGGTATTGCCCAAGCACTGGTGGGCGGCGCGCGACTTCGAAAAAACGACGCTGGAAGCGCCGCTGGGAAGCGGGCCCTACAAGGTCGAGTCATTCGAGCCCGGCCGCCAGATCACCTACCGGCGCGTCGAGGACTGGTGGGCCAGGGACCTGTGGATCAACCGCGGACGCTACAACTTCGACACGATACGCTACGACTACTACCGTGATGCAACCGTGCTGTTCGAGGCCTTCAAGGCGGGCAACATCGACCTGCGCGCCGAGAACACAGCGCGCAACTGGGCCACGGGCTATGACTTCCCGGCAGTGAAGTCCGGCGCCGTCAAGCGCGAAGACCTCAAACACGAGCGTCCAGCCGGCATGCAGTGCTTCGCGTTCAACACGCGGCGCGACATGTTCAAGGACCGTCGCGTGCGGCAGGCGGTCGCCACCATGTTCGACTTCGAATGGTCGAACAAGAACCTGTTCCACGGCTTCTACACGCGCAACACCAGCTTTTTCAGCAACTCGGAGCTGGCATCCTCGGGCCTGCCGTCGACACAAGAGCTTGCGATCCTCGAGCCGTTGCGCGTCCAGTTCCCCGGCGCCGTTCCCGACGAGGTCTTCAAGCAGGAATTCAAGCTGCCCGTCACCGACGGCTCGGGCAACGTCAGGGACCTTGCGCGCCAGTCGATCGCGTTGCTCAAGGCCGCGGGCTATGACGTCAAGGACGGCAAGATGGTCAATACGGCGAGCGGCAAGCCGCTGGCATTCGAGATGCTGCTGGACAACGCCGTCTTCGAGCGGATCGTGCTGCCCTACAAGCAGAACCTGCAGCGCATCGGCGTCGAGATGAACATACGCACCGTCGACACAGCGCAATTCAAGGAGCGCAGCGATACGTTCGACTTCGACGTGATGTCAGAGGGTTTCGGCCAGTCGCTGTCGCCGGGCAACGAGCAGCGCGACTTCTGGGGATCGGCGGCCGCCGACAGGAATGGCAGCCGCAATACCATCGGCATCAAGAATTCCGCCGTCGACAAGCTCGTCGATCTCATCATTGCCGCCCCCGACCGGCCGGCACTCATCGTCGCTTGCCGCGCTCTCGACCGGGTGCTGCTATGGGGACACTACGTCGTGCCGGCCTGGCACCTCGGTCGGTCCTGGGTGGCGTACTGGAACAAATTCGCGCGGCCGGCGACGCTTGCCAAGTACAACCCGGTCGCCGTCGACACCTGGTGGATCGACACCGCGAAGGACCGAGCGCTGCCGAACCCGGCTTCCGACAAGAAATAACCGGACAGCATCCTCGTCCACGACATGCTCGCCTACATCCTGCGTCGCCTTCTGCTCGTGGTGCCGACCCTGCTCGGCATCATGGTCATCAACTTCTTCATCATCCAGGCGGCGCCGGGCGGGCCAGTGGAACAGGTGCTGGCGCAGATCCAGGGCACGGCCGGCGATGCGACGTCGCGCCTGTCCGGTTCGGGCAGCGAGCTCGGCCGCAGCAGCGGCGGGGAAAGCGCCAGCTCGGGCAGCACGTACAGGGGTGCGCAGGGGCTGCCGCGCGAGCTCATCCAGCGCATAGAGAAGCAGTACGGATTCGATCGGCCGATCCACGAGCGCTTCTATGTGATGCTCAGGAACTACGTGGTCTTCGACCTCGGCGAGAGCTTCTTCCGCAACGCCCGCGTTGTCGACCTCGTGATCTCCAAGATGCCCGTGTCGATCTCGCTGGGCCTTTGGACCACGCTGCTGGTCTACCTGATCTCGATTCCCCTGGGCGTTGCCAAGGCGGTGCGCGACGGCTCGCGCTTCGACGTCGCGTCATCGTCAATCGTGGTCGTGGGCAACGCCGTACCTGGCTTTCTGTTCGCGCTGCTGCTGGTGGTGCTGTTCGCCGGCGGCAGCTACTGGAAGATCTTCCCGTTGCGGGGTCTGGTTTCGGACAACTGGTCCGAGCTGTCGTGGGGCGCCAGGATCGCCGACTATTTCTGGCACATGGCGCTGCCGATCATCGCCATGGTGATCGGGGGTTTTGCGACACTGACCCTGCTGACCAAGAATTCCTTCCTCGACGAGATCAACAAGCAGTATGTCCAGACGGCCCGCGCCAAGGGTCTCAGCGAAAGGCATGTGCTGTACCGCCACGTGTTCCGCAATGCCATGCTGATCATCATTGCCGGCTTCCCCAGCGCGTTCGTCTCGATCCTGTTCACGAGCTCGCTGCTGATCGAAGTGATTTTCTCGCTCGACGGCCTCGGACTGCTGGGATTCGAGGCCGCCATCTACCGCGACTACCCGGTCATGTTCGGCACGCTCTGGGTCTTCGGCCTGCTGGGACTTCTGATGGGCATCCTCGGCGACCTGATGTACGTCGTGGTCGATCCGCGCATCGACTTCGAGGCTCGAACCACGTGAAGCTGTCGCCGCTCAATCGCCGACGGCTGGCGCTGTTTCGGAGCAACCGGCGCGGCCTGTGGTCGCTGGTGATCTTCGGCATTCTCTTCGGCCTGTCGCTGTTCGCCGAAGTCATCGCCAACGACCGGCCGTTCCTTGTCCGCTACGACGGCGCTTTCTACATGCCGGTGTTCCGGACTTATCCCGAGACGACATTCGGCGGCGAGTTCGTCACCGAGGCCGACTATCGCGACCCGGTCGTTGCCAAACTGATTGCGGACAAGGGCTGGATACTGTGGCCGCCAATCCCCTACAGCTACAGCACGGTCGTGCGCGGCACCGGCCTGACGGCGCTCAAGCCGCCGTCAGGCAGCAATTGGCTGGGTACCGACGACCAGGCGCGCGACGTCATGGCGCGGCTGATCTACGGCTTTCGCATCTCGGTCCTGTTCGGCCTGATCCTCACGGTCCTGAGCTCCGTCATTGGCGTCGCCGCGGGGGCCCTGCAGGGCTATTTCGGTGGCGTGGTCGATCTGCTGTTCCAGCGCTTCATGGAGATATGGTCGAGCCTGCCGGTGCTGTATCTGTTGATCATCCTGGCCAGCATCATCACCCCGAGCTTCTGGACCCTGCTGGCTATCATGCTGCTGTTCAGCTGGATGGCGCTGGTCGGGCTGGTGCGCGCCGAATTCCTGCGCGCCCGCAATTTTGACTATGTGCGCGCCGCCCGGGCACTGGGCGTGTCGAACATCAAGCTGATGTTCCGCCACATCCTGCCCAATGCGATGGTGTCGTCCCTGACGTTCCTGCCCTTCATCCTCGCCGGTTCGGTCACCACCCTGACATCCCTGGATTTCCTCGGTTTCGGCCTGCCGCCCGGCTCGCCATCCCTGGGCGAACTGCTGCTGCAGGGCAAGAACAACCTCAACGCCCCCTGGCTCGCCCTGACCGGCTTTTTCGTCATCGCCATCATGCTGAGTTTGCTGGTATTCATCGGCGAAGCCGTGCGCGACGCCTTCGACCCCCGCAAGATCGTGGCCTGATGCCTGCCGCCGACGCCCGTATCGACTCCCATCAGGGACCACTGCTCGAGGTCCGCGACCTCAGCGTCGATTTCGGCAGCGGTCCGGCCGCCGTGCATGCCGTGCGCAAGGCGTCGTTCAGCATCGATCGCGGCGAGACCCTGGCGCTGGTCGGCGAATCGGGTTCGGGCAAGTCGGTGACGGCACTGTCGGTGCTGCAATTGCTGCCCTACCCGATGGCGCGGCATCCCAGCGGCAGCATTCGTTTCCGCGGCCAGGAACTCATCGATGCGCCGGCCGACGCGCTGCGCGCCGTGCGCGGCGATCGCATCGCCATGATCTTCCAGGAGCCGATGACCTCGCTGAATCCGCTGCACACCATCGAGCGACAAGTCAGCGAGACGCTGCTGTTGCACAAGGGCCTCACCCGCGACGCGGCGCGCACCCGCACGCTGGAACTGCTCAGCCAGGTGGGCATCCCGGAAGCCGCCAGGCGACTCGATGCCTATCCGCACCAGCTGTCGGGCGGCCAGCGCCAGCGCGTCATGATCGCCATGGCGCTGGCCAACGAGCCCGACCTGCTGATCGCCGACGAGCCGACCACGGCGCTCGACGTCACCATCCAGGCGCAGATCCTGACGCTGCTGAAGACGCTGCAGAAGCGCTACGGCATGGCGCTGCTGTTCATCACCCATGACCTCGGCATCGTGCGCAAGATGGCCGACCGGGTCTGCGTGATGAACGACGGCCGGATCGTCGAGCATGGTCCGGTCGAGGAGGTCTTCGACACGCCCTCGCACACCTACACCAAGCACCTGCTGTCGGCCGAACCCAAGGGCAAGCCGGGCGAGCGCGATCCCTCCGCGCCCGTGGTGATGGCTGCCGACGACGTGAAGGTGCATTTTCCGATCAAGCGCGGCGTGTTTCGCCGCACCGTCGGCCACATCAAGGCGGTCGACGGCGTTTCGCTGGAGCTGCGCAGCGGCCACACCGTGGGCATCGTCGGCGAGAGCGGCTCGGGCAAGACGACGCTCGGCCTCGCCTTGCTGCGGCTGGAGCAGAGCCAGGGTGCGATCCGCTTCGACGGCCGAGACCTGCGCGACCTGCCGGCGCGCGACTTGCGGCCGCTGCGCAGGGAGATGCAGATCGTCTTCCAGGACCCCTACGGCTCGCTCAGCCCGCGCATGTCGGTCGAGCAGATCGTCGGCGAAGGCCTGGACGTGCACGGCATCGCCCGCGACGCCCAGGAGCGGCGCGATCTGGTCGACTCGGTGCTGAGCGAGGTCGGCCTCGACCCCGGAATGCGCGACCGCTACCCGCACGAATTCTCCGGCGGCCAGCGCCAGCGCATCGCGATCGCCCGCGCCATGGTGCTGAAGCCGCGCTTCGTCGTGCTCGACGAGCCGACCTCGGCGCTCGACATGAGCGTGCAGGCGCAGATCGTCGACCTGCTGCGCGACCTGCAGACGCGGCACAAGCTGGCCTACCTCTTCATCAGCCATGACCTCAAGGTCGTGCGGGCGCTGGCCGACGAGGTCGTGGTCATGCAGGGCGGCCTGGTCGTCGAACGCGGCTCGGCCCGGCAGATTTTCGAGGCGCCGCAGACGCCCTACACCAAGGCGCTGATCGCGGCCGCCTTCAACCTCGAACCGATCGGCGCCGACGCCGGTATCGTGGCGCAGTGAGGACTGGTCCGGCGTCGATGGCCGCGGCGTTCGCCTACATCAGCAATGCCCAGGGCGGCGGCGACGCCGCCGGCTGGCGCCAGCGGCTGGGCGCGGCGCTGGGCGAGGCGATCGACCTGCGCGCCTGGCCCGACATCGGCGACCCGGCCGACATCGCCATCGCGCTGGCCTGGAAACCGCCGCCGGGGGTGCTGGCGCGTCTACCCAACCTGCGGCTGATCGTGTCGACCGGCATGGGTGTCGATCACCTGCTGGTCGATCCCGAATTGCCTGCCGGCGTGCCCATCGTACGCATCATCGATCCCGGCCTGGTCGGGCAGATGGCCGAATACGCAATCTACTGGCTGTTGCACCATCACCGCGACATGGATGCCTACGCCGCGCAGCAGCGCTCACGCCAGTGGCACGAAGTGCCGTTCACCGACACGGCGCTGCGACGTGTCGGCGTCCTCGGGCTGGGCGAGATCGGCGCCAACACCGCGCGCAAGATTGCCGCCCTCGGTTTTCCGACCGCGGGCTGGAGCCGCTCGCCGCGCCGCATCGACGGCATCGACTGCCACCACGGTCGTGACGGCCTCGAGGACGTGCTGCGCCGGAGCGACGTGCTGGTCGACGTGCTGCCCATGACGGCGCAGACCGCCGGCCTGCTGGATGCCCGCGCGTTTGCGCGCATGCCGCGCGGCGCCTTTTTCGTCAACATGGCGCGCGGCGGCCACGTGGTCGACCGCGACCTGCTGGCGGCGCTCGACGCCGGCCATCTCGCCGGCGCGGCGCTCGACGTTTTCCATGTCGAGCCGCTACCGCAAGACCACCCGTTCTGGAGCCATCCCAAGGTCAAGGTAACGCCGCACATCGCCGGTCCGACCAATCCGCGCACCGCGGCCGAGAGCGTCGCCGAAAACGTGCGTCGTCTGCGCACCGGCCGGCCGCTGCTCAACCTGATCGACCCGGCGGCCGGCTACTGACATGGACATCACGGTCATCGTGCCGACCTACAAGCGGCCTGACGATCTGCGCCGCTGCCTCGATGCGCTCAAGCGTCAGAGCCTGCCCGCCGCGCGCGTCAACGTGATCCGCCGCGACACCGACACCGCGACCGAAACCATGCTCGCCGCCTACGACGCGACGGGGCTGGCCATGCAGGTGCACGTTGTCGGCGTACCCGGCGTCGTGGCGGCGCTCAATCTCGGCCTGGAGCACGCCGTCGGCGACGCGGTGGCGATGACCGACGACGACGCCGCGCCGCATCCCGACTGGCTCGAACGCATCGTCGGCCATTTCACCGTCAATGCCCGCGTCGGCGGCGTCGGCGGGCGCGACCACATCTTCATGGGCGAGCGCCGCGACGACTGGCCGCCGCAACCGCGCGTCGGCATCAGCACCTGGTACGGCCGCACCTACGGCAACCACAATGCCGGCTTCGGCCCGGCCCGCGAGGTCGAGGCGCTGAAAGGCGTATGCATGGCCTTCCGACGCGCCGCCATCGGCGCGCTCCGCTTCGACCGGCGCCTGCGCGGCTCGGGCGCGCAGGTTGCCAACGAATCACTGTTCGGCGGCGCCATCCGCCGCGCCGGCTGGACGCTGGTCTATGACCCCGCCGTGCTGGTCGACCACTATCCCTCGGTGCGGCCCGATTCCGATCAGCGCAACCAGATCGACCGCGGCGCGCTGTTCGACCTCGTACACAACGCCAGCCTCGGCCATCTCGAATACATGCCGCTTCACCGCATGCTGGCCCTGTTGCTCTACCAGCTCGCCTGGGGCAGCCGGATGACGCCGGGACTGGCCGCGGCCGTCGTCTATGGGCTGCGCGGCGAGCGCATGGCGCTGTTCGGCTTCGGCGAGGTTGTGCGCGGCACGCTGGCGGCCGTGGCCACGTTCTGGCGCACGCGCCGCGTCGCCGTTGCCGAGCGCCGCGCCGTGCCGTATCGGCCGACTTGACGCCCCGCGGCGGCGGAACTGCCGCGACGGTTCAGCGCCGCGCCGGGTATTTCGAAGCCAGCATGCCGTAGATGGCGCGCGCGCCCATCGCCTCGCCGCCTTCGGGGCGGCCGGGCTGGCTCTGGTTCCACGCCATGGTGTCGATATGCGCCCACGGCACGGAATCGGGCACGAAGGTCTGCAGGAACAGCGCCGCCGTGATAGCGCCGCCCATCGGTGACTGGCCGGCGTTGTTGATGTCGGCCACCTTGCTCTCCAGGAACCGCCGGTAGCCGCGCCACAGCGGCATGCGCCACAGCGGATCCTCGTTGTCGTCGGACGATTTGAGAAGGGCGTTGGCCAGGCCATCGTTGTTGCAGAACAGCGCCGGCACGTCGGGGCCCAGCGCCATGCGCGCCGCGCCGGTGAGCGTGGCCACGTCGATGATCATCGCCGGCTCCTCGCGCACCGCCTCGGCGAGCGCATCGCATAGGATCAGGCGGCCCTCGGCGTCGGTGTTGCCGATTTCAACGGTGACGCCCTTGCGCGAACGGATGACGTCGAGCGGCCGGAAGGCGTTGCCCGAAACGCTGTTTTCCACAGCCGGTATCAGCACCCGCAGGCGCACGTTCAGCCGTGCCGCCATCACCATGGACGCCGCCGCCAGAACGGTTGCGGCGCCGCCCATGTCCTTCTTCATCATCAGCATGCCGGTGGCCGGCTTCAGGTCCAGTCCGCCGGAGTCGAAGCAGACACCCTTGCCGACCAGCGTGATCTTGGGCGCGCTTGGACGGCCCCAGACGATATCGATGAGCCGCGGCGCGCGCGTCGAGGCGCGGCCGACGGCGTGAATGACCGGATAGTTGCGGCGCAACAGCTCGTTGCCGGCGATCACCGAGAAGCGCGCGCGGTGCCGGCGGGCCAGCTGGCGCGCCGCCGCCGCCAGCTCGGCCGGGCCCATGTCGTTGGACGGAGTCGTGATCAGGTCGCGTGCGAAGCAGACGCCGTCGCTAACGCGCTCAACCGCGCCGCGATCGCACTTCGCCGGCCACACCAGCCGCGGCCGATGCTTGCGGTCCTCGCGATAGCGCGTGAACCGCCACGACCCCAAAGCAAAGGCGACGCAGGCATCGGCGGCCGAGACCGGTGCCGTATCGCCGACCAGACAGTAGTCGCCGGCCGGCAATTTGCCCGCCAGTGCGCCATAGTCCCACATCGTCGGTGTCGCCGACCGAACGAGCACCGCCAGACCGGCGCGTCCCTCGTCGCCGGGCAGCAGCGCGAACTCGCCGGGCTTGCCACTGATGCCGGACGTCTGCAGCCACGATCGCGCCGTCGCTGATTGCCGCTTCAGCCACGCCGGCCAGACGTTTGGTGCGACGACCGCGACCGGGACAGCGGCGGGCGCGCGATCGAGGAACGGCAGCGACACGGTATCCTCCGTGTTGTTATGCTTAGGCAATGAACTTCCAGCATGGTCGGGAATCGGTCGCGCTGGCAATTCCAATGTTGGGCCCAGCGACACGAGGACGCGATGAGTGAATTCACGCTGGTGATCGGCAACAAGAACTACTCGTCATGGTCGCTGCGGGGATGGCTGATCTGCAAGGCCGCCGGCATCGAGTTCGACGAAGTGCTGGTGCGGCTCTACGAACCCGACACCAAGGCACAGATCGCGCGCTACTCGCCGTCCGGCCTGCTGCCGGTGCTGGTGCATGGCGGGCTGTCGATCTGGGATTCGCTGGCGATCGGCGAGTATCTGAACGAATTGCGACCGCAGGCCGGTCTATGGCCGGAAGCGGCCGCGGCGCGCGCCGTGGCGCGTTCGGTGGCGCAGGAAATGCACGCCGGCTTCCTCGATCTGCGCCGCGAGATGCCGATGAATATCCGGGCCTCGTTCCCCGGTCACGGCCACACGCCGGAAGTGCTTGGCCAGGCCCAACGCATCGCCGGCATGTGGCTCGATTGCCGCAAGCGCTTCGCCGGGTCCGCGGCGCGCGACGACGGTTTCCTGTTCGGCACCTTCACCGTCGCCGATGCCATGTTCGCGCCGGTCGCGACGCGCTTCCAGACCTACGGCGTCAAGCTCGATGCCCAGGCGCAACGCTACTGCGAGGCGTTGCTGGAGCACGCCGCCATGAAGGAGTGGTCCGACGCGGCCCGACACGAGCCGTGGCTGGTGGCCGAGTACGAGTTCCGTTGAGCGTCCCCGATCGACACCGGCCGCGCCCCCAAACCGGCGCGGGGGGTATCAGTCCTTGATCAGACCGCGCTCGCGGTAGAAACGGGTGGCGCCGTCGTGCAGCGGCACGGCGAGGCCCTCCATCGCCGTCTCCAGGCGGATTGCGGCGGCGCTGGGATGGCCATGGTCGAGCCGGGCACGCATGGCGGGGTGAAATAGCGCCCGCAGACTACCGTAAACGATGTCCGACTCGACCTGTTCCGCCACCAGCCACTGCGCGTTGACGGACACCGACGTGCGGTCGCCGACGCCGTCGTAGACGCCGGCGGCGATTGCAGTCGGCGCCAGCCACGGCTCGCTCTGGCGCATCCGCTCGACGACGTCGGCCGGCACTGACATCAGGTCGATCGGCGACTGCCGCGCCATGGCCGCCAGCAACGGCACGGGCTGGCCGGCGATCATGATGAAGGCGTCGATCGTGCCTTCCCGCAGACGGGCACTGGCGGCCTGCGGCGACAGATACAGCGCATCGATGTCGCGCCGGCCCAGCCCATAGGCCGCCAGCAGCCGCTGCGACATCGAGAGCGCCCCCGATTCCCGCTCGCCCAGCGAAACCGCGCGACCACGCAGATCGGCGATGCTCTCCAGACCGGTATTGCGCCGGATGACGATGTGAACCGTTTCGGGAAACAGGTTCGCCATGGCGCGCAGACCGCCCAGCGCCTGGCCCGCGAAGACATCCTCGCCCTTGAAGGCGGCAGCCGCGACGTCGGCCTGCGCGAGGCCCGACTCGAGGCCGCCGTCGGCGATCTTGCGCAGGTTCTCGACCGAGCCCTGGGTAGCCAGCACGTCGGCCACGAGACCGGGATAGCCGCAATTGCCGCCCACTTCGCACGGCCGGCCGCCGGGCGGATTGCTGATCACCGTGGCGATCATGCCGGCGACCGGGAAATAGGTTCCGCCGATCGGCCCGGCGCCGATCCGGAAATGCCGCTCCGTCACCGGCTGGGCGCGCGCCATGCCGCCGGCGACGAGGGTCGCGGCAAGGCTCGAAGCGATGAAACGGCGGCGGCTGGACACGGGCGGCCTCTGCAGCGCGGGGCGCGCGCTGAAACTACATCGTGAGTCGGACACGAACAACGCGTCCAAACATCGCCGCGCCCGGAATTGCGATCACAACGCCGAGACGATCGACGCGATGCGCCAACATGGATGGCGCAGGATTGTGGCGATCTTCCGTCGCCGCGATCATGCGCAGATGGGCCCCGTCGACAGCCGCCCGGATGCTGCAGGTGGCCGATCGCGCGGCACCGCCTGCTCGGCCGCCGGCGACGGTCGGGGCGGTCTTTGATCATCGGTGACACGGGCCGACGGAACAGCCGCTTGCCGCGACCCCGTTCGCCGCCGCCCGGGCGCCGGATGGCGCGTCATTTTGATCCGCTGGCTTGCGATTTCTGATACCTGCTGGCCGACACCTGCTAGTCCATACGCATGACCGATCTCACATGCCGCGTTCTCGCCTACTGGTTCCTGCCGCCCGGTCATCCCGCGCATGGCCGGCAGCGGGCACAGTGGTTTACCAGCACGCCGGCCCTCGATGCCGACATTGCCCGTCGGTTCGGACCGGCGATCGATCTTGCCCTGCGCGGGCGCTACAACCATCTGGCCGGCACGCCGCGCGGCGCCCTGGCGCTTTGCGTGCTGCTCGATCAGATGACCCGCAACGCCTTTCGCGGCAGCGCCCGCGCCTTCGCCGGCGATGCCCGCGCCCGGCAAATCGCCATGGCGGCCCTCGCGCGCGGCTTCGACCGGAGGCTGCCGGTCTTCCAACGCATTTTCCTGTACCTGCCGTTCGAGCACAGCGAAGCGCGCGGCGATCAGGGGCGCTTCATGGGCCTGGTGAGCCGACTGGTCCGCCGCAACGGCCTGAAATACGCCGTGCAGCACCGCGACATCATTGTGCGCTTCGGCCGCTTCCCGCACCGAAACGCGGCGTTGGGCCGTTCCGATACGCCCGCCGAGGCCGCGTATCTCGCGGTCGACCATCCGCGGTTCGGGCAATAGCCGCCCTTACGTGTCCCGCGTGTCGGCGAGTTCGCGTTGGTACAGATCGAACATCTCGCGACCGAAGCAGCAGAAGATGACGCGCTCAATCGTCCCGCGAGCGGCCTGGAGATGCTTCGAGACCTCGCCGACCGCGATGCGGGTCGCCGCCTCCCAGGGGTAGCCGTAGACGCCGGTGCTGATCGCCGGAAAGGCGATCGAGCGCAGCCCATGGGCGTCAGCCAGCGCCAGTGACGTGCGGTAGCACGACGCCAGCAGCTCGGCCTCGGCACCGCTGCCGCCATGCCATACCGGCCCCACCGTGTGAATGACGTGCCGTGCCTTCAGGCGATAGCCGGCGGTGATCTTCGCCTGCCCGGTCAGGCAACCGCCCAACGTGCGGCATTTGGCCAGCAGCTGAGGACCGGCGGCGCGGTGGATGGCACCATCAACGCCGCCGCCGCCCAGCAGGGATTCGTTGGCGGCGTTCACGATGGCATCGACATCGAGTTTGGTGATGTCGCCTTCGACGACCTCGATGCGATCCGTCATCGATGCCTCCCGTCTAGGCGGCTTTCAATGCCGCCCGCACATGAGCTGCGCCGGCCAGCGTGCCGCCGGCCGCCTCGATCCGTCGGCGGGCCGCCTCGACCAGGGCGCGATTGGTGGCGGCATTGCCCAATGGCGCATCTTCCAGACCGACGCGCACATGACCGCCGCGGGCGACTGTCATGTCGATCAGCGGTTCGATGTCAACGCCCAGCCCGGCCACCATCCACGGCGCACCCGGCGCCTCGTCGGCCAGCAGATGCAGATAGGCCTCCAGCGCCCAGTCGGTCGGCGGAAAGCCGAACAGCATGTCGCGCGAGAACATGAAGCGGTAGACCGGAATCGGCGTGCCGGCAACGGCGCGGTGCAGCGCCGCGCCGAGCCGCAGGAAGCCGGGTTCGTAGATCGCATATGACGGCGTCGCGCCGTGGCGCCGCGCCAACTCGAGGGCATGACGGATATGGCTCTCGGGATTCGCATAGACGACGCCAGCCGCACCGGTGCCAATGGCGGCGCGGTGCGCCAGGTTGGTCGAGCCCGGGTCGACTCCCGCCCATTCGATCAGGCCGGCTTGCAGCAGCTTTTCCACTGCGGCGAAGCGCGCCGTAGGTGTCAGGAACGCCGGCGCCTCGACACTGCCGGCATAGGGAATGGTCGGATAGCACACGACATCAGCCGCGGCCCGGATACGCGCGATGATCGGCGCATAGATGTCGTAGTCTTCGCGTTGCCGGCCGGTTGCGGGATCGTAGGCATGGAAGTGCACGATGGCCGCGCCGGCCTCGGCGCAAGCCATGGCGTCGGCCACGATCTCGTCGGCCGTCACCGGGATATTGGGTTGCCGCCGCCGCGACCACGGGCCGTTCAGCGCGACTTCCAGCCAGACAGAGTGCGTCATCCAATCTCCCGCCCCGACCGCGCGGCATACCCGCGCCAAGCCTCCCCGAATCCTCACTACAGGCGGGCGGGTGGCGCAAGGCAAGGATCGCGGCGAGGCACGTCCGGCGGCATGTCACCGGCCGGACCTGCTGCAACGCCCAAACGAAAAGGCCGGCTGACGCCGGCCTTTGCCAATTCGCGAAACGCTGCGGCGGATACGTCGTTACCAGTAACGTACCGGCCCGGTGTCGATGTGAACGAAACCCGAGCGCGCGTAGTAACCGACGCCGCCCTGGCTCAGTGACCACGCCGCCTGGCGAATCTGGTAGGGGGTACGGCCGGGTAACCGCACATCAATCGCCTGTCCGCGCATGTGCAGGCTGTCCCATGCCACGCCGCGGCTGGCGCTCGCCAGCCAGGCGTTCGTCTCCGGCGAGCGGTAGGCCGACAGCACCTGATAGGGCGCATCGGTGCCCAGAACCCGCCGGACCTGCCACAGGATGTCGAACAGCTGCGGGTCCATCTGCACCAGATCACCGTTGCGCGAATCGCGCAGGAAGGCGTTCAGGCGATCGAGTTCGGACTGCACGTAGCGGCCGTTCTGGCGGAACGTGACGGTGATCGATTCCTGGGTGTTCAGATTGTGGAACGACAGCGTCCGCGGGCTACCGTCATCCGCCGGCGGCGGCAGTTTCTCGCGCGGCGGCGCGTAAGGCGAGCTCATCACCGGCACGGCGCCGTAGCGCGTGCCGCGGAGAGTCGATGGCGGCCGCGAGCTCATGGCCCGGCCACCATTGGTCGTCCGCACCACGGGACGCCAGACGCGCGGCGATGCCGACGCCTGCTGTTGCTGCTGGGCGGCCGGCCTGGGCGCCGCCACCTTGGCCGCGGCCGCCGGCTTGGCGCTCGTGGAGGCCGCCTGCGCCTTCTGCGGCGAGCGCACCACCGCCTTGGGCGACGCCGTGGCATTCTTCGGCGGGGTCGACTTCGGCGCCGTCTTGGCCGCGGGTCGACGGCAGCGACACCGTCGTCTGGGCCATCCCTTGCGAGACGAAGGACATGCCGACGGCACACGCCAGCAACGCCGTTGCAACCTTTGCCGCCGTCATGAAATTTTCGCCTCGGTGCAAGGAGGTGTTGCAGAATTGCAACTCATTTGTACCAACCAAGGCCTTGATGGCAAACGGAATTTTACCTCAATAGATGAGTGCTCATTTTTGATGCAAATATCGGGTTTTGCTGCCTGATCGCGATCGACGCGCCAAGCCATGGCAGCCTCAGCCGCGTCGCTGCGCCGCCACCGTTTCGATCTCACTGCGCATGTCCGGTCGCTCCGCCAGAAGTCGCCGGAAATCGCGGGCTCGCAGCTGCAGCAAATGACAGACGCCGACCGCCACCACGTCGGCGTTGCGCGGCTTGTTCTCCAGCAGCGCGACTTCGCCGAAGAAGGCCCCTTCGCCCAGTTCAACGTCGCCCATCGCCAGCTTCACCCTGGCCACACCGGCGGCGATAAAATACATCGCATCGCCGCGCTCGCCGCGCGCCACGATCGTCTGGCCGGGCAGCGCCACGCGCGCCTGCAGCAGCCGGCCGACGGCGGCCACTTCACCGGCGTTGAGCCGCGCGAACAGCGGCACGCGCCCGATCATCGCCGCCAGTTTCAGGCCCAGCCGCAGCGGTGGGCGCCGGCCGGCCTCCGTCCGACGCTCGTCGAGTGCGCGCTGCAGGTCGTTGTGGACCTCCAGGCTGATCGCCGAGTTGCTGCGCTGGCGATCATATTCCGCCGCCTCGAGCCGGATGGCGGCGCGCTGCAGGTGCTGGGTGCGGATGGTGTCGGCGTAGTCGCCATACTGCAACGACAGTGCCTTGAGCGCGCCTTCGATGCCGTCCAGCCGCTCGTCGAGCAGCGCCTTCAGCTTGCCGGCGACGACATCGCCCAGCAGCTCGGCGACCTCTACGCCGTTGAAGGTGCGCAACTCGTGCAGCACCACCCGCTCGACCAGCAGCGTCTCGAACCGGTCGGCCAGCCGGCTGGCCAGCGGCCGCTCAAAGCCGAACCGCTGGTGCAGCCACAGGGCGACGCGGAAGCCGCGGTCGGCGACGACGTCCTGGCGTAGCGCCAGCGCATAACCCGCGACACCTTCGGTCTGGACCTGGTCGATCAGGCGGTCGGCCGCGACCACCAGCACGGTGGCGATATGGCGCGAGATCGTCTGCTGCTCGAACTGCTCGAGATAGAGTTCGCGCTCGCGGGCACACAGCGTGCGCAGGCCATAGGCCAAACGCTTGTCGAGCGGCAGCGCGACATCGGCGTGCGGTGCCGCCATGGCGGCGCGGCCGGCTTCCAGATGCGGCAGGCGCTGCGCCAGGTCGGCGTCGGCGCCATAAACCTTGGCGACGTCGCGCACCTGCGTGGCCACCGACGCCCAGGACAGCAGCAGCACCCGGTCGCGCAGGGCCCTGTCGGTCTCGTCCAGCTCATTGAGCCGGAAGAAGCGCATCAACGGCCGCAGCGTCGGCGCGTTGACGAACAGGGTCATGAGCACGAACAGCGTTGCCAGGATGGCGACGAAATCGCGCACGTCCTGCGGCAGCCGGCTGTTGCCGTAGGCGACCAGCGCCAGCGCCACGGTGACGGCGCCTCGCAGGCCGCCCCAGACGATCATGGTCTTGTAGCGGCGGTCGACCGGCTGCACGCGGCCCAGCGCCTCCAGCGCCGGCAGCAGCCCGAACAGCACCAGCGTCCGCGCCCCGAAGGCGCCGACATAGACGGCCAGCACCGCGCCCAGGTGCCACCAGCGACAGGCCTCAAGCACGCGCACCGCCACGATCGCCGCCAGCAGGAAGATCAGCGAACTGGCCCAGAACTCGAGCTGGTGCCAGGTGTGCAGCAGCGCCTCCCACTGGCGCGGCTGCAGGCGCGTTGGCCCCAGTGCCGCCAGGGTCAGCGCCGCCACCACCACTGCGACCACGCCCGAGACGTGCAGGTAGTTGTCGCCCAGGATGTAGGCGACATAGGCCAACCCGACCGTGACGGACGCCATGCCGGCGGTCGAGCCGCCCAGCCGCGTAACGATCAACAGCGCGACATGCGCCAGCACAATGCCGAGCGCGATGCCGCCCAGGAACTCACGCAGGAAATCAAGGCCCGGCGCGGCGGCATTGGGCACGACCTGCCGCACCAGCACGTCGATCAGAACGGTGAACGTGGCGATGGCGGCGGCATCGTTGAACAGCGACTCGCCCTCGGCCAGGATCGACAGCCGCTTGGGCGCGCCGACCTCGCGCAGGATGCCGATGACGGCGGCCGGATCGGTGGTCGAGACGATCGCGCCCAGCAGCAGGCAAACATAGATGTTCACGCCGGTCGCCACATGCACCACGCCACCGACGACGGCGATGCAGACGAATACCGCCACGATGGCCAGCAGCAGCACCGCGGCGATCTCGTCGAACAGCCGGCGAACGTCGATCGTCAGGCCGGCGGTGAACAGTAGCGGCGGCAGGAAGATGTAGAGAAACGCCTCGGGGCTGGCACCGATGGCCGCCAGGCCCTCGAAAATGTCGCCCATCAGCCCGAAGCGCCCGGTGTCGCCGGCTAGGCTGGCGCCACCGATTCCAAGCGCGATGCCGACCACCGCCAGCAGCACGGTGTGCGGCACGCGCAGGCGTTCGGCCAGTGGGAGCAGCAGGCTGACCAGGACCAGCGCCAGTGCAATGGCCAGAATCGCGACGACGATCTGTGTCAATCCGCCCCCGTGCGTCGCCGCGCCGGCAACGCGCGCCGGCCTGCCCTACTCGTCGCGACGCACCGGTGCACCGGCGCGCCAGTCGCCGGACGACATGGCGCCGTCGCGCATCACCACCACACCGTAGCCGTCAGCGACTCCGTCGACAAACGTTCCATGAAAGCGCGTGCCGTCGGGTGCCAGCAGCGTGCCCTGGCCGTGGCGCTTGCCGGCGTGGAAGCTGCCTTCGTAGCGCCAGCCAGATGTCGTGGTCTCGACTCCTGGCCCTTCCAGCACGCCGTTTTGCCAGGCGCCGGCGCGGGTTGTGGTATCGCGCCCGTCGCCGATCACGCGTACCCCGAGGCCCTGCGGCTGGCCGCTCCTGACCTCGCCGAGGTGACGCTCCTGCGGTCCCAGGCGGAAGAGGCCGACGCCATCGGGCGAGCCGGCTTTCCACTCGCCCTCGTATCCGCGGCCATCGCCGGTGCGCAGCACGCCCAGGCCGTCCAACCGGTCGCCCTTCCAATCGCCGGCCTGGCGTTCGCCGCCGCGCAACTCGGCCACACCCAGGCCATTGCGATGGCCGTCACTCAGCTGGCCGACATAGCTGGCGCCATCGTCGAACGTCAGCCGCTCGGCTCCCGGCAGGTCCGGTTTGCCGGCTTCGGCGGCCCGGATGCGTGCCGCGCCAGCCCGTTCCAGCGCCCGCTCCTGCGCCTGCGCTGCCTGCGCCGCCACCGCTCGCGCCTGCTCGGCGGCCTGACGCGTGGCGTCGAGAAGCTTGTCGCGCGCCGCCTTGACCGCCGCCGGTACCGGCGCCGGCGTCGAGGTGGCCACGGTGGGTGCGCCCGCCTCGCCCTTGCGCAACAGGTCATCGATGGTCGCGACCTTGCCTTCGGGCGGCTCGCCACCGCCCGGCGGCTGGATCGGCACCGGCTCGCCTTTCGGCTCGATGGTGCGCGACTCGGGTGGCGCCGGCGACCCACCGGCCGGCGTGGGCGCTGCAGGCGTAGGGGCTGCCGACGTGGGTGCTGCTGACGTGGGCGCTGCTGCCTTGGGCGCTGCTGCCTTGGGCGCGGCAGACGTAGAGGATGGCACCGCGACGGACGACGGCGGCACTGGCGCGGGCGGCGGCGCCGGTGGCCGCGCGTCAACCGTTTTGGGATCGCCGCTGACTGGCGGACGCGCCTGCCACGCGTAGAGGGCTCCGGCGCCCAGCAGCAGCACCACGGCGATGCCGGCCATGGCGCGGCCCGGGCCACGTCGTCGCACCGCGGCCACGGGTCGCACGCGGTCGCTGGCATCGACGCCTGCCAGGCGTCGCACCGCCTCGCCGGCCGGCAACGCGTCGTCGACCGCCCGAAGATCCGGAGCGCGGCTGGAGGGCGTCACCCGGGTCAGCGGCGCCTGCATCACCCGGGTCCGCGCCGCCGCCGGGATCGCCTCCGCCAGGCCGTCGGCCGACGCCGCGGCGGGCGGCGCCGTGCCCATGGTCTGGCGCCAGGCGGCGATGGTCTGCGGCCGCTCCTCGGGATGCACGGCCAGCCCCCGATCGATGGCGCCGAGGAAGGCCTCGCTGTAGCCGGCAATCTCCACCTCGGCCAACCGGCGGCAGGGATCCTTGCGCACCCGCGCCGGCGCCTCGGGCGGCGCCTCGCCGGTGACGGCGTGGAACGCCACCGCCGCCAGCGCGTAGATGTCGGTCCACGGCCCCTGCTCGGCGTCGGCCTGGTATTGCTCCAGCGGCGCATAGCGCGGCGTGACGATGCTGGTCAGGGTGACGTCGCCGCGCCGCAACGCCTGTCGGGCGGCGCCGAAATCGACCAGCACCGGCGTGCCGTCCTCGCGCACGATGATGTTGGACGGCTTGATGTCACGGTGCAGAAAGCCGGCGGCATGGACCTGCGCCAGCCCGTCCATCAGACCCTCGAGCAGTGCCCGTACCCGGGCCGGCGGCAGACGCCCGGGACCGGCCAGCAGGTCGGCCAGCGAGCGACCTTGCTCGTACTCCATCACGATGTAGGCGGTACCGTTGGCCTCGAAGAAACGCAGCACCGGCACGATGTTGGCGTGGCGGAAGCGCGCCAGGGTGCGCGCCTCGTCGAGGAAGCGGTCGAGGCCCCAGCGATAGTCGTCCGCCAAGCGCCGGGTGCGCGGCATTACCGTGGCGCCGGCGGCACGCACGGCGAACTGGGCCGGCAGGTATTCCTTGATCGCCACCTGCTTGCGCAGCGTGGTGTCGTCGGCAAGGTAGGTGATGCCGAAGCCGCCATGCCCCAGCACGCGCACGATGCGGTATTCGTGCAGCGCGTGGCGTGGAGGCAGGGCGATGGGATAGTCGGTGCCGGGCATTGCAAGAGCGACCGGTCGAACGCGGCGCGCGTCCCCAGACAGCCCAGTTTGACCAAGAGAATCGGGCGGGAAAAGGGCGCCGCCCGGCGTACCATTGCCGCGGAGACCCGATGAATGCCCGCCAGCGAGACGTCCCGGAACCTGCTGCGCCAGCGCACGCCACATGCGCATGGCAAGGTGACCTTCATCGAGCTGTTTTTCGACCTGGTGTTCGTCTTCGCCGTCACCCAGCTGTCGCATTCCTTTCTTGAGCATCTGAGCGTCGCCGGCGCGCTGCTGACGACCCTGCTGCTGATGGCCGTGTGGTGGGTGTGGATCTACACCTCGTGGGTCACCAACTGGCTCGATCCCGAGACATGGCCGGTCCGTCTGCTGCTGCTGGTCCTGATGCTGGCCGGGCTGGTACTGTCGACCTCGCTGCCCAAGGCCTTCGAGTCGCTCGGCCTCGCCTTCGCCGGCGCCTATGCCTTCATGCAGGTCGGGCGCACCGCCTTCACGTTGTGGGCGGTCGGCACCGGGAATCCCGGCCTGGTGCGCAATTTCCAGCGCATCCTGGCATGGCTGACGCTGTCGGCCGTGTTCTGGATCGCCGGCGGCATCGCCGAAGGTCCGGTGCGGCTCGCGCTCTGGGTCGTCGCGCTGGCCATCGAGTATCTCGCGCCGTCGGTTGGTTTCTGGGTGCCCGGCATCGGCCGGTCGCTGACCCGCGACTGGAACGTCGAAGGCGGCCACATGGCCGAACGTTGCGGGCTGTTCATCATCATCGCGCTGGGCGAGTCGATCCTGGTGACCGGCGCCACCTTCGAGAAGCTGCCATGGACCTTCGCCGTCGTGGCGGCCTTCGCGGTATCGTTTGTCGGCAGCGTCGCCATGTGGTGGATCTATTTCGACACCGGGCATGAGCGCGGCAGCCACCACATCTCGACGTCCGACGATCCCGGACGCCTGGCGCGCATCGCCTATACCTATATGCACCTGCCGATCGTCGCCGGCATCATTGTCGCGGCGGTCGCCGACGAGCTGGTGCTGGCCGACCCGGCCGGCCACGCCGAAGCGCCGGCGATCGCCGTCATTCTCGGTGGCCCGGCGCTCTATCTGCTGGGCAACACACTGTTCAAATGCGTCATCGCCGGCCGCCTACCGCTGTCGCACCTGATCGGACTGGCGCTGCTGGCGGCGCTGCTGCCGCTGGCCTGGTCGCTGTCGCTGCTGGCGCTGGCCAGTGCCACCACCGCTGTCCTGATCGTGGTGGCGGTGTGGGAAATGGTGTCGCTGCGCGCCGGCCGGACGGCAGCCACGCGCCCCTGACCACCGGGCCGCGCGGCCGCCACGGCACGGTGCTCAGGTCTCACCCCAGCGCGCGGCCTTGACCGCGTCGCGATAAGTCTTGCTGACCGGCACGCGCAGCCCGTTGCGCAGCACCAGCACCAGCTTGCCGCCGTCGCGCTCGGTATGCGCCACCGCATTGTGCGCCACCCACCACGAGCGATGGACCTGCAGACCGCTGTCGTCTCCCAGCTCGGCCACCGCGTCGCGCAGGCGCAGCAGGATCAGCGTACTGCCCAACGCCGTGTGCACGCGCGCGTAGTGGTCCTCCATTTCCAGGGCCAGCAGGTCGCGTCCCAGCGGCGCGGGCAGCCGGCGCAGGAAGGCGTCCGACTGGGTCGACGCCGGTGTCGGCGCCGCGGCAGGAATTGCGGCTGCGGACGGCACCGCGGCGGGGTCCGACGTGACGGCCGCCGGCACGGCGGCAGATGACGCCTGGTCGCTGACTGTTGCCGGCGCGTCGGGCTGCGCCCGCTCCGCCATCAGCTCGGCTGCGCCGGCCCGCGCCCGCAGGCGCATCTCGACGACCTGGCCAATGGCGACCGCCACCACGATGGCCAGCACGGTTGTGTTCATGAACAGTTCGGGCACGGCCTCCAACGGCAGTGGCCGGCGGAACAGGGCCTCCAGCAGCCAGACGATGCCGGCCATCGGCGCGGCGCCGATGAAGCCGGCCAGCGCCATGCGGCCGGCCACCGGCCAGGCCTGCAGCGGCTCGATCCGGTCAATGGCGGCAGCGACGTTCACCATCAGGATCCAGCCAGTCACCATGCTGGCCGTCCAGAATCCCAGGCGCTTGCCGAACGGCAATTCAACATACGTTCCGTAGGGGCCGATCATCGTCAGCACGCCGGCGGCGATCAGCACGCAGACGAGCTGGAATGGCAGCGCCTTGAAGAACGACGATTCACGCATCGCGAACCGATGAATGCCGGCGTTTGGCGCAAAATGCCAGCCATTCCACGAACATGGCGTAGCCGGCCGGCGACTCGCGGCGCCATATCGCGAGGCGCCGCCGCCCCTGGGGGCAGCGCGCTACTCGCAAGGTAACGGTTCCATGACGATGCTGTGGCAGATTGTTATTCATACGCCGGTCTGGGTCTGGGGCCTGCTGCTGCTGGTGTTGTGGCTCGGTTGGCGCGACCTGCAGGACCGCGCGATCGCACCGGCCCGGCTGGCCATCCTGCCGGCCGTGGCCACCTGCGTTTCCCTGGTCAACATCCTGACCTCCGCCACGCCGGCGCTCGCCCTGCCGGCCTGGCTCGTGGCCGTGGCGCTGGCGATGCCCTTGGGCGCCGTGATCGGCGCGCACCGCCGGCTTGATGCTCAGGCCCAGCCGCGGCGGCTGGTGCTGGCCGGCAGCTGGTTCTCGATGGCCCTGGGTCTGACAATCTTCTGCGTGCGCTACGCCATGGGTGTTGCCGTCGCCCGCCAGCCCGCGCTGGCCGCCGACACGCTGTGGATCATCGCCGCCAATGCCGTCGGCGGCGCGATGACCGGCATCGGCGCCGGCTGGCTGGCCTGCCTGGTGGTGCGTTACCGGCGCGCCCTGCGGGCCGGCGCGGCATCGCCGGTTGCCGCGACCAGCGCGGCTTGACGCAGGAGGCGCACATGTCCGACCGTTTCGATGCCGCCATCCCGGTTTCCGACGACGAGATCGCCCGCCGCGCCCGTCGCCGGCTGGTGCGGCTGAAGGCCTTCTACGGCCACCTGGCGGTCTATGTGGCCGTCAACGTCCTGCTGCATGCCATCAACCTGATGACGGCGCACCGCTACTGGGCGATCTGGCCGCTGCTGGGCTGGGGCCTCGCCATCGCACTGCAGGCGTCGGCGACGTTCGACTGGCCGGCGCGCCTGCTGGCGCCGGACTGGGAGGACCGCAAGCTGCGCGACTTCGTCGACGACGAACGCCGCAAGGCCGGCATGGCGGCGGCACGACCGCCGGCGCCGGCCCGCGACTGATCGCCATCGCGTCGCGTCGTCACGAACCCGGAGCCCGCCATGACGCTGTCCCTGCCCTTCCTGGTGCTGCACATCGCCGCCGGCTTCGCGGCGCTGCTCGCCGGCCTCGTGGCGATGCTGAGCCGCAAGGGCGGCGTCACCCACATCCGCGCCGGCATCGTCTTCTATTGGAGCATGGTCACGGCCGGTGCCACGGCCTGCGTGCTGGCGTCGCTGCGGCCCAACGTGTTCCTGTTCCTGATCGGCGTCATGACGCTTTACCTCGTGCATGCCGGCCGCCGCGCCGTGGCACCCGGTGAGCCGGACTGGCGCGACCACGGCGCCGCCGTTGCGATGCTGGTGGCCGGCACAGCCATGGTCGGGCTGGGCGCCCTGGGCAGCGCGGGTCTCGATCTGCTGCCCCTGCCCGCCGGACTAGCGATTGTGCTGGTGGTGTTCGGCGGCATCAGCATGGCGCTCGCGGCCGCCGATCTGCGCGACTTCCGCCGCGATCTGCAGTGGCCCGACAAGGTGGCGCGCCACCTGCAGCGCATGACCGGCGCCTACATCGCGACGTCGACGGCCTTCGTCGTGGTCAACGCCACGTTCCTGCCGCCGCTGGTCCGCTGGCTGGGACCGACGGCCCTGCTGGTGCCGGTCATCTTCTGGTTCACCGCCCGGCTGCGCCGCACCGGCACGGCGTGAGGCCCGCGCCGGCGCACCGCCCGATGGACGCCGCCGGCCGGACCGGCTAACACCGGCGCATGCCCGATACCCCGACTCTTGCGCCGGCCCTGTCACCGGATGCCGTCGCCGCCGCCTATGTCCGGATCAAGCCGCATATCCGCCAGACGCCGACCATCGAGCTGCCGGCCGGTAGCTTCGACCTGCCCTGCAGGCTGGCGCTGAAACTGGAATCGCTGCAATGCAGCGGCACTTTCAAGGGCCGCGGCGCCTTCCACAAGCTGCTGGTGCGCACGCCGGGGCCGGCCGGCGTGATCGCCGCCTCGGGCGGCAACCACGGCGCCGCCGTCGCCTATGCCGCGCGCGCGCTGGGCCATCGCGCCGAGATCTTCGTGCCGACGATTTCGGCACCGGCCAAGGTGGAGCGCCTGAGGAGCTATGGCGCCACCGTGCACCAGGTCGGTGCCGTCTACGCCGAGGCGCGCGCCGCCAGCGAGGCCCGCGCCCGCGAAACCGGGGCGCTGACGGTAGCGGCCTACGACGATCCCGAGGTCTTCGTCGGGGCCGGTACGACCGCCCTGGAATTCGAGCTGCAAAGTACCTTCGACACGCTGATGGTGGCGGTCGGCGGTGGCGGGCTGATTGCCGGCTGTGCGCTGTGGTGCGGCGCACGCGTCAAGGTGATCGCGGTCGAAACCGAGGGCACGCCAACCCTGCACGCCGCCCTGGCGGCCGGTGCGCCGGTCGACGTCGAGGTCACCGGCCTGGCAGCCGACGCACTGGGCGCCAGCCGCATCGGCGCGCCCAATTTCGCGATCGCGCGCGAGCGCGTCAGCGGCAGCGTGCTGGTCACCGACGAAGCGGTGCGCGACGCGCAGCGCGCCCTGTGGCGTGAGCTGCGCGTGATGGCCGAGCCTGCCGGTGCCGCCGGCCTGGCGGCGCTGCTCAGCGGCGCGTACAAGCCGGCGTCGGACGAGAAGGTCGGCGTGCTGGTCTGCGGCGCCAACCTTGATCCGGCGTCGCTGGGCTCATGATCCCCTCTCCCGCACAGCGGGAGAGGTCATGATGTTCGCGCCGCCAGCCAGCGGGCGATGTCGAGCTCGAAGGGATCGTCGATGTTCACGATCGGTCCGTCGATCGGCACGCCGACGCAATCTTCCTCGACGATGTGGCGGCGCTCAACCACGGTGCGCCGCAGCGCGGCGTAGCAATAGCCGTTGCGGTACCAGTAGGCGGGGATGGTCTGGCGATTCTTGTGCCGCGCCCCGTCGGCGGCAAAGAACGACAGCGTGCCGGCCTCGTCGCGCAGCAACAGCTTCTGCGGCGTGAAATGGCCCGGCACGCGGCTGACGGTACAGGCCGCGGCCCGCTTGCCCTCGACCAGCGCCCGCATCGTGGCCTCGACATGCGCCGGCGTACGAAAGGGGCTGGTGGGCTGCAGGTAAAGCGCGGCGTCGAAACGCAGTGCGTGTTGTGCTTCGGCCGCCAGCCAGGCGTGCGCCCAGACGTCGGCGGCGGCCGCGTCGTCGGTGGCCAGCTCGGCCGGACGCAGAAACGGGGCGTCGAGTTCGTGGCGCCGCGCCTCGTCGGCGAAATCCGGATCGTCGGTGCTGATCAGCGCCCGGTCGATCCACGGCAGGGCCTTGATGACGGCGGCGGTGCGCGCGATCAGCGACAGGCCGCCGACCTCGGCGATGTTCTTGCGCGGCACGCCCTTGCTGCCGCCGCGCGCCGGCACCACCGCCAGAACCGTCCTGCCGTCCCACGCCATGCGGCCAGTCTCCCTGCTGGCGGCGCTATCGCACGACCGGCGGCGCAGGAAAAGGGGCTCAGCGATGGCGCTCGAGAAATGCCTGCACGTAGCGCGACCAGATCGGCACGCCGTCGGCGGCGCTGAACAGCCCATGGCCGTCCTTGCCGAACGCCGGCAGAAGCTCAAACTGCACGACGCCGCCGGTTTCGCCATACGCCCTGGCCATGCGCCGGCTGAGGTCCGGCGCGAAGAACGTGTCATTGACGGTGTAGATCCACAGCGTCGGCACGCGCGCCGTGCGGCCGAACTCGCCGGCGCTCTGCACCAGCCTTTCCGGCGAGCAGTTGTAGTTGGGGATGTTGTGGCGCCAGCCGCCGCGGCCGCCGGCAAAGTTGACCATGGCCGGCACGCCGGCCGGATTGCGGCTGGCATAGGCGATGGTCGCCCAGCCGCCAGCCGACTGGCCGACGATGATCGTGCCGTTGGGGCGCACGAAGGGCTGGCGGCGCATATAAGAAACGACGGCGGCGATGTCGCGCGCCCCTTCGCGGCCGGCCGTCGTGAAGTCGGCGTTGTCGCACGCGCCATAAGCCTCGTTCTGCCGGCCGCCGGTCTCGCCATAGCCGCGGCGCTGCGGCACCACGACGACGTAGCCGCGCGCGACGAACCAGGCCGAGGCTGACGAAAAGCGCGGCTGCGGCGCCGTGGCCGGGCCGCTCGTCGGCGCGCCGTGGTTGATCACCACCAGCGGACGCGGCGCGTCGCCCGTCGGGCGGTAGACCACGGTGCGCATCAGGCGGGCCGAGCCGTCGTCGGTCGGGACCAGCCAGCGTTGCTCGCGGTACTCACCCTGTTCCCGGCCTTGCGGGCCGGGCGACTGGGCCGCTGCCGGCACCACCGCAAGCACCAATAGAAATCCGGCCGCCAGCAGGCAACGATTACGCCGCGAATCAGAGAGCCTGTTGCGCATGCCGAAAGGATGCCACGTCAGGTGCCGGCGTGCCATGCGCCGAGAACGCTTGAGCCACTGGCCGGCCGCCTCTAGCGTTGCACCATGAGCATCACCGCCGAATTCGACGCCACGTTGCGCCAGCCCGAGCGCGACCTGATCGCCCGCGCCCGTGCCTTCGCTGAGACGCATGTCGCGCCCAACGCCGCACAATGGGAATGGGAGCGCCGCCATCCGACCGAGGCGATTCGTGCCGCCTGTGCCGAGGGCCTGCACACCGTCGAGTTGCCGGCGGCACAGGGCGGCCACGGCATGTCGTTCTCGACCAAGCTGCGCATGTGCGAGGAGATGGCGCGCCACGACTACGCGTTTGCCTTCTCGCTGGTGAACCACGCCAACGCCACGACGCGGCTGGCGCGCGACGGCAGCGCCGGCTTGGTCGGACGGCTGCTGCCGCGCATGCTGAGCGGCGAGGTGATCGGCTGCGCCGGCCTCAGCGAGCCCGGTGCCGGCAGCGACTTTGCCGCCATCACGACCCGCGCCCGCAAGGTCGACGGCGGCTGGATGCTCGACGGCGCCAAGGCCTGGATCGGCAACGCCGCGGTCGCCGGCGTGATCGCCACCTACGCCCAGACCGACCCGTCGCTGGGCTCGCGCGGCATCGGCTGCTTCGCCGTCGAGGCCGAGCGACCGGGCTTCCATCGCGAGGCGCCCTTCGCACTGCACGGCGGTCACGCCCACGGCGCCGGCGGCTTTCGCATGGAGGGCTATCTCGCGCCCGACGATGCGGTGCTGCAGCTGCCCGGCGAGGCCTTCAAGATGGCCCTGACCGGCATCAACGGCGCGCGCGCCTATGTCGCGGCGATGTGCTGCGGCATGCTGGCGGCCTCGATCGATGTCGCCACCGCCTACACCAACGAGCGCAAGACCTTCGGGCGCCACGTGATCGAGCACCAGGGCGTGCGCTGGAAGCTGGTCGACGCGCTGACCGACCTGGAGGCGGCGCGGCTGCTGACCTATCGTGCCGCGCGCCTGATCGACCAGAAGGCCGATGCCGTGCTGCCGGCGGCGCACGCCAAGAAGTTCGCCACCGAGATGGCGCTGCGGCGCATTGCTGATTGCATCCAGGCGATGGGCGCCAATGGCCTGCGTGCCGAATACCCGCTGGCGCGCCACCTCGCCTGCGCCAAGATCGCCTGCTACACCGACGGCTCGATCGAGATGATGAACGAGCGCATCGGCCAGTCGCTGCGGCGCGGCAAATAGGATCCGCGCGGTCGCGGCGGGGAGACGATCGTTGTCCGATATCGGCCTGAAGTTTCCCTGGTGGTCGTACCTGCTGCTGCCGCCGGCCTTTCTCGCCGACGTTGCCGGCTGGGGCGCCGTGGCGCTGGCTGCCGTCGTGGCGATCGCCTGGCTGTGGCTGGGCCGGCGCGCGCTCGACGCGGCATTGCTCATGGTGGCGGCAGTCGCGGCGGCGACGATCACCCTGGCGGTGGTGCCCGGCGGCCCCGGTGCACGCGCCATTGCCAGCAGCGCCAACTTCGTCTGGGTCGCGGCGATCCTGTTGCCGGTGCGCTGGCTCGTTGCCCGCCTGGTGCGGCGCTGACCGAGCGCCGCCAAGCTCTCGAAAGGTTTCCGGCACGATGGGATTGAAGTTCCACTGGTCGATCTATTTCTTCTTCCCGCCGATCCTGCTGGCCAGGGCGGCCGGCATGCTGGTGGTGCCGCTGGCGATCATCGTGGCCGCGGCCTGGCTGTGGTTTGGCTGGCGACGGCTTGATGTGTTGCTGCTGGCGGTCGCCTTCGTGGCGGCGATCGGTGTGACGTGGCTGGTCAACAATGAATCAACGGCGCTCGCCGCCGCCGACAGGATGATCCTGTTCGGTTGCGCGCACTTCATATGGTTCGCCGCGATCCTCCTGCCGGTGCGCTGGCTGGTCGCCCGCTTCCTGCTGGTCGAATAGGTCAACGCGACAGGGCGAGTCCCTGCCGCATCAAACCGGTCACGTCGACGCGGGCCGTTGCTGCTGATCGTTGTGAGCGACCAGTCAAGAACGGCGCTGCCCATATCGCGTTGCGTCGCGGACCATCTTCCCGATTCGTGCTACGGCCGCCGATCAGGATGCAGCCATCTGCACGGTTTGTGCTTCCGGCCGCGGGATCGGACTGACGCAAGGCGTCAAGTTCTTGCCACGCTTGCTTCCTATCTTGTGCTCACAGCTGCAGACGAAGACTCGAAACTCCGGCCGGATCGGCGCGGAGCGGACGCCTATGAGGTCGCCATGGCACTGCGACACGCGACAAGAGAAAGAGAAGATGCATCGGCCGAGGTTGTCGACCAGGTCATCACGGATGGCGCGGGGTTGAGCGAGGCCGAAGCCGCACAACGCCTCGCCCGCTACGGCGAAAACGCCCTGACGGAACACCATATCGGCGTCTTGCAGCGCCTCGCGCAGTTCTTCTGGGGGCCGATCCCGTGGATGATCGAAGCCGCCGCCGCCCTGTCCGCGGTTCTCGGCCACTGGGCCGACCTCGCGATCATCCTGACGATGCTGTTCGTCAATGCCGGTGTCGGCTTCTGGCAGGAGTTCAAGGCCGACACCGCCATCGCGCTCTTGAAACAGCGCCTCGCCCTCAAGGCCCGCGTGCGCCGCGACGGTCAGTGGAAGGAGATCGCCGCTCGCCTTCTGGTGCCAGGCGACGTGGTCGGTATCAAACTCGGCAGCATCGTGCCGGCCGACGTCCGGCTCCTCGAGGGCGCCTATCTCAGCGTCGATCAGTCGGCGCTTACCGGCGAGTCGCTGCCGGTCGACAAGAAGCCGGGCGATGTCGCGTATTCCGGTTCCGTCGCCAAACTGGGCGAAATGACGGCCGTGGTCACGGCCACCGGCATGAACACCTACTTCGGCAAGACAGCGCACCTTGTCGAGCAGGCCAGGACCGTTTCGCATTTCCAACGTGCCGTGCTGCGCATCGGCAACTTCCTGATCCTGGTCACCGTCGGCCTTGTGGTCCTGATCGGCTTTGCGGCCCTCTTCCGCCACGATCCGCTGATCGAGACCGCGCAGTTCGCGCTGATCCTCACCGTGGCGTCGATACCAGTGGCGCTGCCGACCGTGCTGTCGGTCACCATGGCCGTAGGCGCCGAGCGCCTCGCGCGCATGCGTGCCATCGTCTCGCGGCTCGTCTCCATCGAGGAGATGGCCGGCATGAACGTGCTGTGCACCGACAAGACGGGCACGCTTACAAAGAACGAACTGACGCTCGGGGCTCCCCGGCCCGCCGTCAACGTGGCGCGCGACGATCTGCTGCTCGCCGCCGCGCTGGCGACGCAGCCCGTCTCGCCCGACGCGATCGACACCGCAGTGCGCGCCGGCGTTCCCGACAGCCGGCCCCTCGATGGTTTCAAGGTGAAGGCGTTTCGCCCCTTCGATCCGGTCGCGAAGCGGGCCGAAGCCGAGATCGAACGCGACGGCAACACGTTCAGGGTCGCCAAGGGCGCGCCCCAGGTGATCATCGATCTCTGCGCGCCGGACATCGGGCAACGCCGCGCCATCGCAGCGCAGGTCGAGGATGACGCGGCAAAGGGCTATCGCACGCTCGGCGTGGCGCGCACGGATGGCGCCGGTCGGTGGAAGTTTCTCGGGCTGTTGCCGCTGTTCGACCCGCCGCGCGACGACAGCGCCGCTACCATCGCGTCGACCCGCGCCATGGGGCTCGACATCAAGATGGTGACCGGCGACCACGAAGCGATCGCGCGACAGATCGCCGGTCAGCTCGACCTCGGCAAGAACATCGTCGTCGCCGACACCGTTTTCGGCAAGGAATCGCCCGACGACCGGCTGTCCGCCATCATGAACGCCGACGGTTTCGCCCGCGTCTTTCCCGAGCACAAGTTCGAGATCGTCAAGACACTGCAGGGCGCCGGGCACATCGTCGGGATGACCGGCGATGGTGTCAACGACGCGCCGGCACTGAAGCAGGCCGACGTCGGCACGGCGGTCAGCGGCGCGACGGATGCGGCGCGCGCCGCTGCCGATCTGGTGCTGACCGCACCGGGGTTGTCGACCATCGTACGCGCCATCGAGGAAGCGCGCCGCATCTTCGAGCGCATGACGGGATACGCCGTCTACCGGATCGCCGAGACGATGCGCATCCTGCTGTTCATGACCGCCAGCATCATCGCATTCAACTTCTATCCGGTGACGGCGGTCATGGTCGTGTTGCTGGCCCTGCTCAACGACCTGCCGATCATGATGATCGCCTATGACAACGCACCGGTTGCGTCGCTGCCGGTCCGCTGGGACATGACCCGCGTTCTGGTGATGTCGTCGGTTCTCGGCCTGTTCGGCGTGTTCAGCAGCTTCGGCATTTTCTGGATCGCCAGGGACTACCTGAGGCTGGCGGCACCGCTGGTCCAATCTCTGGTCTTCCTGAAGCTGCTTGTTGCCGGCCACATGACGATCTACCTGACGCGCAACAAGGGAGCCATCTGGGAGCGCCCCCTGCCGAGCTGGAGGCTGGTGGTGCCCTGCGAACTGACGCAGCTGGCAGGGACGCTCGCCGTGGTCTACGGCTGGTTCATGGCGCCAACAGGGTGGGGCTTGGCAATCCTGGTCTGGGCCTATGCCCTTGTGTCGTTCTCGGTCGCCAGCGCGGTCAAGGTCGCGGTCAGCCGGCTGCTGGAGCACCGGCCGACCCGGCAGTTCCGGCATCTGGCGCGGGTCGAACGACACGTGGGGGCGTAAGCCATCGAACGCGATCATTGGGACAGAGCGCCGCAGCCGGCGCGCCTCAACGTGATCGCAGACGCAAGGACATGCCATGACGTACATGCCACCCGTCAAACCGGCCGATCTGGCGCTGGCAAGCGTACCGGCCTTCTGGCCGATGGCGATGGCGGCAGCGCTGGCCGAACAGGGCGCGGCGCTCTACGCACGCAACCTGAAATTCGTCGAGGAGGAAATCCGGATCCACGAAGGTTTGCGGCCACGACTTGCGACGCCGAACCGGCTGCGCCTCGACCTGCGGACGATGGCGCTGCGCGACTACGGCACGCCCGGCCATGGCCTCGCGACCCTCGTCGATGCGCCGCACGCCGGGCATACGGCGATGATCGCCGACTATCACAAGGGTCAGAGCCTGATCGAAACCCTGCTGGCCAACGGGGTCGGGCACGTCGCCTTGACCGACTGGAAGGCCGCAACCGACGACATGAAGGATCTCGAGATCGACAATTATCTTGCCGACATGATCGTCGCGATCGACGACCTGGGCGGGCGGGTCAATCTCGTCGGTCTGTGCCAGGGCGGTTGGGTATCAGCCATGCTGGCGGCGCGGTTTCCCGACAAGGTCAATTCGCTGGTTCTCGCCGGCGCGCCGATCGACACCGATGCCGGCGATGGCCCGATCAAGCGCATGGTGCATCAGTCGCCGATGTCGTTCTACGAAGAGCTGGTGGCGCTCGGCGGCGGCCTGATGCGCGGCAAGTTCATGCTGCAGGGCTGGAAGAACATGCACCCCGAGCAGCACTACATTCAGGATCATGTCGATCTCTACGAGCACATCGACGATCCGCAATACCGCGCCAAGCGCGAGACGTTCGAGAGCTGGTACGAGAACCCCATCGATCTGCCGGGGCGCTGGTACCTGCAGGTGATCCAGCAGCTGTTCATGGAGAACCGGCTGGCCAGGGGCCGCTTTGTCGGCCTAGGGCGCAAGCTCGACCTGCACGATATCAGATGTCCGGTCTACCTGCTGGCCGGTGCGGACGAAGACATCACGAGCCCGGAGCAGGTCCTCGATGCCGCGAAGTATCTCGGGACGCCGCCGGATCGCATCGTGCGCAGAACCGTCCCCGGTGGCCATATCGGCCTGTTCATGGGCGCGCGCACGCTGAAGGAACATTGGCCGCCGGTGGCGCGCTGGATTGCCACGCAATAGGCCCTCGCCAGAGCGCCGACCGCGGGCGCCATCGACTGCGGCGCGGTTCATGCTGGTCCTGCCGCGCCCGGCGCGCTGTAATCGCCGCCATGACCGCCCGCCTGCGTACCATCGACATGCATACCGGCGGCGAGCCGACGCGCATCATCGTCGACGGCTGGCCGGCATTGGAAGCGCCCACCCTGCTGGGCAAGCGGCGCGAAGCGCAAGGCCAGGCACGACCACCTGCGCCGCGCACTGATGCACGAGCCGCGCGGCCACGCCGACATGTACGGCGCGCTGCTGGTGCCGCCGGATCATCCCGAGGCCGATCTCGCGGTGCTGTTCCTGCACGGCGAGGGCTACAGCACCATGTGCGGCCACGCCACGATCGCGCTGGCGCGCTGGGCCGTCGACACTGGCCGCGTCGCGCGAGTCGAGCCGGAGACTGTGGTACGGCTGCAGTGCCCGTGCGGGCTGGTCGTGGCGCATGTCGAGGTCAGGAACGGCAAGGCCGGCCGCGTGCGCTTCGACAGCGTGCCCTCCTTCGCCTTCCAGCTCGATGCCATCGTACTGACCCAGACCTGGGGACCGGTGCATGTCGACATCGGCTATGGCGGCGCGTTCTACGCCATCCTCGACGCCGCCACCATCGGGCTGGACGTGCGCGCCACGCCGCTGCCGGCGCTGGTCGACGCCGGCGCCACCATCGCGGCGGCGGCGCAGTGCACGCTGCGGCTGGAGCATCCCGACGATCCCGACCTCGCCTTCGTCTACGGCTCGATCCTGACCGACGGCGGCTGCGGCGCCGACGCACCCAGCCGCAACGTCTGCATCTTCGCCGGCCGCCAGGTCGACCGCAGCCCGACCGGCAGCGGCGTGTCGGCGCGCATCGCGCTGCAGCTGGCGCGGCGGCAGACGCGCGTGGGCGAGCTCTGCACCTATGAGAGCCTCACCGGTGCGCACTTCACCGGCCGCGCCGTGCGCGAGGCGACCGCCGGCCAGCGTCGCGCGGTGATCGTCGAGGTCGGCGGCGAGGCGCACTACACCGGCGAGAGCGTCTTTCGCCTGGAAGACGACGACCCGCTGAAATGGGGGTTCACGCTGGGCTGAGGCGGTGGTCGCGCACCGCGTCGAGCAAGGCGTGCAGCGACGGATTGCGAAAGCCGTGCGCCTCGAGCTGCTCGACGGTGTTGACGAGATAGTCGAGGTTGCGGCCGGTGGCGCCGACGCCCTGGCGGATCAGCCGTGCCGCCTCGGCGTGCGGCAGCTTGCCGGCGTATTGCAGATGGCTGCGGTTGGCGAGATAGACCAGCGCCTCGATGCGCGTGCCGTCGGCCAGGATCACCGGCCGCACGGTCTCGAGATAGACGCCGTCGTTGAGGATCTCGCGGTCCCAGAGATACGTACGTACGCGCGCGTAGTCGTCGGCCGGCAGGCGATGGACCATGCCGCGGCAGACGCCGCCCGGTAGCAGGCCGAGGATCAGGCCGGGCTTCTCCCGGGTGCCGCGATAGTGCTCGGAGCGGATGCAGAAGGCGCGGTGCCAGCCCGGCAGCCGCGCCGGCAGGCTGCGCGGTGTGGCGAAGCCGGGGTTCCACATCAGCGAGCCGTAGGCGAACACCCAGTCCGGCCGCGCCGCGATCGGCGCCGTGCTGGAGGCGGGATAGACCGGACGGGCCATGCTCAGCGCCGCGTCGCCAGCGCCACGCCCACGACGGTGATGGCCATGCCGATCAGCGCCAGCGCGCCCAGCCTTTCGTCGAACAGCAGCCACGCCATCACCGCCGTGCTGGGCGGCACGAGGTAGAACAGCGCCGCCACGCCGGTCGCCGCGCCGCGGCGGATCAGCCACAGCAGCAGGCTGACGGCGCCGACGCTCATGGCCAGCACCGACCACGCCAGCGCGATCGCGAAATCGGCGGTCCAGGCGACGCTGAGCGGCTCGAACAGCAAGGCGCAGAGCGTGTAGGCCAGCGCCGTGAAGCCGTACTGCACCGAGGCGCCGGCGCGCAGGTCGACGCCGCCGAGATAGCGCTTCTGCCACAACGTGCCGGCCGTGATGCCGAGCAGCGCGGCGATGCAGAACAGCACGGCCAGCGGCGAGGCGGCGCCGAGCTGCGCCTTCTCCCACACCACCAGCCCCGTGCCGACCAGGCCCAGCGCCAGGCCGAGCCACTGCCAGCGCGTCACGCGCTCGCCCAGCAGCGGCCCGGCCGCGATCGCCGTCAGCAGCGGTTGCAGCGAGACGATCAGCGCCGAGACGCCGGCCGGCAGGCCGCGCTCGATCGAGGCGAAGACGCCGCCGATATAGGCGAAGTGCATCAGCAGGCCGGCGACGGCGCTGTGGCCGATGTCGCGCGCGCGCCGCGGCCAGGGCGCCGCGCCGGCCAGCGCGACGAGCCCCAGCAGCGCCGCCGCCAGCCAGTAGCGCAAGGTCAGGAACGTCGCGCTCTGGGCGTAAGGCAGACCCAGCTTGGCGACGATGAAGCCGGTGCTCCACAGGAAGACGAAGATCGCGGGCGGCAGGATGGCGCGGGCAGTCACGGTGGCGGCGGCAGGCAGAAGCGGCACTGTTGGGGACGATCGGCGATGCCGGGAGGGGAATTTACCGCCCTTAAAGGAGCAAAAACCACTTTCGGGGGCGAATCCGTCTTTATGAGTGTTAACTCACTCAAATACAGGCTAGGCCGAGACCCGGGTCGAGACGCGCCGGTTGGTGCGCCGCGCCTTGTCGTCCTTCTTCTCCTTCTTATCCTTCTTGGTCGAGTCCGCCGTCTTGGCGTCGGGTTTGCCCGCGTCAGGCTTGCTCGCATCGGGCTTGGTCGCGCCGGGTTTGGGCGCGCCCGGCTTGCTCGCGTCGGACTTGCTGTCGTCGGCCTTGACGTTGCGCCGCGGCGCCTGCGTGTCGTCGAAGGCGATCAGCGACATGCGCTCCGACGCCACGCCCTGCTTGACCAGGTAGTCGCGCACCTCGCGCGCCCGCGACAGGCAGAACTCGCTTGCCCTGGCCGGCTCGATGTCGTCGTCGCAATAGGCTTCGATGGTGATCTTCAGCTCGGGCCGCGCCTTGAGCCACTTGGCCTGGTTGTCGAGGATGCGCAGCGAGCGCAGCGTCAGGTCCTTGGACTGGTAGGGAAACAGCACCGTGTCGCCGGCCGCGACCGCGAATTCGCTCTGTAACTGGCTGGTCGGCGTCGGCACCGCCGCCGGCGCGGCCGGCTTGGGCGCGATCTGCGGCGGCGCGGTAGGCGGGATGGTCGGCGGCGTCTGCGCCACCGCCGGCGCGGCCAGCGCGAGGACGATCAACGGCACGAGGACGATGCGAGGGCCCATGGTCCGTCACTCCACCCGGTGGACCGGGTCTTGACCGCCAGCCTTGTGGCCGGCAATTGCGGCGAAATCGCGCCCGGGCGCCGTATCCGGCACGACGTCCCTCACGCCTGCTTCATGTCGATCAGCGCCCGGCGGATGGCGCGGGTGCGGCTGAACAGCTCGAACAGCTTGTCGCCCTCGCCCCAGCGGATGGCGCGCTGCAGGTAGAAC
>JAHCJT010000080.1 GCA_026126245.1 Alphaproteobacteria bacterium
GAGCGCGCCGAGAACGGCACGTTCGCCGGCAAGGCGGTCGCCGTAGTGGCGCCCGGCCAGACGCCACAGACCGCGCGCCAGGCCACCGCGTCCTCCGATCCGTCGGTCAACCAGGCGACCCAGGACGATCCGCGCGCCTGGAGCGATGGCCAGGCGCCGGCCGTCACGCGGTCGGCGCGCAACATCGCGCAGGCGACTGTGGCCTTGCGCCGCGTGTCGGCCAACGGCGATCCCAACATCGCCCTGGCCAAGGCCGGCGTCGACACGACCACGGCGCGCAACGCGGCGCTGGCCCTGGCGGCCGTCGCCCCGGCCACGCTCGACCGGCGGTCGGCCAACATCGAGCTGGTGCATGGTCGCTCCGAGGACGGCCAGACGCGGCTGCTGACCGCCACGATCTATGACCGCAACTCGCGCGGCCAGGTGTGGTGGTTCGCGCCCAAGGGCCAGCCGGAAGGCTTCTTCGACGAGCACGGCAACCGCCTGGGCGACGCCGGCATGGCGCTGCCGATCGAGGGCAGCCACATCTCCTCGCCCTTCGGCGTGCGACGCCTGGGGCGCTGGGCCGCCTTCCACAACGGCATCGACATCGCCGGCCGCTACGGCACGCCGATCATCGCCGCCGCCGACGGTGTCGTCGACTACACCGGCTGGTACTACAACTACGGCCGCACCGTGCGCATCGTGCACAGCGACTCGATGGCGACCAGCTACAGCCACATGTCGAGCTTCGCGCCCGGCGTGCGACCGGGCGTGCGCGTGCACAAGGGCCAGCTGATCGGCTACGTCGGCAGCACCGGCCGGTCGACCGGACCCCACCTGCACTTCTGCGTCCTGGTGGACGGCAACTTCGTCAACCCGGCGCCCTATGTCTCGGGCGGCGGCGGACGGCTGGGGCCGCAGGACCTGGTGTCGTTCCGCGAGTGGCAGCGCAGCACGGCCGGCATGGTGCGCAGCGCACCGGTCCAGCGCGCGACCAGCGCCGACTTCGACGGCAACAACCGGCTCTGAGCGCCGGCTGCGGCCAATTTCTCGGGCGCGCCGGCGGGCAACCGCCGGCGCGCTGCGTTTGGCGGACCGGCCGCCGCCGCGACGTGTCGGCGATTGCGCCGCAGGAAGGGTCTGCCCTAGAGTGCCGCCAAGGATGACGCGTGTTTATCGCGCCATCGGGGCCGCTCGGGCGGCCTGCGAAGCGAGAGGCTTTACGAGGGGGTTTAACGAATGTTGAAGCAGACATTAGCGGCGGCCGCCGGCATCGTGGCGCTCGCCGGCGTGTCTGGCGTCGCCCACGCCGGTCCGGACCTCGATGCCATCAAGGCACGCGGCCATATCATTTGCGGCGTCGGCACCGGTCTGGCCGGCTTCGAGCTGGCTGACAGCCAGGGCAAATGGACAGGCCTCGACGTCGACCTGTGCCGCGGCGTGGCGGCGGCGCTGTTCGGCGACGCGGAGAAGGTCAAATACGTGCCGACCACGGCGCAGCAGCGCTTCACGGCGCTGCAATCCAAGGAAGTCGACCTGCTGTCGCGTACAACGACCTGGACGCTGACCCGCGACACGCAGCTGGGCTTCGACTTCACCGGCGTCAACTACTACGACGGCCAGGGCTTCATGGTGGCCAAGAAGCTCGGCGTGAAGAGCGCCAAGGAGCTCAACGGCGCCACGGTCTGCGTCTCGCCGGGCACCACCACCGAGCTCAACCTGGCCGACTACTTCCGCGCCAACAAGATGAGCTTCAAGCCGGTGGTCATTGAGAAGGTCGACGAGATCCGCCAGGCGTTCTTCTCGGGCCGCTGCGACGTCTACACGACGGACGCCTCGGGCCTGTACGCCACGCGCGCCGCCAACGCGCCGAAGCCGGACGACTACATCATCCTGCCCGAGATCATCTCGAAGGAACCGCTTGGCCCCGTGGTGCGCCACGGCGACAACCAGTGGGCCGACATCGTGCGCTGGACCCACTACGCGATGCTCGAGGCCGAGGAATACGGCATCACGTCCAAGAACGTCGACGAGATGCTGAAGAGCGACAACCCGGTCATCAAGCGGATCCTCGGCGTGACGCCCGGCATGGGCAAGGCGCTGGGTGTCGACGAGAAGTGGGTCTACAACATCGTCAAGCAGGTCGGTAACTATGGCGAAATTTTCGAGCGCAACATCGGCGCGCAGACGCCGCTGAAGATCGAGCGTGGCCTGAATGCGCTGTGGACCAAGGGCGGACTGCAATACGCGCCGCCGATTCGCTGATCGCAACCACGCGTAACCGAAACCGCCGCCCCGACCGGGCGGCGGTTTTGCTTTGCGCCTATGGACGGGCGCGATTTCCCCGCTAGAGTAGCCGGCAAGGCAGGCCAACAGACGCCCGCCACCGAATGACGGCCGCGGCACGCCGCGGCGCGACAGGGAGTAAGACGATGCCCCGCGTGAAGCCGGCGCGTCCGGCGCGGCCGATGCATGCCACGGCGCGGTGCGCGCCCGCGCCGCAAGGCGGTTGCCTGACCGGCCGGCCCGCCACCGGGTGCGGCACGCTTCTTGCGCGGCCGGTCCGCGGCATACCAACGACGCTGCGGGGGAACTGACATGGCGATCGCGCATGCACCTCACGCCAAGGCCAGGGTCGCGCCCTGGAACGATCCCGTCATCCGGGGCTGGTTTTTCCAGATCGTCGTGGTCGGCGCGGTCGCCCTGCTCGCCTGGTACCTGGTCAGCAACACCCTCGCCAATCTCGAGCGGCAGAAGATCGCCACCGGCTTCGACTATCTTAGCCGCGAGGCGGGCTTCGAGATCGGCGACACGCTGATCCCCTACTCGCCGGCCAGTACCTACGCCCGGGCGCTGCTGGTCGGCGTGCTGAACACGTTGCGCGTGGCGGTGCTCGGCATCCTGCTGGCGACCATCCTCGGCACCCTGATCGGCGTCGGCCGGCTGTCGCCTAACTGGCTGCTGTCCCGGCTGTGCGAATGGTACGTCGAGCTGTTCCGCAACGTGCCGCTGCTGCTGTGGCTGTTCCTGATCTACAAGGTGATCAGCGACGCGTTTCCCGGCCCGCGGCAGGCGATCAGCCTGCTGTGGAGCAGCGTTTTTCTGAGCAACCGCGGCCTGTATTTCCCCGTGCCCGTCGCCCACGACGTGCATCGCTGGATGGGCGTCGGGCTGCTGGTCGGCATCGCCGCCGCCTGGGGCATCCACCGTTGGGCCAAGGCGCGGCAGGCGGCGACCGGCCAGCCCTTCCCGTCGATCATCGCCGGCGCCGCGGCGATCGTCGGCGTGCCGATCCTGGTCTGGTTGCTGGGCGGCGCGCCGCTCGATTTCAGCGTGCCGGCATTGAAGGGCTTCAACTTCGAGGGCGGCACCGTCATCCAGCCCGAATTCACCGCCCTGCTGGTCGGACTGGTGGTCTACACCTCGGCCTTCGTCGCCGAGATCGTGCGCTCCGGCATCCTGGCGCTGCACAAGGGCCAGAGCGAAGCCGCCTACTCGCTCGGCCTCACACGCGGCCAGGCGATGCGCCTGGTGCTGCTGCCGCAGGCCCTGCGCGTCATCGTGCCGCCGATGACCAGCCAGTACCTCAACATCACCAAGAACAGCTCGCTGGCCATCGCCATCGGCTATCCTGATCTGGTCGCCTCGGTGAACGTGACGATCAACCAGACCGGCCAGGCGGTCGAGAACGTGCTGATCATCATGGCAGCCTACCTCTCGGTCAGCCTGTCAATCTCGCTGTTCATGAACTGGTACAACCGCCAGATCGCCCTGAAGGAGCGCTGAGCCATGAGCCAAGCCACCGAGGCCGGCCCGGCGACCGCGCGCCCCGCCCGTCTGCCGCCCACCACCGACGATGGCTTCGTCGGCTGGCTGCGCAAGAACCTGTTCAGCAGCATCGGCAATTCGATCACCACGATCGTGGTGGTCGCCTTCCTGGTCTGGCTGATCACGTGGTTCGTCGACTGGGCGCTGCTGCACGCCACGTTCCGGGCCGAAACCGGCAAGGACTGCGCCAAGTCGAGCGGCGCCTGCTGGGCCCTGATCGGCGAGAAGTTCCGCTACATCTTCTTCGGCTCGTTCCCCTACGAGCAACACTGGCGGCCACTGTTCGCGATCATCACCATGATCGCCATGCTGCTGCTGAGCTCCGACCGCCGCATGTGGAACTGGCGGCTGGCGGTGATCTGGCCGGTCGGCAGCTTCATCACCTTCCTGCTGATGTTCGGCCAGATCCATATCCCGGTGACCCTGATCTTCCTGGTCGCCCTCATCGCCGGACTGGGCGGCTTCCTGCTGCGCCGCGACGTGGCCGACCAGGGCGAGCGCGTGGCCTACATGGCGCTGATGGCGATCGGCGCCGTCTACCTCGTGTTGCGCATCCTCGGCGTTCTGCCCGGCCTGGCCATTCCGATCGCGCCGTTCAGCTACGTCGAAACCGGGCTGTGGGGCGGCTTGGCCGTGACCATGATCCTGGCGACCTATGGTCTGGCATTCGCCTTTCCCTACGGCATCCTGCTGGCGCTGGGCCGGCGCTCCAACCTGCCGCTGATCCGCGGCTTGTGCGTCGGCTTCATCGAGCTGATCCGCGGCGTGCCGCTGATCAGCCTGCTGATCATGGCGTCGCTGATGCTGCCGCTGTTCCTGCCCAGCGGCATGAACTTCGACAAGTTCCTGCGCGCCCAGGTGGCCGTGATCCTGTTCGCCGGCGCCTACATCGCCGAGATCGTGCGCGGCGGCCTGCAGTCGCTGCCCAAGGGCCAGTTCGAGGCGGCCGACGCCATGGGGCTGAACTACGTCCAGAAGACGGTGTTCATCGTGCTGCCGCAGGCGTTGCGGGTGGTCATCCCGCCGCTGATCAACACCTTCATCGGCTTCTTCAAGGACACGTCGCTGGTGCTGATCATCGGTATCTTCGATTTTCTCAGCACCTCGAACCAGGCGCTGGTCGACCCGCTGTGGACCGGCTATCCCGGCGAGGTCTACCTGTTCGCCGCCGCGGTCTACTTCTTCTTCTGCTTCTCGATGTCGCGCTACAGCAAGTATCTCGAGCGCGAACTGAACAAGGGCACGCAGCGCTGAGTCGCGCCAAGTTGGGGAACACGACCATGGCAGTCCGCAATCTCGACGCCGCGCCGACCGTCATCGAGCTCGACCAGGTCAACAAGTGGTACGGCCAGTTCCACGTGCTGACCGACATCGACCTGCAGGTGAAGCAGAGCGAGAAGATCGTCATCTGCGGCCCGTCGGGCTCGGGCAAGTCGACGCTGATCCGCTGCATCAACCGGCTGGAGGAGCATCAGGCCGGCACCATCGCCGTCAGCGTCGACGGCAGGCGCATCGAGCTGACCAGCGACGTGAAGAACGTCGAGGCCATCCGCAAGGAAGTCGGGATGGTGTTCCAGTCCTTCAACCTGTTCCCGCACCTGACGATCCTCGACAACCTCACCCTGGCGCCGATCTGGGTGAAGAAGATGCCCAAGAAGGAGGCCGAGGATATCGCCATGGGCCTGCTGAGGCGGGTGCGCATTCCCGAACAGGCCCAGAAATATCCCGGCCAGCTCTCGGGCGGCCAGCAGCAGCGCGTGGCGATCGCGCGCGCGCTGTGCATGCGGCCTCAGATCATGCTGTTCGACGAGCCGACCTCGGCGCTCGATCCCGAGATGGTGAAGGAAGTGCTTGACGTCATGATCGAGCTCGCCGGCGAGGGCATGACCATGCTCGTGGTGACGCACGAGATGGGCTTCGCGCGCTCGGTCGCCGACCGCGTCATCTTCATGGATCGTGGCGAGATCGTCGAACAGGGGCCGCCGACCGAATTCTTCGCCAACCCGCGCAACGAACGCACCCGCACCTTCCTCAGCCAGATCTTGCACCACTAGGCGGTGCCGGTCCGGCCGCGTCAGTCGACCGGGACCAGCACGGCAATCGTCTGCAGGTGCAGCCGCTGGCGCAGCCGCGGGCCAAGGCGCCGCGTCAGCAGCTCGATCCAGTGCACCAGCTGGCCGGGGATCAGCGGCAGCAGGTACGACGTCTTGAGATGGCCGTTGGACAACGGGTTAATGAAGTAGTCGAGCTCCAGCAGCCGCAGGCCGGCCTTGGCCGACAGCGCCACCCACTCGTCGGGGTGCAGCAGAAAAATATGGCCGTCGGCGTCGGGCTTGAACTGGACCGACTCGAAAAGCGACGGGTCGGTGCAATCCGAAAAACGCGGCAACGGGTTGCGAATGTACTTGCCGTTGGGCGTCGTCATCACGATCACGCCGCCGGGCGACAGCAGGCTGGCCAGCTGGCGCATGAAGGCGTCGGGATGCGCGACGTGCTCGATGATCTCGGTCGCCAGGATGGCGTCGAACCGGCCGACGCGCTGCGGCGGCAGGCCGAACAGGTCGCCCGGCAGGAAGTCGATGTCGGTGCGGTCGGTCTTCAGGCGCACGTAGCCGATCAGGTCATCGCGCAGGTCGTTCCACGTGACCCGGTAACCCAGCTCGGCCAGCATGATCGACAGGTTGCCCTGTGCCGCGGCCAGGTCGAGCACGCGGGCACCCGCTGGCACGTGCTGCAGGATGGCATCGAGGGCGCGGCCCACGCGGTAGTGGTAGGCGCGGCGATAGCCGAGCTCGGTCCTGCCCGGCCACACCGAATTGACGTCGTGGTGGTAGGACCCCTTCCAGCTGTCGGGCCAGTCGGTGCGCTCGACAGGTCGCTTGATCCGCGCGAAAAGGTCGGTCGAAAACGGCCGGCGATCCGTCACGCCAGCCGTCGCCAGGGAGGGAAAATCGACTTCCCGTGCCGTCAACGCATCGCTCACTAACATCACCGGAATGCAAAAACTGGGGTAAAATAAAAATGGTTATGGATCGGCGGGTTATTTATCACTCCTTACGCAAACTGTCACCCACCCCCGAGGGCGGCGCCGGCGACGGGCCGGCCGGCTGGCGGCGCCCCGACGCCTACCGCAGGACAAGCCGCCGATGAGGATCCTGGTTACGGGCGGCGCCGGGTTCATCGGATCGGCGGTCGTCCGCCATATCGTCCGCAGCACCGACTGGCAGGTCGCCAACGTCGACAAGCTGACCTACGCCGGCAACCTCGACTCGCTGGCCGAAGCGCTCGACCATCCGCGCCACCGCTTCCATCGCGCCGACATCTGCGACCGGGCCACCATCGATCGCATTCTGGCGGCCGAGCGGCCGCAAGCGATCCTGCATCTGGCGGCCGAGAGCCACGTCGATCGCTCGATCGACGGCGCGGCACCGTTCATCCAGACCAATATCGTCGGGACGTGGACGCTGCTGGAGGCGGCCCTGGCCTACTGGCGTGCCCTGCCCGCGCCGGCGCAATCCGACTTCCGCTTCCAGCATATCTCGACCGACGAAGTGTTCGGCTCGCTGGGTGCCGACGGTAGCTTCAGCGAGGAAACCCCTTATCGGCCCAACTCGCCCTACGCCGCCAGCAAGGCCTCGTCCGACCATCTCGTGCGCGCCTGGCACCACACCTACGGCCTGCCGACGCTGGCGACCAACTGCTCCAACAACTACGGCCCCTACCACTTTCCCGAAAAGCTGATCCCGCTGGTGATCATCCGCGCCCTGCGCGGCGAGACGCTGCCGGTGTACGGCAAGGGCGAGAACGTGCGCGACTGGCTGCACGTCGAGGATCATGCCGAGGCGCTGCTCGCCGTGCTGCGGCGCGGCCGGGTCGGCGAAACCTACAACGTCGGCGGCCACTGCGAACGGCGCAACATCGACGTCGTGCGCGCCATCTGTGGCCTGCTCGACGAGCTGGCGCCCGATCGGTCGGGCCGGCCGCATGCGCGTCTGATCGAGTTCGTCACCGACCGGCCCGGACACGACCAGCGCTACGCCATCGACCCGACGAAGATCGCGCGCGAGATCGGCTGGACGCCCCGCCACAGTTTCGAGACCGGCCTGCGCGACACCGTGCGCTGGTATCTCGACAACCGCCCGTGGTGGGAGCGGGTGATGAGCGGCGCCTATCGCGGCGAGCGGCTGGGCCTGTCGGCGTAGTCAAGACCGTCCGAAGAACATTGCCGCCCGATCGAGGGACGCTGCCCTGCATTCCGCGGACCTGGCGGCGGCAAGCGAACACCGCGATGACGCGAACCGACGGCGCTCAGCGGGCCAGGCGGGCCCGCAGCATCGAACGCAGCTGATCGAAGCGCTGCCGGTTGAGCAGCAGCAGCGGCGCGGCGCAGATGCCGACCGCCGCCGGCAGCGAGACGAACCAGTTCACTTCGTGCGCCGACCAGCCGATCCAGGCGGCGATCGCCAGCATCGCGGCGCAGGTGCCGCCGATGCGCCAGACATAGGCCGAGGGAAAATACGGAATCGCGTGGCGGCAGAACACGATCAGGCTGACCAGACGCAGTGTGTTGAACACGAAAAACGCCAGCCCCAGCGCCTCCAGCCGGCTGACGCCCAGGATCGCCGGATCGACATGCCCGGTCAGCAGCGCCATGCCGGTGCCGGAGAAACCGATATACCAGCCGACCTCTGTGACGGCGCTGGTCATCGGCCGGCCGCGCGCCAGCAGCAGATTGACGTACAGCGAAATCAGGGCGCTCGAGAGGTTGCCCAGCAGCATCCAGCGCAGCGGCTCGATCGCGGGCAGGAACTCGGCGGAGTAGAGAATCCGCAGGACCAGCGGCATGAACAGCAGGCCGACGCCGGCCATTGGCACCGTCAGGACGATGACCAGCGGCAGCGCATCGTTGAGAAAGATCCGGCGTTCCTGCGGATCGTGGGTCGAGGCCAGCTTGGGCAGCAGATAGATGCCGAATGACGACACCAGCAGCGTCAGATTCTGCTGGGTCAGCGTCCAGGAGGCCTGGAACAGTCCGTTCAGATGCTGTCCGTCGGTTTCGATGATCGTGGCGCGCAGTGCCAGCATGCACGCCGAGCTGATCAGCCCGCCGCCGAGATTGGCGACGAAGAAGTTGAGGAAATGCAGCATGTCGTCGCGGTGCGGCGCCCGGCGCAGGGCTGCGCCGATTTGCGGCAGCCAGCCCAGCCGCCAGCACATCACCGTGCCCAGCATCAGCTGCACGATCAGCGGCACGAAAATGAGGGCGACGTAGCCGAGCTGGAAGCCCTGCCCCGCCAGCCTGGCCAGCGGCCACGCCGCGACCAGCGCCGACGTCGAGACGACGATCTGGGTCATCACCAGCCAGCCGATGGCGCCCGACACGTTGACGAAGCCAACGGCAATCAGGCCGGCGATGGACACGCAGAACGTCACCACCATGCAGCGCACCGCCAGCACGATGTCCGGCGAGGGGTCGCGAAAGAAATGCTCGGCGATCGCCGGCGCACCGAGCAGCAGCACGGCCGTGAAGATCGCCATGCCGGTCAGCGTCAGCCAGACGCAGGCCGAGAGGCGCCGCTGCCGCGCCTCGCCCTCGACCGAACTCAGGGCCTGCACCTGTGCCGCCGTACCGCCCAGCGTGCCCAGCCCCGTCACGGTGTCCTGGATGACGCGGTAGGACGCCAGCAGCCCGACGCCCGACGGCCCCAGCACGACCGCCACGACCTTGTTGGTCGCCAGGCCCAGCAGCATCGTCACGATGCTGCCGCCGCCGGTGGTCGCCATGACCTTCAGCAATTTCAGCAACGCGCCGACTCCCAGAGTTTCACGTCGGCCACGAACTACGCAGCATCACGCAGGACGTCCACGACCACATCGACATGCGCCGCCGGCATGTGCGGGCTGATCGGCAGGCTGACGATGGTGTCGGCGATGCGCTCGGCCAGCGGCAGGTCGCCGCGCTTCAGACCCATCGACGCGTAGGCCTGCTGCAGGTGTGGCGGAATCGGATAGTGGATCAGCCACCCGATCTTGGCGGCCTCCAGTGCCGCGCCGATGCGCTGCCGGTCGCGGCAGCGCACCGTGAAGAGATGCCACACCGGATCGGCCCATTGCGGCACGTGCGGCAGCTCGACGCAAGTAACGCCCGCCAGCTTCTCGAGGTAGCGCGCGGCCAGCGCCCGGCGACGGTCGTTCCAGGCGTCGAGCGCCGGCAGCTTGGCGCGCAGGATCGCGGCCTGCAGCTCATCGAGGCGCGAGTTCACGCCGGCCTCGATGTTGACGTACTTCACCTTCGAGCCGTAGTTGCGCAGCGTGCGCAGCCGGTCGGCGAGCCGGTCATCATCGGTGGTGACGGCGCCGGCATCGCCCAGGGCGCCGATGTTCTTGGTCGGAAAGAAGCTGAAAGCGCCGGCATGCGCCAGGGCGCCCGTGCGCCGGCCCTTGTAGCGGGCACCCTGCGCCTGCGCGACGTCCTCCAGCACCTTCAGCCCGTGCCGCGCCGCCAGCTCCATGAGCGGATCCATATCGGCCGGCTGGCCGTAGAGATGCACCGGCAGGATCGCCTTGGTGCGCGGTGTGATCGCTGCCGCCACGCGCTCGGGATCGAGGTTGGCGGTGCGCGGATCGGGCTCGACCGGCACCGGCCGCGCGCCGGCCGCCGATACCGCCAGCCAGGTCGCGATGTAGGTGCTCGACGGCACGATCACCTCGTCGCCGCTGCCGATGTCCCAGGCGCGCAGCACGAGCTCCAGCGCTTCCAGCCCGTTGCCGACGCCGATGCAGTGCCGCGTGCCGCAGTAGGCCGCGAATTCCTGCTCGAAGGCCGCGACCTCGGCGCCCAGCACGTACCAACCCGAGGCCGCGACGCGCAGCATGGCAGCGTCGATCTTGTCCTTCAGTTCGGCGTAGGCCGGTTTCAAATCGAGAAACGGAATCATGACGTGCCTTTTGCCCGGACGTCGCGCAGGAACGTATCGTAGTCGCGGATATAGTCCGATTCGGCATAGCCCGTCGATGCTAGCGCCAGCACGACCGTGTCGGCGGCGAAATCGTGCAACTCGTGCCACACCCAGGCGCCGACCAGCATGCCGAGGTCGGGCCGGTCGAGGCGCACCGTCTCGCGGTGCCGTCCGTCGTCGAGCACGAGGTCGGCCCCGCCGCTCAGCGCCACGATGAGTAGCCGCGCCTCGCGATGCGCGTGGTGGCCGCGGTTCTGTCCGGCGGGGACGCCATGGATCCAGAAGGCGCGGCGCACCGGAAAATCGAGATCGGCGCCGGTTTCGACGAAATTGATGCGGCCGCGCGGATCGGCGGCGCCGCGAACGGCGAGCCAGCGGCAGCCGGCCGCGGTCGGTGCGGCGGGACTCATGAGAGGATCGCGTTGGCAGTTTCGTGCATCAGCTTGTTGGCCTCCTGCAGCGATTCGAACGTGCCGGCATCGGTCCAGGCGCCGGCATAGATGTCGTACTCAAGCTGCCGGCGCTCGATGTAGGCGTTGTTGACGGCGGTGATCTCGAATTCGCCGCGCGCTGAAGGCTTGATGCCGCGGATGATGTCGAACACCTGGCTGTCGTAGAAATAGAGGCCGACCACGGCGAACGACGTCTTGGGCTTCTGCGGCTTCTCCTCGATCTCCAGGATGTGTTTCTCATCGAGCGCCGCCACGCCGTAGCGCTCCGGATCGTGCACGCTCTTGAGCACCACCCGCGCGCCCACCGCCTGCTGGCGGAAACGCTCGACGATCGGCCGGATCGAGTCGCGGAACACGTTGTCGCCGAGGAAGACGCAGATCCGCCCGCCGGCGGCGAAGCCCTCGGCCAGCGCCAGCGCGTGCGCGATACCCAGGGCACCGTCCTGCACCTTGTAGGTCAGGCTGCAGCCGAGTTCGGTGCCCGATCCCAGGCAATTGACCATGTCGCCCATGTGATCGACGCTGGTCACCACCAGGATATCGTCGATGCCGCAGCCCACCAGGTGCCGGATGGGGTGGAAGATCATGGGTTCGCGGCCCACCGGCAGAAGGTGCTTGTTGGTCGCCTTGGTCAGCGGATACAGCCGCGTGCCCTTGCCGCCGGCCAGGATAACGCCCTTCATGCCACCGTCTCCCAAGCCGTCACAGTACGCAGCCGCAGCCAAATAGCCAAGGTTATTCAATGCTTAAGACTGCGACCAAAGGGCCGCGCGGTCAGGCCCGCAGCTTGCGCCACTGCATGTACAGCACGCCGGCCATGACGAGGAGCCCGCCGACGACCTGCTCCACCAGCGGGTAGATGCCAAACAGCGTGGCGATGATCACGCCGAACACCGGCACCGCGTTCTGCCACAGCGATCCCATGGCGAGGCCGGCCCGGCTGACGCCGATGTTCCAGGTGAAATTGCCCAGGCCGGTGGCGAAGACCGCGGTGAAGACCATCCACAGCACGGCCTCGGCGCTGGGCGCCAGGTTCGGCGGGCCGGCAAGTCCCGTCAGCCGGCTGACAAGCCAGAACAGGAACAGCCAGATGACGGCGCCCAGCGAGGCGGTGTAGGCGCGCCGCAGCTGGCTGGTCGCCGGCACAAACCAGCGCTGCGCCAGGATCGAGTAGATCGTCCACAGCACGATGCTGAGCGCCACCAGCGGCTCGCCGCCCATCAGCACGAAGCCGCGGCCCAGGGCGCTGGCCTGTCCGTAGATCGTGACGGCGCTGCCGATCAGCGTCAGCAGCAACGCCACGCCGAAGCCGCGTTCGACCGGCGTGCCGGTGATCAGCCGCAACGTCACCACGGCGTAGATCGGGCCGCCGGCCATGACCGCCGCCGCGGTGACGGTGTTGGTGTGGCGCAGCGCCACCACGTAGTCGATGAAGAACAGGCTGATCGACAGCCCCAGCAGCAGGAAGCGTGCCCACGAAATCTCGACGCGCAGCGCGCGATAGCCTTCGGTGACGCAGACGACGGCACCCAGCGCCGCGGCCGCCAGCACAAGCCGCCACGGCGTCAGCCAGAACGGATCGAAGCTGCGCAGCAGCACCGTGGTCAGCGGCAGGTTGGCGCCCCAGAACATACTGGTGACCAGGAAGGCGCCCATCCCGACCCAGGCGGCGCGGCGCGCCTGCCGCACACCGCCGGCGGCATCAACGCTCATGCCAGCCCCGCGCGGCGGAACTGCAGGAGCTGCATGTAGACGATGCCCGCCAGCACGAGCAGGCCGCCGGCGATCTGCAGGCCGGTCGGCGGCAGGCCGATCGCCGCCGCCGTCAGCACGGCGAACACCGGCGTGGCGTTCATGTGCAGCGACGCCACCGGCAGGCCGACGCGGCTGACGCCGACGTTCCACAGTACGATCGCCACGGCGACGCCGAAGACGCAGATCCACACCAGATAGGCCACGTGATGCCATGCCAGCGTCACCGGCCAGGCGCCGGCCACGCCGGCACCCCACAGCGCCAGGTAGCCGGCCGACATCCACAGCGCCGCCGCCGTCGAGCTGACGACGCTCAGGCCGATCTGGCCGCGGTCACCGAGCCACTGCTGGGCGCGGATCGAGTACCACTGCCAGCAGATCTGGGCGATCACCAGCAGCGGTTCGCCGCCCTGCAGGCCAAGGCCGCGGTCGCTGGCACCGGGCGTGCCGTAGATCACCAGCAGCCCGCCCAGCAGCGCCAGTGCCAGCGCCACCGGAAAGCCGGCAACGACGCGCGTGCCCAGCATCACGCGCGCCATGATGGCCGAGATCACCGGCCCGAAATTCAGCACGATGGTGGCGGTGACGGGATGCGAATGCTGGACCCCGAACGTGTAGAGCACCGAGAAGGCAGTCATCGCCAGACCGAGGATCGCCAGCTGGCCATAGCGCAGCGGACGCGGCGGCCGTGACGGCGCCGTCGCCAGCAGCAGGCAGAGGCCGAGGATCGGCAGGCCCAGCACGTAGCGCAGAGCCGCCAGCAACCAGACGTCCATCACGCCGGTCAGCACCTTCAGCAACGGCGTCATCGTGCCCCAGATCAGGGCCGTGAACAGCAGTCCGCTCGACGCCCATAGCAGGGCCGACCGCGACACGCGCTCAGCCACGGCGGTCGATCCGCACCAGACACCAGCCGCGAGCCGCCATCAGCCCGGCCGCGCGATCTCGTCGAGGACGGGCAGGATGAAACTGCGGAACAGCGGCGGGTTCTCGCTCATCGGGAAGTGGCCCAGCCCCTTCATGATGGTGACGCGGGCGCCGGGTACCGCCTTGCCGACCTCCTGGGTGTATTCCGGCTTGCACGAATAGTCGTATTCGCCGGTCAGCAGAAAGAGCGGGCACTTGCCGGTGTCGATGCGAGCCAGACGGTCCTGCAGATCGCCGTCGACCGTGTAGAAATGCAGGTCGCCATAGAACACGCCCGGACCGCCCTGCATGTAGTGCCACAGCGTCTCCCAGCGCTCGGTATCGGGACTCATCGGCGCCATCAGCCCAGACACGGCGCCCACCGCCGCCTCGCTGTGATCGACGCCGGGCCGGTCGAGCCAGGAAATGTCGTAGTAGGCGCTGGGTGTCGCCGAGGACTGCAGGCCGATGATGGCGCGGAACTTGTCGGCGTGGTCGGCCGCCAGCCCGAGCACGACCCGGCCGCCGATCGAGCATCCCATCACCACCGGCTTGTCGAGCTCAAGCGCCTGGGCGACGGCAACGATGATGTCGATGTAGAAGTCGCGGGTCAGCTTGTACGGCTCGTCCTGCCAGCCGGCCGGTGGCGAGGACTTGCCATGCCACGGCAGATCGAAGGCGATGACGCGGTAACGGTCGGTGATCGCCGCGTCGTTCATCAGGGCGCGGTACTGGCGCGTGTCCGAACCGGCGGTGTGCAGGCACAGCAACGGAATCCCCTGCCCCGCCTCCTCGACATAGAGCCGGTAGCTACGGCCCTGGAACGCGAAGCGCAGGTAACGACCGACGACAGGTTCGAATTCGGCGCTCATGCCGCACCTCTGTTGCCGCGCAACGCGCCCATGACACCTTTGACATACATCATGTTGGCCCACAGCGGCAGCAAGTCGCCCTCGAAGCGCAGTTCGTTCTGGCGCAGCAGGCCGAAGATGTCCTGATAGAACGGCGGCGGCACCGGTTGCCAGAATTTTGCCCAGCCTTCGGCGGTGCCGCGCAGCGCGAACGTCCACGACGCCATGCGGAAGGGTCCGCGTTCGACCCGGGCAATGCGGCCTTCCTGGACATGCACCAGCCACGCTTGCGCGCCGACCTCGACGAGAAAGCTTGTCGTGAGGCAACGGCCACGGCGCACCAGAGCGGCATTGCCGTTCACCAGATCGGGCAACCGATCGAGCATGCGTGCCTCCCTCCGCGCCGGTGTCTTCATCGTTCCGCTTGACGCCGCCCAATATCAGGTTGCGGCCTGCGATCACAAGCCCACCCGGCGCACGACCGGATCGCCGGCCTGCGTCATTGCAGCGTGTACGACCGCACGCCGTCACAGCCGTATGCCGCTGCCGCATCGCCGCCATGAAGCGTCGTGCCCTATCGACAGAAGGTCACGGCTCGGTCTAGCGTGGCATAGTTCTTGCGACCTCGCCGCGGGCGGAGTTCGGCGATGGACATTCCATCGGGACTCCGGCTTTCAACGGGGACAAGTTCCGCCGAGATGGACGGAACGGCGTGACGTGGCGGGGGCCCGTGCGCGAACATCGGGCGCCGATGCGCGATCTGTTGCCGCCGGTGGCACAGGTCGGCGGCCCTGAGATGGAAGGAGCGCAATGGACGTCGGCGTCAAGCTGGTCTTCGACATTCTCGCCTTCACGTCGGTGATGGTGCTGATCGTGCTCGGCCTGGGCGTGATCGCCAGCATGATGGGCATCTTCAATTTCGCGCATGGCGAGTTCGTCCTGCTCGGCGCCTACACCGTCTACATCTTCCATGAGGCGGGACTGCCGGTGTGGACGGGCATCCTCGCCGCGCCCTGCGTGCTGGCGGTGTTCGGGTTCGTGCTGGAGCGATCCGTCATCCGCCGTTTCTACGCCGCGCCCATCATCGCCATGCTGGGCACCTACGCCATCGGTCTGGTGATTCGCGAGATCGTGCGCGGTCTGCTCGGCGGCCACTACAAGACAATCCCCGAACCGCTGCCCGGTGTCTTCAGCGTCGGCAACCTCGATTTCTCGATCTGGCGCAGCGTCATCGTCGTCATCACCGCCTGCGTGATCGTGGCCAGCTGGCTGTTGCTGACCCGCACCTCGATCGGCCTGCAGATCCGCGGCTCGCTGGAAAATCCGGCGCTGGCGCGCAGCTGCGGCATCGCGACGCCGCGGCTGTATGCCCTGACCTTCGCCTTCGGCTCGGCGCTGGCCGGGCTGGCGGGTGGGCTGATCGTGCCGCTCTATCAGCTCTCGGCCGATATCGGCCTGCGCTTCCTGGTGCAGGCGTTCCTGTCCGTCATGCTGGGCGGCGTGGGCACGTTCGAGGGACCCGTGCTGGGCGCCGCCGCCGTCGGCGCCACGGCCGCCGGATTGCCGTGGCTGGTGATTCCGGTGCTGGCCGATCCGCTCGTGTTCGTGATCGCGCTGGCGATTGTCAGGTTTCGGCCGCAAGGCTTCATCAGCCAGGGGAGGCTCTGAGCATGTCAAGGACGAAAGACGAGATTTCCGGCGAGGCACAGCGCGGCATCGGCCGCCGCCGCCTGTTGACCGGCGCCAGCGCGCTCAGCGCGGCCGGCTGGATTGCCGGCTCGGCCGGCGGCTGGATGCTGCGGCCCAACTGGGCACGCGCCGCCGATCCGATCAAGATGGGTATCGCCACCGACATCACCGGCGCCATCGCACCGGCCGGCAACGCCAACTGGCAGGTCGCCCAGTTCACGGTCGAGGAGATCAACAAGGCCGGCGGCATCCTCGGCCGGCCGATCGAGCTTTTCCTCGAGGACACCGCGTCGGACCCGAAGATTGCCGTCGGCAACGTGCGCAAGCTGATCCAGGAGCGCAAGGTCGACGTCGTGCTGGGCGGCATCACCTCGGCAATGCGCCAGGCGATCAAGGATCCGATCGTCAATCGCGGCCGCACGCTCTACATCTACCCGCAGCTCTATGAAGGCCAGGAGTGCACCAAGCACCTCTACTGCACCGGCCCGACGCCGGCGCAGCAATGCGACGAGCTGATCCCGTACATCATCAAGAAGCTGGGCAAGAAGCGCTTCGCCATGCCGTCGGCCAACTACGTCTGGCCGCAGCTGCTCAACAAGTACGCCCGCAAGGTGATCCAGGAGAACGGCGGCGAGGTGGTGTTCGAGGAGTACTACCCGCTCGACCAGGCGGAATACTCGGCCACCATCGGCAAGATCAAGGACGGCAAGGTCGACTGCGTGTTCAACACCGTCATCCCGCCCGGCCTGCAGCCGTTCGTGAAGCAGCTCTACGAGTCGGGCTTCCAGAAGAACGGCGGCGTGCTGTCGTGCGTCTACTACGACGAGAACCTGCTGAACTACCATCCGGCCGCCGAGATGGAAGGCCTCTACAGCTGCCTCGACTACTTCCTGTCGGTCAACGATCCGTTCGGCAACAAGCTGCAGGAAGGCTACGCCAAGAAGTTCCCCGACACGAAGTATCCCTTCACCGCCGGCTCGGCGGCGACCGGCATGTACCGCGGCATCAAGTTCTACGAGGCGGCGGTCAAGGCGACCAAGGGTGACCTCAAGCGCGAAGCGGTGTCGGCGGCGATGGACAAGGCCAAGCTGGCCGAC
>JAHCJT010000081.1 GCA_026126245.1 Alphaproteobacteria bacterium
ACCATCATGGCGGCAACCACGGGCATCGTCGGCGCGTCGGTGATCATGCTGACGCTGATCGCGCTGCCGACCATGCTGGAGCGCGGCTATTCCAAGGAGCTGAGCGTCGGAACCATCGCGTCGGCCGGCACGCTGGGCATTCTGATCCCGCCCAGCATCATGCTGGTGATCATGGGCGACCTGATGACGATATCGGTCGGTACCCTGTTCACGGCGGCGGTCGTGCCCGGCCTGATCATGTCGGTCATCTACCTCGTGTACATCGGGGTGATCGCCTTCCTGCGGCCCGAGATCGCGCCGCCGCTGTCCCAGGACAGCGGCCCGCAAAGCACGGGCGAACTGCTGACGATGATCTTCAAGAGCTTCCTGCCGCCCACGTTCCTGATCGTCGTGGTGCTCGGGTCGATCTTCGGCGGCTTCGCGACGCCTACCGAAGCGGGCGGCACCGGCTGCGCCGGCGCCCTGCTGCTGGCGTGGTGGAACAAGCGCCTGAACATGAAGATGATCAAGGACGTGATCGAGAGTTCGGCGCTGACCAACGCGCTGGTGTTCTTCATCGTCTTCGGTGCGACGCTGTTCTCGTTCGTTTTCCGAGCGCTGGGCGGCGACGACGCGGTGTCCGAGCTGCTCAAGGCGGCCGGCATCGATACCGGCTGGGAGATCCTGATCTTCGTGATGGCGCTGGTCTTCGTGATGGGCTTCTTCTTCGACTGGCTGGAGATCTGCCTCATCGTGCTGCCGATCTTCTCGCCGATCCTGAAGGCGATCGACTTCACGCCGCATATCGCCGCCAACAAGGACTTCCTGTTGTGGTTCGTCGTGCTGGTGGCGGTCAACCTGCAGTCGGCGTTCCTGACGCCGCCGTTCGGTTTCGCGCTGTTCTACATGAAGGGCACGGTGCCGAAGTCGGTCACCATGCGGCACATCTACCGCGGCATCGTGCCGTTCGTGATCCTGCAGCTGATGGCATTGGCGGTGGCCATGATCTTCCCCGAGGTCATCCTTGGCATGCCGCGCTACTTCGGCTTCCTCGACTGATCACGCCAGGACCAGCGGCCGACGCCGCATGTTGATCTTTGCCGCGTGCCCGGCCATCGTGCCGGGCACGCGAGCTGACCGATGAATCACGACTACCCGCACGTCCCGCTTGAGTTCCACGAGTATCCGCCGGCCGAGATGGCGGCGCGCGCCCGCGCCTTCGCCGACGAGCTGATGCGCCGGCGCACGGTGCGCGATTTCAGCGACCGGCCGGTGCCGCGCGAGATTGTTGCGGCCGCGATCGACGCCGCGCGGCACGCGCCCAGCGGCGCCAACCACCAGCCCTGGCACTTCGTGGCGGTGTCCGACGCGGCTCTCAAGCGCCGCATCCGCGCCGCTGCCGAGGCGGAGGAGAAGGCGTTCTACAGCGGCCGGGCCTCGGCCGAATGGCTCGAGGCATTGCGGCCGCTGGGCACGGACTGGCAGAAGCCGTTTCTCGAGATCGCGCCCTGGCTGATCGTGGTGTTCGCCGAGCAATGGGGCCGCTGGCCCGACGGGCGGCGGCGCAAGAACTACTACGTGCCGGAATCCACCGGCATCGCCAGCGGCTTTCTGCTCGCCTGCCTGCATCACGCCGGCCTGGCGACATTGACCCACACGCCCAACCCGATGGCCTTCCTCGGCGAGACACTGGGCCGCCCGAAGAACGAGAAGGCGATCATGATCATTGTCGCCGGCTATCCGGCCGCCGGCGCCGTGGTGCCCACGCACGCGCTGCAGAAGAAGCCGCTGGGCGACGTCGCCACGTTCCTGTAGGGGCGCGATGAGCAAGAACGCCTTCATCGTCGTCGTCGGACTGGCGATGCTGGCCAGTGCCATCGCCGTCTACTATCTCTATGGCGCCATCGCCGGCGCGATCGTGCTGGTGGCGAATTCGTTCCTGCTGCGCTGGATCCGGCTCAACGTGAAGTGAGCCGCCCGCGCGGTTCGGCGCCGCCACGCCGCCCGGCGGACCGCGGCTACGCCGCCTGCGGCAGCGGCGTCACCGGCAACGGCCGCTCGCCGGCCAATACGGCCCCGGCCGGAATCTCCGGCAGCCGTGTCAGCCGGGCGTAGAGCGCCGGAAAGTCGAGCTGGGTGGCGTCGTACAGCTGGCGGAAATCGTCGAGCACGAAATAGGTCCGCTGCAGCTTGTCGATCTCGTAGGCCGTGCGCATGACACGTCCGGCGTCGAACGCGATGCGCGCCGGTACCGGCGAGCCGGTGGCGTACAGCGTCTCGCGGGCCGACGAGATGATGCCGGCGCCGACCACCTTCACGCCATCGCCGTCGCGGATCAGGCCGAACTCGACCGTGTACCAGTAGAGCCGCGCCAGGCGGTGGACATTGGCCGACCCGGCCTCGATGCCGCGCTGGCCATAGGCCTGCATGTAGTCGGCGAACACCGGGTCGGCCAGCAGCGGCACGTGGCCGAAGAAATCGTGGAACAGGTCGGGTTCGACCAGGTAATCCAGTTCGTCGCGCCGGCGGATCCAGACCGTCACCGGAAAGCGGCGGTGCGCCAGGTGGCCGTAGAAGATGTCGTCCGGGATCAGGCCGGGCACGCCGACCACGCGCCAGCCGGTGCGGCGCTGCAGGGCATCGCTGACGCGCGCGAAATCGGGAATGCGGTCGTCGATATCGAGGCAGCTGAGCCCGCGCAGGAACGCGGCACAAGCGTGTTCGCGGGCCAGCCCCGACTGCCGGCGCAGCAGGGTGCGCCAGACGTCGTGCGCCTCGGCGTCGTAGGCGCCCGGCTCCTGTGGCACGGTCCAGTCGGTCGCCATGCGGCTGTAGTCGCCACGCAGGCCGTCGGTCAGGGAAGGGCTGGCTGTCACGGTGGCTCGGGTCGGTCGAAGGGCGTCGAGGCACCTACAGATACACGCCAATGCCGGAGTGAATCCCTGCAAAGTCAGGCGCTGTTTTCGACGATTGTAGGGGTTTTTACTAAATTATTATTCAACTATAGTGAAAACGCCTATGACCGATCTCGACGCCATCGATCACCGCATCATTGCCGAACTGCAGCGCGACGGGCGGCTGCCGATCGTCGAGCTGGCCGACCGGGTCGGCCTGTCGGCAACGCCATGCCTGCGGCGGGTCAGGCGGCTGGAGGCCGACGGCGTCATCGCGCGCTACGCCGCGCTGGTCGATCCCAGGGCGCTGGGGTTGGGCGTGCAGGCCCTGGTCGAGATCACGCTGGAGGACCACTCGGAGGCTGGCGTCGCGGCCTTCGAGGCGGCGATCCGCGAGCGGCCCGAGGTGGTCGCCTGTTTCGCCGTGACCGGCGAAATGGATTTCCTGCTGCTGGTGCAGGCTGCGGACCTCGACGCCTACAGCGCCTTCGCGCTGCGCACGCTGCTGCGCATCCCCGGCGTCAAGGGCAGCCGCTCGAGCTTCATCATGCAAACGGTGAAGAGCGACCTGGCCTATGCGCCGTTGCCGGCGACGTCAGCGCGGCGCCGCCGCTGACGCGCTGACGGTCAGCGCTCGTCGAGCACGCGATCGGCGCCGTGGCGGCCCAGCGCGCGCGCATAGCGCGGCATGACGTCGGGCATGATGCTGCCGCCGGCCGGCGGCCGGCTGACGCCAAAGACGTAGCGCGGGAAGTCGAGCGTCTTCTGGATCGCCCAGATGGCGTCATGCTCGTGCGGCGGCAGGATTCGCGCCGGGTCGCCGACCGCGACCCAGCCGATCGGCACCGTCGAGTCGGCGGGCAGGACGGTGCGCAGGTGCACGATGGCGTTGATGCGGACCTCCGAGCGCGCGCCGATCCGCGCGCCGTTGAAGATGCGCGCGCCGGTGGCGACAAAGACGTTGTCCTCGATCGTGCAGCCGGCGGCGTAGGATTGCGGGCCGAGCAGCACGTTGTCGCCAACGGCGACGGGATGATGCGGCGTGGCGCGCAGCACGGCGTTTTCCATCACCACGCAGTTGGCGCCGAGCCGCAGCGTGCCGCCGTCGGCGGTGAGCACGGCGCCGAACAGCAGGCTGCTGTCGTCGCCGATCTCGACGTCGCCGCAGACGACGGCGTTGGGCGCGACGTAGACGTTGCGGCCCAGGCGAGGGCGCTTGCCGAGATGTTCCAGCAACATGGTCTGTCCCTTCACAGTTTGGGCCGCTGGAACGGCCCGTCGATGGCGGTGGCGGCGGCGCCGACCGGACAGCCGCCGTCGCGGCACAGGCCGTGATCGCACAGGCGGCAGATGTGGCGCGCGCCGGCCCGCCCGGAGGTCAGCGCCGCCAGCAGGCCGGGCAGCGCTTTCTCGAGGCCGGCGCTCTCGTCGCGGCCCAGCGCCGCCAGCGCCCTGCCGGCGACAGCCAGCCGGCGCGCCTGCAGCGTCTGCGCCCGCCGTTGGCCCAAAGCCGTGAGGCCCAGCGGCACGGCGCGACCCTTCTTGCCCAGTCGGCGGACGAGGCCGGCCGCCGCCAGGTCGTCGACCAGCCGCACCGCGGCCGACTGCGACAACCCGATCACGCCGGCCAGCTCCTGCATGCCCATCGGCTGCCATTGCGCCAGCGTTAGCAGTGCCGCCACGGCGCTGGGCGAGAGGTGCCGGTCGCGCAGTTGGTCGCCGATGGCGATGGCCAGCGCCGCCAGCAGGTTGGCGGTCCTCAATCTATGCATGCTGCATACATTAACAGATGGTCGGCGGCAGGCAAGCCGCCGGCAAACGCGGGCCTGCGGCGGCGGCGCGGACAAATCTGCCTAGCCTGCCGGCCGCACATGTCAGGCGCGTGAAATCCGCCATCGGCCGCGCCGGCGCGGCGAGCGGCAGGCTTGCAGCGGCGGCCATGGTGGCGGCGGGGCGAATGCATCACCATATAATCGATCAGGCGGCCGCTGCCGCCGCCGGAGAGCTGCACCATCCGTCAGACGCCATCGACAATGACCGAAACCGATACCCATCCCCGCGTGATCAGGCTCGAGGGCGGATCCAACTTCCGCGACCTCGGCGGCTACCGTGCCGTCGACGGCCGGCGCGTGCGGCACGGCCTGATCTATCGCTCGGCTCATCTCGGCGGCCTGACCGAGGCGGACCGCAGCCGGCTGGCCGGGCTGGGCGTGCGTACCATCGTCGATCTGCGCGGCCTGAACGAAGCCGCCGAGACGCCGCACGCGATCGACGGACTGGCCGCCGAGATCCTGCCGGCCGCCATCGAGCCGGGCGTCGGGCTGCGCATCCGCGCGGCGCTCGACGAAGGCCGGGCGACGCCCGAGGTGATCGCCGGCTTCATGACCGAGCACTATCGCGACTATCCCGGCCGCGCCGTGCCGGCGTTCCGCACCCTGTTCGCCGCGCTGTCGAGCGGCGCGCGACGGCCGCTGGTGTTCCATTGCACCGCCGGCAAGGATCGCACCGGTTTCGCCGCCGCCCTGCTGCTGACGGCGCTGGGCGTGCCGTGGCCGACCGTGGTCGAGGACTACCTGCACACCAATGCGGTGTGGACCGGCCATGTCGGGCGTCACATGGAACTCGATCCGCCGACCCGCGCCGCGCTGATCGAGGCGCGCGCAGACTATCTCGAGGCGGCGTTCGCCGCGTTGCGCGAAAACCACGGTGAGGTCGAGGCGTTTTTCGACAGGGCGCTGGGCATCGACGCCGACGCCCGCCACCGCCTGCAGAGCGAATTGCTCGAGGGCTGAGGCCGTCCGCTAGGCGGCCTCGCCGATGATCCTGGCGTAGAGCGGCCGGTCGATGTTGCCGCCGGACAGCACGACGCCGACCTTCTTGCCGCGCATCGCATCGCGCTCCTTGAGCAGCGCCGCCAGCGGGCAGGCGCCGGCGCCCTCGGCCAGCTGGTGGGTGTCCTCGTAGTAGGCACGCATGGCCGCCATGATATCGCCGTCGCCGACCTGCACGATGCGCTCGGCGCCGCGCAGGATGATGTCGAGCGCCTGCGGATCGGGACCGCGCACCGCCACGCCGTCGGCGAAGGTGTCGGCGGCATTGGTCGCCACCACCTTGCCGGCGGCGAACGACAGCGCATAGGCCGGCGCCCCTGTCGCGACCACGCCGACGATGCGGGTCTTCAGCCCCAGCGCGTCACGCGCGGCGATCATGCCGCAGATGCCGGATCCCAGGCCGATCGGGACGTACACAGTGTCGAGGTCGGGTGCGGCGCGCAGCAGTTCGAGCGAATAGCTGGCCACGCCGCGCACGAGATCCAGGTCGAACGACGGCACCATCGCCAGGCCGCGTTCGGCGGCCAGCGCCGCCGCCGCCTCCTTGGCGGCGTCGAAATCATGCCCGCGCTCCACCAGCTCGGCGCCGAAGGCGCGCATGGCCGCGTTCTTCTCGACCGAATTGCCGTGCGGCACCACGATGGTGGCCGCCACACCGACGCGCGATGCGGCAAACGCAATGCTCTGGCCGTGGTTGCCGCGCGTCGCGCTGATGACGCCCCGCACCTGCGGCTGCCGTCGCTTCAGGCGGTCCATGTAGACCAGGCCGCCGCGCACCTTGAAGGCGCCGATCGGCGTGTGGTTCTCGTGCTTGACCCAGACCTCGCAGCCGGCGCGTCGTGCCAGCAGCGGCCAGGGATATTGCGGCGTCGGCGGCAGGGCGGCGTACACCGTCCGGGTGGCGTCCTGCAGGTCGTCGAGCGTGGGCAATGTCGGCATGGATGACCTCCGCCGGCACTTTCCCGGCACCGCCCGGCAGGTGCAACCCGAACCGGTGTGCCGCCGTTGCAGGGCCGGCATGGCGCCGCACCCCGGCGAATCCGGCTCGCCCGCCGACCGGCGCATCCCTATCATGCGCCGCTTTGCCGCGCCGCGGGCGCGGCGTCCCGGAGGTCCCTGCATGCCTGTCATTGGCCGCGTCCTTGAAATCCAGGAAGAGCTTTCGCGCATCCGCCGCGACATTCATGCCCATCCCGAGCTGTGTTTCGAGGAGCACCGGACCTCCGACATCGTCGCCGCCAAGCTCGCCGAATGGGGCTGCGAGGTGCATCGCGGGCTGGCCACGACCGGCGTGGTCGGCACGCTGCGGCGCGGCAACTCGACGCGCTCCATCGGCCTGCGCGCCGACATGGACGCGCTGCCGATGCAGGAAGCCAACGACTTCGCGCACCGCTCGACCAACGAGGGCCGCATGCACGCCTGCGGCCACGACGGCCACACCACCATGCTGCTGGGCGCCGCCAAGCTGCTGTCGGAGACGCGCAATTTCGAGGGCGCGGTGCACTTCATCTTCCAGCCGGCCGAGGAGGGCGGCGGCGGCGGCCGGGTGATGGTCGAGGAGGGATTGTTCGAGAAATTCCCCTGCGACGCGGTGTTCGCCATCCACAACAAGCCGGGCATCGGGCTGGGCCACATCGCCACAAGGCCCGGTCCGCTGCTGGCCGCCGCCGACCGCTACGACATCCGCATCAACGCCCGCGGCGCGCACGCCGCCTATCCGCATCTCGGCATCGATCCCATCGTGATCGCCGCGCAGATCGTGATGGCGCTGCAGGGCATCGTCAGCCGCAACGTCGATCCCATCGACTCGGCGGTCGTCACCGTCGGGTTCATCAAGGGCGGTTCGGCCTACAACGTGATCCCGCCGGAGGTGCATCTGGGCGGCACGGTGCGCACGACGACCGCGGCCAACCGTGACCTCGTCGAACGGCGCATCCGCGACATCTGTGCCGGCGCCGCCGCCATGCACGGCATCGAGGTTGGCGTCGACTATCGGCGCGGCTATCCGCCGACCGTCAACCACGCCGACGAGGCAGCGTTCGCCGCCGACGTGGCGTCCGAGGTGTGCGGCGAGGCCAACGTGCAGCGCAACATCCGGCCGGCCATGGGCGCCGAGGATTTTTCCTACATGCTCAACGCGCGGCCCGGCGCCATGGTCTGGCTGGGCAACGGGCCGGGCGAGGACGGCTGCATCCTCCACAACCCGCGCTACGATTTCAACGACATGGCCATTCCGTTCGGCGTCAGCTTCTTCGTGCGCCTGGCGGAGCGCTTCCTGGCCAAGGAGTGACCGGCCGAGGTGAAACCGGCGCGCCATCAGGCGCGTCAGGCGAGTCATCCAGGACGGACTGAACGACGCATGGGGTTCATCGCGATCTATGCCCGCGTGCTGGGCCAGCTGAAGCCCGAGCGCTGGCTGGCGATCGTGCTTGCACTGGCCAACGTCGCGGTGGCGGGGCTGCAATTCCTCGAGCCGGTGCTGTTCGGGCGCGTCGTCGACGTGCTGAGCGGTGCCGCCGGGCGGCCGCCGGCCGATGTCTGGGCCGACGCCATCGGCATACTGGGGCTCTGGGTCGTGGTCGGCATCGGCGGCGTCATCGCCAACATCCTCGTGTCGCTCTACGCCGACCGCATGGCGCACCGCAACCGGCTGGCGGCGATGGCGCGCTATTTCGAGCACGTGCTGTCGCTGCCCTTCGCCTTTCACAATGCGCAGCATTCCGGCCGGCTGCTGAAGATCATGCTGCAGGGCGTCGACAACCTGTTCGGCCTGTGGCTCAGCTTCTTCCGCGAGCACCTGGCGACGGCCGTGGCGCTGTTCGTCATGCTGCCACTGTCGCTGCTTATGAACTGGCGGCTGGGCCTGCTGCTGATCGCGCTGATCGTGTTCTTCGCCGTGGCCAACGCCTGGATTGTGGCCCGCACCGACAACATGCAGCGCCAGGCCGAGGAGTACCATTCGCAGCTCGCCGGCCAGGCCGGCGACGCGCTGGGCAACGTGCAGCTCATCCAGAGCTTCGTGCGCCTCTCGCACGAGGCGCGCATGCTGCACGAGACCATCCGCAGCCTGCTGGCGGTGCAGTTCCCGGTGCTGAACTGGTGGGCGCTGCTGAGCGTGCTCACCCATGCGGCCGCCACCATCACGGTGCTGGGCATCTTCATGCTCGGCACCTGGCTGCACCTCGCCGGCCGCGCCTCGGTCGGCGAGATCGTCAGCTTCATGGGGTTCGCCACCCTGCTGATCGGCCGCATGGAACAGGCCTCGAGCTTCTTCGCGCGCATGTTCTTCCAGACGCCGGCGCTGGCCGATTTCTTCAATGTGCTGGAAACCGAATCGACGATCCGCGACAAGCTGGGCGCCCAGCCGTTGGGCCGCGTCCGGGGCGCGGTCGAGTTCGACAAGGTGAGTTTCTCCTACGACGGACGGCGCGCCGCGTTGCAGGATTTCAGCCTCAGGGTCGACGCGGGGTCGACCGTGGCGCTGGTCGGTCCGACCGGGGCCGGCAAGAGCACGTCGATGGCCCTGCTGCACCGCATGTGGGACCCGCAGTCCGGCGCCATCCGCATCGATGGCGTCGACATCCGCGACGTCACCCTGGAGAGCCTGCGCCGCAACATCGGCGTGGTGTTCCAGGACAACACCATGTTCTACCGCTCGATCGCCGACAACCTGCGGGTCGGCAGGCAGGATGCCAGCGACGCGGAGCTCGCCGAGGCGGCCCGTCTGGCCGAGGCGCACGACTTCATCGAACGCCTGAGCGACGGCTACAACACGCAGGTCGGCGAGCGCGGCGTGACGCTCTCGGGCGGCGAGCGCCAGCGGCTGAGCATCGCGCGGGCGCTGCTGAAGAACCCGCCGATCCTGATCCTTGACGAGGCGACCAGTGCGCTCGACGCCGTCACTGAGGCGAAGATACAGCGGGCGCTGAAATCGCTGATGGCCGGCCGCACCACCTTCGTCATTGCCCATCGGCTGTCGACTATCCGCGACGCCGATCTGGTGGTGGTCTTCGATCGCGGCCGCGCCGTCGAAACCGGCAGCTACGGCGAGCTCCTGGCCCGGGGCGGCACCTTTGCGAAGCTGGTTGCGACCCAGCAGGCGGGCCTGTTGCCCGGCACCGGCGTCAGACCCTATCTCGACGATCCGGTCGCGGGCGAAACCGCGCCGGCGTCGTAGCGCCTGTCCGGGCAGGGCCGAGCGGGACGATCGTATATGGCGACGCACAACCTCATCCTGAGGAGCCGGCGCAGCCGGCGTCTCGAAGGATGGGGACAGTCTCCTGCGATTGTTCCAGCTATTGTCGCAATGCGCGTGCGGTTGGCCGCCCTTCGAGACGGCCGCTACGCGGCCTCCTCAGGGTGCGGCCTGTATCGTCTGTCATCGCCCTACCGGATCGGGGTCAGATGCCGAGCAGGGTATCGAGGCGGAAGCGGGCGATCTGGCCGACCTCGGCCAGCGCCGTTGCCATCTCGGCGTCGCGGTCGTTCTGCAGCCGTGCCTCGTAGGCGGCCAGGATCGACTCGCGGGTGTGGCGGCGCACCGCGACGATGAAGGGAAAGCCGAATTTGTCGCGATAGGCGCTATTGAGCCGATCGAAGCGGGCGTATTGCGCGTCGCTCATGCGGTCGAGCCCGGCGCCCGCCTGCTCCTGCGTCGAGTCGGCCGTCAGCGTGCCGGCCCGCGCCGCCTTGCCGGCGAGATCGGGATGGGCGCGCAGCAGGGCGAGGCGTTCGTCGGCCGACGCGTCGGCCACTACCTGCATCATCGCCCGGTGCAGGCCCTCGATGCCATCGAACGGACGCGCCGCCCAGGCGCGCTCGGCAATCCAGGGCGAGTGCTCGAAGACGGGACCGACCAGGGCCAGGAAACCGGCGTGGTCGAGGGCGTTCAGACGGTCGGCGGCGGTCATGGCAGCGACCCTTTAGCGTTCCGCCGGACGGTCGTCATCCGGCGCCGCGCCGCGCCGGTGGCCTGGCTTGTGGACAGCCGGGCTGTGGCGTTGGCCGCGTGTTTGCATGGCTGACGGTGGACGGCTAGGTTGGCCGGCAAGCGGCGCGGCATCACAACAATCGATCGCTCAGCGTCGCCAAGGGGTTTTCGCGGGAGACGATCGACGATGAGCATGACTTCGACCACCCGGCGCGCCGCCCTGGGTGCCCTTCTGGCCGCCGGCCTGGCGCTGCCGGCGCAGGCGCAAACCGCGATCAAGTTCACGCTCGACTGGGTTTTCCAGGGGCCGACCGCGCCGTTTCTGGTGGCGCTGGAGAAGGGTTACTACAAGGCCGAAGGCCTCGACGTCACCATGGATCCCGGTCAGGGTTCGGCCGGCGCCGTGCAGCGCGTCGCCACCGGTGCCTACCAGATCGGCTTCGCCGACGTGAACGCGCTGATCGAGTACAACGCCAAGAATCCCGGCAAGGAGATTCTGTGCGTCTTCATGGCCTACGACTTCCCGCCGTTCGGCGTCTACGCCCTGAAGAAGAGCGGCATCAAGGGGCCGAAGGACCTCACCGGCAAGAAGCTCGGCGCGCCGGTGTTCGACGCGTCGTTCCGCCTGTTTCCGGCGTTCGCCAAGAAGAACGGCATCGGCAAGGTCGAGCACGTCAACCTGACGCCGCAGCTGCGCGAGCAGAGCCTGGTGCAGGGCACGGTCGACTTCATTTCCGGCCACTATTTCTCTTCGGTGCTCGACCTGGAAGCGCGCGGCGTCAAGCTCGCCGACCTGGTGGTGATGCGCTACGTCGACTACGGCATGGACGTGTACGGCAACGGCATCATCGTGTCGCCCGACATGCTGAAGAACCCCAAGGCCATCACCGGCTTCCTCAAGGCCACGGTCAAGGCGTGGAAGGAAGTGATCGCTGATCCCAAGCTGGGCATCGCCGCCGCCAAGAAACGCGATCCGCTGATCGACGAGGCGCTGGAGACGCGCCGGCTGGCGATGTCGCTCGACACCAACATCATGACGCCGTTCGTCAAGGCCAACGGCATGGGCGACGTCGATCCGGCGCGCTTCGGCCGCTCGATCAAGGACGTCGCGGAAGCCTTCGGCCTGGCAACGGCGCCGGCGCCCGACAAGGTGTTCAGCAACAAGTTCCTGCCGCCCAAGGCGGACCGCATGGTGGCGAAGTAGGGCTCGGCGCCGTGACAGTCGTGTGGCGGGCGGGAGCGGGTCGTCCGCCACGGCGCCAGCCAATGGCGCTGGCGTCGCGCCCGTCGTTCTGCCCATGACGGCCGCGCCGGCCCCCGATTCCGCCCTGGTCGACCTGCGGCACGTGTCGCTGACCTATCGCGTCGGCGGCGAGGAGACCCTGGCGCTGGCCGATGCCACGCTGGGTATCGCCAAGGGCGAGTTCATCGCCGTGGTCGGCCCGTCCGGCTGCGGCAAGTCGACCCTGATGAAGCTGGTCACCGGCCTGCTGCCGCCCAGCTCGGGCGAGGTCTGGGTCCGCGGCCAGAAGGTGACGGGGCCGATCAAGGGCGTCGGCATGGCGTTCCAGAACGCCACGCTGATGCCGTGGCGCACGACGCGCGACAACATCCTGCTGCCGCTGGAGATCGTCGAGCCGCACAAGCGGCAGTTCCGCCGCAAGCGGACCGAGTACGCCGAGCGGGCCGACCGCCTGCTGGCGTCGGTCGGGCTGGGCGGCTTCGGCGACCGCTATCCCTGGCAGCTGTCCGGCGGCATGCAGCAGCGCTCCAACCTCTGCCGGGCGCTGATCCACGAGCCCGAGATCATGATGCTCGACGAGCCGTTCGGCGCGCTTGACGCGTTCACGCGCGAGGAGCTGTGGGGCATCATGCAGAAGCTGTGGATGGAGCGCCGCTTCACCGCCGTGCTGGTGACCCACGACCTGCGCGAGGCGGTCTATCTCGCCGATACGGTCTACGTGATGAGCCGCCGGCCGGGCCGCATGGTGATGGTCAAGCGGATCGACATTGCGCGACCGCGTACGCTCGAGACGACGTTCGAGCCGCATTTCGTCGACATCGTGCACGAGCTGCGCGAGCGCATCCACCAGGAGCACGCGTGATGACCGCCGGCACGGAACGCGTGCTGCGCATCGCCATGCCGTGGCTGGCGACGGCCGGCCTGTTGATCATCTGGGAGCTGGTCTGCGTCGTGTGCAACATCCCGGCGCTGTCAAGCGTCTGCAGCATCCCGGAGATCATCCTGCCGCGGCCGACGCGCATCTTCGAGGTGATCCTGCTGCGCTGGGACATCCTGCTGGAATTCTGCCTGCAGACCCTGTGGACGACGGCGCTCGGCTTTCTGATCGCGATCGCCGGCGGTCTGGTGCTGGGCCTGGCGATCGGTGCGTCGCCGTTCGTCTATTCCGGCCTCTATCCGCTGCTGATCGCCTTCAATGCCATCCCCAAAGTGGCGATCGTGCCGATCCTGATGATCTGGGTCGGCGTCGGCGCCACGCCGGCCATCATCACCGCCTTCGTCATCAGCTTCTTTCCCATCGTGGTCAACGTCGCCACCGGGCTGGCCACCATCGAGCCCGAAATGCGCGACGTGCTGCGCAGCCTGGGCGCCACCCGCACCGAGATCCTGACCAAGGTCGGCATCCCGCGCGCGATGCCCTACCTGTTCGCCAGCCTCAAGGTGGCGATCACGCTTGCCTTCATCGGCTCGGTGATCTCCGAGACGGTCGGCGGCAACCGCGGCATCGGCTTCCTGATGCTGTCGGCCGGGGCGCGCAACGACGCGCCCACCACCTTCGCCGGCCTGTTCGCCATCGCCGTGATGGGCGTGCTGATGTACGCGCTCTGCGCCCTGGTCGAGAAGCGCATGACGCGCTGGGCCTTCCGCGGCGAACTGGTGACGTGAGGCGCGGCGGTCACGCGCCGCCGGCTCAGCGGAAGGGCGGCGACTGCAGCAGCGCCACGACGAAGGCGACGTAGATTGCCAGCAGGATCGCGCCGCGCCGACGGTCGATCCCGCCGTGCCGCGGCGGATAGATCACGGCGATGGCCAGCGCCCCGAAGCCCAGTCCGACGGCCACGTCCTGCCAGCGCACGGCGATGGGCTGGATGATGGCGGCGACCGACACGATGAACAGGCCGTTGAAGATGTTGCTGCCGAGGATGGTGCCGAGGCCGACCTCGCCGTGGCCGCGCATGCGCGCGATGATGATGGTGGCCAGCTCGGGGATCGACGTGCCCAGGGCGACCACGGTGGCGCCGATGGCGAACAGGCTCAGGCCCAGGGCCTGGCCGACCGCCATGCCGCCGAGCACCACCAGATGGCCGGCCGCGATCAGCAGGGCGAAGCCGACCACGCAGGACGGCACCACCAGCCAGCGGTGCGGCTCGGCCAGGACCTCCTCGGCGGCGCTGCGCCGCCGCCAACCTTCGACGATGGTAAAGCCCAGCCAGGCGGCGAACAGTGCCAGCATGAGCAGGCCGTCGAGACGCGACAGCTCGCCATCGAGGATCAGGAACGCCGTGAGCACCGGTATCACCAGGGCGACCGGAAAATCGCGGCGCACGTTGCCGAGACCGGCCTCGTGGCGCTGCATCAGAAGCGCGATGGCGAAGATCAGCGCGACATTGACGACGTTGCTGCCGATGGCGTCGCCCAGCCCGATCTGCGGCCGCCCCTCCAGCGCGGCGTTGACCGACACCGACAGTTCGGGGCTGGAGGTCGCAAAGGCCGCCAGCGTCAGCGCCACGATGCCGGGCGCGATGCGGGCCCAGCGGGCGATGCCGACGAGGCCGCGGACGAACAGCTCGCCGCCGACCCCGGCCAGGATCAGGCCGGCGAGGAGCAGTGCGGTACCCGTCAGCATCGTCGGTGGCCGTCAGGTCCGTCCGGACCCCACCAGCCGCCGCAGCGCCAGCAGCGCGACCAGCGCTACTACGGCGGCGATCATGGCCGTCCATAGCGCGGTCTCGACGCTGGCACGCGCGACCAGGGCGGCGAACACTACCGGCGCGATAGCCGCCACGATGTTCTGCGGTACCGCCAGCCGGCCCAGGACGGCGCCGTAGCCGGCATGGCCATACAGCGCCAGCGGTAGTGCGGCGCGCACCACGGTCTTCAGGCCGTTGGCGATGCCGTAGAGCAGCACCGCCAGAAGCGCCGCCTCGATCGCGCCGCCGGCGAACAGGGCGATCGCCAGGCCGGCCGGCAAGGCCAGGGACGACGCCAGTGCCGAGTCCATCGCCGAGTAGCGGTTGCCGAACACGACCTCGATGGCGCGGGTCGAGACCTGGGCCGGCCCGGTGAGCGAGGCGACGAACACGGCGGCGGCGGCCGAATGGCCCAGCCCGCGCAGGATCTCGATCATCTGCAAGCCGACGCCGAAATACACCAGGGTACTGATCGAGAATGTCGCGGCCAGCAGCGTGAAGATCAGGGTCCGGTGACGTTCAGGCAGCGCATAGGGCGTGCCGATAGCGCTCGCCGCCGCTGCGGCTGCGCGTTGCGGTGGCTGGGGCGAGGCCGGCAGCACCAGCAGGTGGATCGGCAGGCAGATGACGATGTGCAGGCCGGCGAAAATCAACAGGACGCCACGCCAGCCATATGTCACCTCAAGCGCGCCGCCCAGCGGCCAGAACGTGGTCGACGCCAAGCCGCCCAGGATGCTCAGGAGCGCGAAGGCGCGCCGCGCGCGGCCGCCCGCGATCTGCGCCAGTGCCACCATGGGGGCGGTCTGCAACATCAGGGACGTGGCCAGCCCGATCACGATCCAGGCCGCGACGTAGCCGGCAAGGCCGCCGCTTTGCGACAACAGCGCCAGCGCGACCGCCGCCATCAACGAGCCGGTGGCCATGGTGCCGCGCGCGCCCAGCCGGTCGACGCGCCGGCCGACCGCCGGCGCGGTGAGTGCCGAAACCGCGAACATCACCGTGACACCGGCGAACACCAGTTCGGAGGCCAAGCCGAGATCGGCGGCGATGAAGCGGCCAAGCACCGCCGGCATCGCGTAGGTGGTTCCCCAGCCGACGATTTGCGTCACGCCCAGCCCAAGCACGGCGACGGCAGTGCGGCGGTCGATGAACGGGCCGGCGGCGGCGATGGTCATGCCGACAATCTAACTGTCTTCAGCGTTGGTCCGCGCAAGCCGATTTCGCAACGCCATATGCGCCGGGCACTTGCCTGCGGCGATGCTCGGTCTGCGTAGGGAGGCGCTCAGGCGCGATTTTCATGTCGAGCGAACGGGGACATCCGAGCGTCGGGTTCGGATCTCCCTCGCCACGCTCGGGATGACACGAGACTGTGCGAGGCAGCCTGCGGCATCCCCTGCCGGTATGCGCGCCGCGCTTCAGGTGTACGTCTTGATCACCTTCATTTCGTCGATGCGCAGGCCGTGCTCGTCGACATTTTCATCGGACAGCCAGTCCTGCAGGACGGCTTCCTGGTGGTCCGCCAGGCTGACGCGCTTTTTCACCTCCGCCAGCGCCTTGTCGGGATTGTCGATGGCGATGGCGTATAGCGTGCGCACCGGCAGGCTCCCCGGTCGTCCCTTGGTGATGATCTCGACCGTCCAGCCTTTGGCCATGCTTTGATCTCCCCTGACGCGCTGATTGTGCGCGACGGGGGTAGGGCGCTGTCAAGGGCTGGTGTTCCTACCAGGTCTCGGCCACGGCTTGTGCCACGGCGTCGATGATCGCCGCCGAATCCAGGCGCAGCGTGCGGTAGAGGTCGGGAATGTCGGCCGACTGACCGAACGTCTCGACACCCAGCGGCACCACGCGGTGCGGCCCGACGCCGCCCAGCCATGACAGGGTCAGCGGATGGCCATCGAGCACCGTGACCAGCCGGGCGTTGCGGCCCAGGGGCGCCAGAAGGCGTTCGGCGTGGCTCAGCGCGTCGACGGCCGTCCGCCCGGTCGCGGTGCGCCGCGCCCGGCGGCTGGCGATCCAGTCGCCGTGCAGGCGATCGGCCGAGGTCACGACCAGCAGGCCGGCGCCGGCGAAATCGCGCTGGATGCTGTCCCAGGCGGCCAGCGCATCGGGCGTGACGGCGCCCATGCAGACGATGGCAATCTCGGCGCCCGGTGCCGGCGGGCGCAGCCAATAGCCGCCGTCGATGATGGCTTGCGCCAGCGCCGGCTCGAGATCGCGTACCGGTTGCTCGACCGGCCGGGTCGAGAGGCGCAGGTAGAGCGAGGCGCCGTCGGGCGCCTGGATGTGGGCCAGGCCGAAGCGCAGGATCGTCGCCAGTTCGTCGACATAGGCCGGCTCGTAGCTCAGCAGGCCGGGCTGGCCGATGCCGATCAAGGGCGTCGACACCGACTGATGCGCGCCGCCCTCGGGCGCCAGGGTCACGCCCGACGGCGTGGCCACCAGGATGAACCGGGCGCCCTGGTAGCAGGCGTAGTTCAGCGCATCCAGGCCGCGGGTGATGAACGGATCGTAGAGCGTGCCGATCGGCAGCAGGCGGGCACCGAACAGCTCATGCGCCAGACCCAGCGCGCCAAGCTGGATGAACAGGTTGTTCTCGGCGATGCCCAGCTCGATGTGCTGGCCGCGCGGGTCGAGGCTCCAGCGCTGCGCCGACACCACCTTCAGCTCGCGGAACACGTCCTCGGCCGGTGTGTGCGCGAACAGGCCCTTGCGGTTCACCCAGCCGCCGAGATTGGTCGACACGGTCACGTCGGGCGAGGTCGTCACGATGCGCTCGGCCAGCGGTCCGCCGGCGGCGGCGATGTCGTCGAGGATGCGGCCGAAGCCGGCCTGCGTGCTGCTCTTGCGCTCGCGCGGCAGCGGCAGCGCATCGGGCACCGGC
>JAHCJT010000082.1 GCA_026126245.1 Alphaproteobacteria bacterium
CGCTGCTACGGGCGCTGCGGGCTTCGGCGGCACCGCGACCCTGGCCTGGACCGGGGCAGGCGCTTCGACCGGCTTGGCGACGGGCGGCGGCGCGGCCGGCACGGCCACGGGCGGCACCACGCGCTTTTTCTTGACCTCGACGGTCACTGCCTTGGTGCGGCCGTGCGAGAATTTCTGGCGCACCTGTCCCGTCTCGACCTTTGGCTTCAGATCCAGGCGGCCGGCGCCCCCCAGCGTCAGCGGCTTGGTCTGTTTGGTCTCGGTGCTCTCGCTCATGTTCTGCCGTTCTCCAGTCCGCACACGCCCTACGACACGCCCACCTGTTCGCCCGCGGCGTCATACGCCGCCCACCGGCCGATGTCCGCCGCCACACGCCGGGCAACCGGGCCGGCGGCGATGCCGATGTAGGTCGCATCCTCGCGACCGAACACACGCCCCAGCACAGCGGCGTCGACGAAGTCGACCAGCATCGCGCCGCGATCGATCAGCTTGGCGCGGCCGTCGCTGGCATGAGCCTCTTTGGCGCACACCGCAAGCCCGAGACGGCCGCTGCGCAGCCGTTCCTCGACCTTGGCGAAGCCGTTGACCGCCATGCCGGCGCGCCGCGCCAGCGCCAACGACTCCAGCGCCCGCTCGCGCAGCAGCCGCTCCAGCCGATCGGGCAGATCGGCGTCGACGACCACGGCCTGACGCGCCGCGCGGGCGAACGCCTTGCGCGCGATGGCACGCGAGACGGCGGTGCGCGTCGCCGTGACCCACAGGCCGCGACCCGGCAGCTTGCGCGCCAGATCAGGCACGAGGCGCGCGTCGGGCCCGACCACGAAGCGGATCATGCCGTCAGGCGAGCGCGTCTCGCCCGTGGCCAGACAGGTGCGCAGCGGGCCGATCGCCGGATCATCGCTGACCGGCGCCGCCACTGTCATCTCGCTGTCGACCACGACCCGCACGCAACCTCCCGACCGCTTGCCCTACGCCTGCTGTGCCGGCGCCGGCGCTGCCGCAGCCTCGGCCGGCTGCGCCTCGCCTTCGAACCAGTGCGCCCGCGCCGCCATGATGATGGCATTGGCGGCTTCGGCGTCCATCTCGTCCTCGCCGACAATCTCGCGCAGCTCGTCGCCCGCCAGGTCGGCGAGATCGTCGAGCGTCTTGACGTCCTTCTCGCCCAGCTGAACCAGCATGCCCGGCGTCAGGCCCTCGACGGCCTTCAGCTCGTCGGTGACGCCCAACTCGACGCGCCGCTTCTCGAATTCGGCATCGCGGGTCTCGATGAATGCCAGCGCGCGGCGCTGCAGCTCGCCCGCCAATTCCTCGTCGAAGCCTTCGATCGAGGTCAGTTCCTCGAGGCCGACATAGGCGACCTCCTCGATCCGCGTGAAGCCTTCCGCCACCAGGAGATGGGCAATGACCTCGTCGACATCCAGGGTCGTGCGGAACATTTCGGCGCGCTCGCGGGTCTCCTTCTGGCGGCGCTCCGACTCCTCGCTCTCCGGCACGATGTCGATGTCCCAGCCGGTCAGGATGGCGGCCAGGCGCACGTTCTGGCCGCGCCGGCCGATGGCCAGCGACAGCTGATCGTCCGGCACCACGACCTCGATCGTGCCCTTGTCCTCGTCGAGCAGCACCTTGGCGACCTCGGCCGGCGCCAGGGCGTTGACCACGAAGTTCGCCGTATCGGGCGACCACGGAATGATGTCGATCTTCTCGCCCTGCAGCTCCTGCACCACCGCCTGCACGCGGCTGCCGCGCATGCCGACGCAGGCACCGATCGGGTCGATGCTGGGATCGTGGCTCAGCACCGCGATCTTGGCCCGGCTGCCCGGATCGCGGGCCACCGCCTTGATCTCGATGATGCCGTCGTAGATCTCCGGCACCTCCTGCGTGAACAGCTTGGCCATGAACTGCGGATGGGTGCGCGACAGGAAGATCTGCGGCCCGCGCGGCTCCTCACGCACGTCGTAGATGTAGGCGCGCACCCGGTCCGACGGCCGCAGCGCCTCGCGCGGAATCGATTCGTCGCGGCGGATGATGGCCTCGGCGCGGCCGCCGAGATCGACGATCGTGTTGCCGAAATCGACGCGCTTGACCGTGCCCGACACGATCTCGCCGACGCGGTCCTTGAACTCCTCGTACTGCCGCTTGCGCTCGGCCTCGCGCATGCGCTGCGTGATGACCTGCTTGGCGGTCTGGGCGGCGATGCGGCCGAAGTCAATCGGCGGCAGCTCGTCGGTCAGGAAGTCGCCGACCTGCGCGTCGGGATTGCGCCGCTGCGCCTCGGGCAAGGCGATCTGCGTGTTCTCGTTCTCGACCGTGTCGACCACCTGCATGAAGCGCAGTAGCTTGATCTCGCCCGACTTGCGGTCGATTTCAGCGCGGATGTCGTGCTCGAGGCCGTACTTGGAGCGACCGGCCTTCTGGATCGCCAGCTCCATCGCTTCCAGGACTTCCTCGCGATCCAGCCCCTTCTCGCGCGCCACCGTGTCGGCGACCTGGATCATCTCCAGGCGGGGGATGTCGGCTGTCGTGGCCATTGCTCGTCGCTCCCGTAACCAATTCCCTGCGGCGTCGTCAGTGCGCCGCCGGCGCGCCGTTGCCGGCCGCCGTCATCTTGCTGCTTTCCGCGATCAGCGCGTCGGTCAGCACCAGCTTGGCGCGCGCCACCTGCGGCAGTGGCAATGCGATCTCGGTGCCGTCCTCCAGCCGCACGCGCACCGTCTCGCCGTCGAGGACCAGCAGCACGCCCTTGAAGCGCTTGCGGCCGTTGATCGGCTCGACCATCTCGATGCGCGCCACATGGCCGGTCCAGCGCTCCCAGTCCTTGCGCCGCACCAGCGGCCGGTCGATGCCGGGCGAGCTGACCTCGAGCGTGTAGGCGCCGGCGATCGGATCCTCGACGTCGAGGATCGCCGAAACCGTGCGGCTGAGCCGCTCGCAATCGTCGATTGCCATGGCCTGGCCGTCGCGGCGCTCGGCCATGATCTGCAGACGTCCGTCGCGACCGCCGCCGGTCAGCATGACTCGCACGACCTCATATCCCAGCCCCTCCGCTGCCGGGCTCACAAGGTCCTCGATCCGCCGTTCCAGCTCCGTCACGCCGCCTCGTCGCTTCGTAGTCGCGGTCGCGCCAGCCACAACCTCCATGAGAGGCATCGCGGTGCAAACAAGTAGAGCGGGCTTTTTGGCCCGCTCTTTCTTGTTAGGTCCGCCGGACGGACCGCTATGTGACGGCGCATATAGGTAAATCGGGCGCGGGAGTCCAGTGGAAATCGGCGGTTTTCAGGCGACTCCGGGCGCCGCGCGCGGTCAGCACCGGCGCAATCGCGCGAAGGTTCGCGCGCCGTCTTTCCGGATTTTCCCGCAGTGTCGCAAGGCCGGCGCCGGCCGTCGGCGCCTGGCCTCAGGCAAGCCGCGCCCGGCAATCGCCCGGCCGCTTTATCTGGTAGGGTCGCGCCGACGGTTGAGCCAGATTTGGAGGGCTCAGCGGCGCCTCAGCCGCAAAAAGGTCGGCCGGCGACCGGCCAGCATCTTTTGCTCGTACCGGGTGGGCGGCCAGTCCGCCGGCCGCTGCCGCCAATCAGCCGGCGCCTCCGCAAGCCACACGAACGCCGGATGCCGGCACGCCTGCTCGACCATCCAGGGCAGGTGGACAGGATCATCGGTTGCCAGACGCAACTCGGCGCCCGGCCGCAGCAGAATCGCCAGCCGATCGAGTGTATCGCGGCAAACGAAGCGGCGCTTCTGATGACGCGCCTTGGGCCAGGGGTCGGGGAACAGCACGAAAGCGCGGTCCAGCGACCCTGGTGGCAGGGCCGCCATCACAAAGCGGGCGTCATCGTCGAACAGGCGGACATTGTCGAGGCCGGCGCGCGCAATCTGGGCGAGGCACTTGGCCATGCCGTTCACATAGGGCTCGCAGCCGATCAGGCCGACCTCGCGATGATGTTCCGCCTGCCACACGAGGTGTTCGCCCGACCCGAAGCCGACCTCCAGCCAGTAGCCACCCGGCATCGGCCGCCCGAACAGCGCCGCCAGATCGAGCGGGCTGGCGTGCTCCCTTGGATCGAGACTTGGCACGACCGGGACGCGCAGGCGCGGCAGCAGGGTGTCGAGCACGCCCTGCTGACCGGCGCGCAGCTTCTTGCCCTGCCGCCGGCCATAGAGCGTGCGAATGCGGCCCGGCGCCCCGTCGCCCGCGGTGGCCGGCGCCAAGGTCTGCGATCGCGTGGTCATGGCGGCGCGGCATACGCTGCCGCGACGGATGGGGCAAGCCGGCTCGCGCCGCTCAGTCGGTCTGGCCCGCCAGGCGGCGGCGCCAGGCGTAGATCAGTTCCAGCGCCGCGCGTGGCGTCAGCTCGTCGGGATTGACCGCCGCCAGCTCGGCCTCGACCGCCGACGGCTGCGGTGCGGTCGACGTCGCGGGCCGCGGCGGCGCGGCGGCGAACAGCGGCAGGTCGTCGGCCAAGCGTGCCACGGCGCCGGACTGCTCGCCCTTTTCTAGCGCCGCCAGCACCGCCTCGGCGCGCGCCACGACAGTGGCCGGCAAGCCGGCCAGCTTCGCGACATGAATGCCGTAGGAGCGATCGGCCGCGCCCGGCGCCACCTCGTGCAGGAAGACGACCTCGCCCTGCCACTCCTTGACCCGCATGGTGTAGGGCTTCAGTGCGGCCAGCCGCGCCGCCAGCGCGCCCAGCTCGTGGAAATGGGTGGCGAACAGCGCCCGGCAACGGTTGACCTCGTGCAGATGCTCCAAGGTCGCCCAGGCGATCGACAGGCCATCGAAGGTCGCCGTGCCGCGGCCGATCTCGTCGAGGATCACCAGGCTGCGCGCCGTGGCCTGGTTGAGGATGGCAGCGGTTTCGACCATCTCTACCATGAAGGTCGAGCGGCCGCGGGCCAGATCGTCGGCGGCGCCGACCCGGCTGAACAGGCGGTCGACCACGCCGATCTCGGCCCGCTCGGCGGGCACGTACGCGCCCATCTGCGCCAGGATGGCGATCAACGCGTTCTGCCGCAGGAACGTCGACTTGCCCGCCATGTTGGGCCCGGTCAGCAGCCACAGCCGGCGCTCCCCACCCAGATCGCAGTCGTTGGCCACGAAGCTGCCGGTCCGCTGGCGACGGATCGCCGCTTCGACCACCGGATGGCGGCCGCCGGTCACGCTGAACTCGGTCCCGTCGACCAGTGTCGGCCTGGTCCAGCGCTCGATCACGGCCAGCTCGGCCAGCGCCGCCGCGACGTCGAGCGCCGCCAGCGCCTGCGCTGCCGCCGAGATGGCCGGCGTGCGTGCCAGCGCCAGTCGCGCCAGTTCATCGAACAACCGCAGTTCCAGCTGCAGGGCGGCGTCGGCGGCACGGCCGATCCTGGCCTCCAGCTCGCCCAGCTCGACGGTAGCGTAGCGCGTCGCGCTGGCCATGGTCTGGCGGTGGATGAAGCCATGCGCCGCCGGCTCGAAGCGGCCGAGATTGGTCTGCGTGATCTCGATGTGATAGCCGATGACGTTGTTGTGGCGGATCTTCAGCGAGCCGATGCCGGTGTCGGTTCGATAGCGTGCCTCCAGACCGGCGATAGTCTTGCGGCTGTCGTCGCGCAGGGTGCGCAGCTCGTCCAGCTCGGGTGCGTGGCCGGCGCGGATGAAGCCGCCGTCGCGTGCCAGCAGCGGCAGATCGTCGGCCAGCGCCGCAGCCAGCGCCTCGACCAGCGCGCCGTGCCCGGTCAGTGAGGCCGCCAGCGCCGCCAATTGCGTCGGCCGACGTAGCGCCGAGGCCCCATCGAGCAGAGCGGCGACGTCACCGGCCTGCGCCAGCCCATCGCGCAGGCCGGCCAGGTCTCGCGGTCCGCCGCGACCGACCGACAGGCGTTGCAGGGCGCGCTCGATGTCGGGGACCCGTCGCAGGCGCTCGCGCAGCGCCTCGCGCAGGGCCGGCGCCTCGGCACAGAACTGCACCCTATCGAGCCGCGCCTCGATCGCCGCGACGTCAGTCAGCGGCGCCGCCAGATGCTCGGCCAGCAGCCGTGCCCCGGGGCCGGTCAAGGTGCGATCGATACAAGACAGCAGGCTGCCGTCGCGGCGACCGTCCAGCGCCCGCATCAGCTCGAGGTTGCGCCGCGTCGCCGGATCGATCTCCATCGTGCCGCCGGCACTTTCGCGCCGCGGCGGCGACAGCGCCGGCAGCTTGCCGGCCTGGGTCAGCTCGACATAGTCGACCAGGGCGCCGCAGGCGGCGATTTCAGCCCGGCCGAAGCTGCCGAAGCCTTCCAAGGCACCGACGCCGAACAGGCGCTGCAGCCGCTGGCGTGCGTTGTCGCTGTCGAAGCGCGCCGAGGGCAGCGGCGTCAGCGCCGGCGCGCGGTCGGCCAGCGCCTCGGCGATCTCCGCCCGCGCCAGCAGGCGGTCGGGCAGCAGGATCTCGCCCGGCTCCAGCCGCGCCAGCGCCGCCGAAAGGCCGGCGGCTTCGATCGGCTGCACCGCGAAGGCACCGGTCGACAGATCGAGCCAGGCCATCCCCAAGCCGCCCTGCGCTTCCGACAAGGCCGCCAGATAGTTGTGGCTGCGCGCGTCGAGCAGCGCGTCCTCGGTGAGCGTGCCGGGCGTGATGACGCGCACCACGTCGCGGTTGACCACCGACTTGGCGCCGCGCTTGCGGGCCTCGGCGGGATCTTCCGTCTGCTCGCACACCGCCACCTTGAAGCCCTGGCGGATCAGGCGCGACAGGTAGGCCTCGTGGCTGTGCACCGGCACGCCGCACATCGGGATGTCCTGGCCCTGGTGCTGGCCGCGCTTGGTGAGCGCGATGTCGAGGGCCGGTGCGGCTTTCACCGCGTCGTCGAAGAACAGCTCGTAGAAATCGCCCATCCGGTAGAACAGCAGATGATCGGGATGGCGCCGCTTGATCGCGAGGTACTGCGCCATCATCGGCGTGAGGGCGCCTGCCGCCGCGGCGGGCGCGGCAGCCGCAGTGTCGCTGTCGGGTGGACGGGCGTCGGGCATCGACCCGAACAAAGCCGACCCGGGATCGGGAATCAAATGCTGCCCGCCGGCCGCCCGTGGATGAAATGCCGGCGCCGCGCAGCGCCAAACCGGTGGGACGGCGGACCACGCCGCGCGTCTCGACCGGCAGGCCCGTGTCAGAACCAACCGGCCGTCACGACGGCTGACGCCTCATGGCGCGCCCGACAAGCTGACCGGCCGATCACAACCGATTGAGGTCACATGACTTTTGCCCCGGCGCCATAAAGCGCCGCAGTTTCGCCGTCGCTGCATGTCGGCTAGAAGGCTAACCTTGTCTTCAGGCTAGGTCCGTTGGCACGGGTCTGGCACCGTACCTTAAGAAACGAAGCGTACGATCAAGCGTTGAGAGGAAGCGCCGTGGCCGAAACCACCTTCGACGTCGAACCGAAACAGGTCGAGTCGGGCGATCTGGCTGCCGATTCGCTGCGCATGCATGCCAGCGGCCGGCCGGGCAAGATCGAGATCATTCCCACCAAGCCGCTGACGACGCAGCGCGACCTGTCGCTCGCCTATTCGCCCGGCGTGGCGGCGCCCTGTCTGGAGATCCAGCGCGATCCGGCGACCGCCTACGACTACACCTCCAAGGGCAACATCGTCGCCATCATCTCCAACGGCACGGCAGTGCTGGGCCTAGGTGACCTGGGCGCGCTTGCCGGCAAGCCGGTAATGGAAGGCAAGGCGGTGCTGTTCAAGCGCTTCGCCGACGTCGACGGCATCGACCTGGAGGTCGACACCAGGGATGCCGACGAGTTCATCAACTGCGTCAGGCTGCTGGGCCCCAGCTTCGGCGGCATCAACCTCGAGGACATCAAGGCGCCAGAGTGTTTCATCATCGAGCAGCGCCTGCGCGAGCTGATGGACATCCCGGTATTCCACGACGACCAGCACGGCACCGCTATCGTCTCGACCGCCGGCCTGATCAATGCCCTGCAGCTGACCGGCCGCGACCTGAAGAACGTCAAGATGGTCGTGAACGGCGCCGGCGCCGCCTCGATCGCCTGCATCGAGCTGGTCAAGGCCATGGGCCTGCCGCACGAAAACGCCATCCTGTGCGACACCAAGGGCGTGATCTACCAGGGCCGCACCGAGGGCATGAACCAGTGGAAGTCGGCGCATGCCGTGCGCACCAAGGCGCGCACCCTGGAAGAGGCGATGAAAGGCGCCGACGTCTTCTTCGGCCTGTCGGTCAAGGGCGCCGTGACCCAGGACATGGTGCGCAGCATGGCGGCGCAGCCGATCATCTTCGCCATGGCCAACCCCGATCCCGAGATCACGCCCGAGGAAGTCAAGGCGGCGCGCGGCGACGCCATCATCGCCACCGGCCGCAGCGACTATCCTAACCAGGTCAACAACGTACTCGGCTTCCCCTACATCTTCCGCGGCGCGCTTGACGTGCGGGCCCGCACCATCAACGAGCAGATGAAGATCGCCGCCGCCCACGCGCTGGCCGAACTGGCGCGCGAGGATGTGCCCGACGAGGTGGACCGCGCCTATGCCGGCCGCCGGCTGCGCTACGGACCCGAATACATCATGCCGGTGCCGTTCGACCCGCGGCTGATCGTCGATGTGTCGGCGGCGGTCGCCCAGGCGGCCATGGATTCCGGCGTGGCGCGCAAGCCGATCATCGACATGGCGGAGTACAAGCGGCAGCTCTCCGGTCGCCTCGATCCGACCACCGGTTGGCTGCAGGGCCTGTTCGAGCAGGTCAAGGCCAATCCGCGGCGCATCGTCTTCGCCGAGGGCGAGGAGGAGCGCACTATTCGCGCCGCCGTCGCCTTCCGCGACAACGGCTACGGCACGCCGGTGCTGATCGGCCGCGACGAGCAGGTGCGCGAGACGATGAAGGCGCTGGGCATCACCGAGACCGACGGGCTGGAGATTCACAACGCGCGGCTGTCGACCAAGAACCAGGCCTACACCGACATGATCTACCGTCGCCTGCAGCGTCAGGGCTTCCTGCGCCGCGACGTGCAACGCATGGTCAACCAGGGTCGCAACGTGTTCGGCGCCTGCATGGTGGCCTCAGGCGATGCCGACGGCATGGTGACCGGCATTACGCGCCGTTTCCCGGAGTGCTACGCCGACGTCACGCGCGTGATCGACAGCGAGCGCGACAAGGTGGTGATCGGCTACTCGATCGTCGTGGCGCGCCAGGGCACGGTGTTCCTCGCCGATACGTCGGTCAACGAGACGCCGACCTCGGCGCAGCTCGCCACCATCGCCAAGCAGATGGTGCACAATGCGCGCCAGATGGGGCACGAGCCGCGCGTCGCCTTTCTGTCGTTCTCGAATTTCGGCTCGCGCGAAATCGAGCGCACCGCGCGCATCCGCGACGCCATCCGCATCCTCGCCGAGGAGGAAGTCGATTTCGAGTTCGACGGCGAGATGCAGGCCGACATGGCGCTCGACTACGAGCTGCTGAAGTCGACCTACCCGTTCTGCCGCCTGACCGGTCCGGCCAACATCCTGATCATGCCCGGCCTGCACTCGGCCCACATCTCCTCGCGCCTGATGCAGCGGCTGGGCGGCGTGACGGTCATCGGACCGGTGATCGACGGCCTGCGCATGCCGGTGCAGATCGTGCAGATGGGCGCCACGGTCGGCGACCTGGTGAGCCACGCGGCGCTGGCGGCGTATCACTCGCTGCGGCGCTAACTCGCACGCGTCACGTAAGCCGACCCTGCGCGCCGCGCGCCGGCAAGGCCGTCGCCTGCTGCGTCGGCAGCAGGAAGGCGATCGCCCAGCAGACGGCCAGCATGGCCGCCGAGCCGGCCAGGCAACCCGTCAACCCGCCGAGCTGGTACAGCCAGCCCGACAGCACGATGCCCAACAGGCGGCCGCCGGCATTGGCGGCATAGTAGAAACCGACGTCTTCCGCCGCCTTTTCCGATCCGGCGTAAGCGAGGATCAGGTAGGAGTGCAGCGACGAGTTGACGGCGAACGGCAAGCCAAAGAGGGCCAGCCCCGCCACCACGACGACGTCGGCCCGCCAGTCGGTGGCGAAGGCGATGGCCAGCGCCAGCACGGCGGGGACGGCGGCAAGCAGGCCGGCCCACAACCGCGCCGCGGCAACTTCGCGGCTGAGGCCGTCGGCGCTACGCATCACCAGCGACGGCGCCACCGCCTGGATGGCGCCGTAGGCGATTGTCCAGGCGGCCAGGAAACCGCCGACCTCGAGAAAGCGCCAGCCCTGGGCATAGAGAAACACCGGCAGGCCGACGACGAACCAGACGTCGCGCGCGCCGAACAGGAAGACGCGGGCGGCCGCCAGCAGGTTGACGCCGGCCGACTTGCTGAAGAGTTCGCGCATGCTGCGCGATGCCTCGGCGCGTCCCAGACGTGGTGGCAGCGCCGCGAGCGCCACCAGCAGGATGACGCCCAGCATCGCCGCCATCAGCCACAGCGCCGGCCGGAAACCGGCAACCTCGAGCAGCAGGCCGCCGACAAAGAAGCCAACGCCCTTCATGGCGTTCTTTGATCCGGTGAACCACGCGACCCAGCGGAACAGCTGGCCGCTGCCCGCCGCGGCAGTGGCCTTGATGGCAGACTTCGATGCCGTCTTGGTGATGTCCTTGGCGACGCCGGCGATGCCCTGGGCGGCGACCACCCAGGCAACCGACAGGGCCGCGCTCCATCCCGGATCCAGCGCCGACAGGACCAAGAGGCCGACGATCTGCAGCGACAGGCCGACCGCGAGCATGCGCGGGATGCCGAAGCGCGTCGCCAGCCAGCCGCCGCCGAGATTGGCGAAAATGCCGGCCGCCTCGTAGAGCAGGAACAGCAGGGCGAGCGTGAAGGGCGTGTAGCCGAGGCGGAAGAAGTGCAGCAGCACCAGCATGCGCAGCGCGCCGTCAGTGAGGGTGAAACCCCAGTAGGCGGCCGTGACGATGGCGTAGTTGCGGGCGGCCGACATCACGCGCCCGCGTCGATCACGATTCGCGCCAGGTCGACCATGCGGCAGGCATAGCCCATCTCGTTGTCGTACCAGGCATAGACCTTGAGCAGGGTGGCGTCGGTCACCAGGGTGCTCGGGCCGTCGACGATGGCGCTGCGGCTGTCGTTGGCGTAGTCGACCGACACCAGCGGCCGGTGCTCGATGCCGAGAATGCCGGCCAGCGGCCCCGCGGCCGCCGTCTCGAACAGCCCGTTGATCTCCGCCTCGCTGGTCGCCCGCCGCAGCTCGAAGACGCAATCGGTCAGACTGGCGTTCAGCACGGGCGCGCGCACCGCGTGGCCGTTCAGCTTGCCCTTCAGCTCGGGATAGATCAGCGCGATGGCGGTGGCGCTGCCGGTCGTTGTCGGCTGCAGCGAATGCATCGCCGAGCGGGCGCGGCGCAGGTCGCGGTGCGGCGCGTCGACTACGACGTTGGTGTTGGTCGGGTCGTGGATGGTCGTGATCTGCCCGTGACGGATGCCGATCGCCTCGTGCACCACCTTGACGACCGGCGCCAGACAATTGGTGGTGCACGACGCAGCCGTCAGCAGACGATGCCGCGCCGGATCATAGAGCGCGTCGTTGACGCCGACGACGATGTTGAGCGCCGCCAGGTCCTTTACCGGCGCGGCAACGATGACGCGACGCACGCCACGATCGAAATAGCCCTGCAAGTGCTCCGGCTTGAGGAACTTGCCGGTGCACTCCAGCACGACGTCGCAGCCGAGATCGCCCCACGGCACGTCGCCGGGCGCCGCCGCGGCACTGAACCCGATGCGGCGATTGCCGATCATGATCGCGGTGTCGTCCTCGGTCGCAAACGAGCCGCGCCAGCGGCCATGGATGCTGTCGAACTCCAGCAGGTGCGCGGCCGTCGCGGCACCGCCTTTGATCTCGTTGACATGTGCGATCTCGAGGCGGTTGCCCGCCCGCGGATCGCCGTCGTTACGCGTCACGCCGCCCAGCGCGGCGCGTAGCGCCAGCCGGCCGATGCGGCCCATACCGTTGATGCCGACCGCCATGGCAATGGCTCCGTGTCAGGCGCGGACCGGCGTGGAGTCGCCGATCTCGTCGAGCCGGGCCTTGGCCGCCATGCGATCCAGGGTGGCGAACGGCAGGCTGCAGAAGATTTCGAGGCGGCGGCTGAGCCCGCGGTAGAGCTCGTTCAGCAGGACCGTGCGTTCGGCCCACGAGCCGGTGAACTTGGCCGGGTCGGGCAGCGGCCAGGCGCCCGTTACCGCCTTGTCGCCGAAATCGGGGCATTGCTGTCCCTGCGGCGTATCGCAAAGCGCGATGATGAAATCCATTCGCGGCGCGTCGGCCCGCGCGAAGTCGTTCCACGACTTGCTGCGCAACGTCGCCACGTCGTGACCCAGCGACCGCAGCTTGTCGATCACCTCGGGCAGGGGTGCTGGCGCCGGATCCGAGCCGGCGGAATAGGCATGAAAGCGGCCCCTGCCGACTTTTCGGAGGATGGCTTCGGCCATGATCGACCGCGCCGAGTTCTGGGTGCACAAGAACAGGACGTTGAAGGCTGGCGTCATGACCGGCTCCTCGTCGATGTCGGGCAGCAAGCGTCCAAGATCGCCGCACAGTTCCGGCCTGCCGGCGCAGCAGGTTTCCGTCACGTAGCCCAGCAGGGCGCGAAGGCCGACGAAGCGCACCGCATAGATCATCTGGCGGCCGCGCCGGCTCGACTGCACGAGACCGGCCTGCTCGAGCGTGGCGAGATGGAACGAGAGCGTCGAGGGCTGCACTTTCAGCTTCGCCCCAAGCTCGCCGGCCGCCATGCCCGTCGCGCCGGCCGTCGCCAGCAGCCGGAACAGGCTGACTCGGGTTTCCTGGGACAAGGCCGCAAACGCCGCCGCTGCTTGTTTTAATTCCATATTTCCAGAATAGTCGAAATATATGCGAAATCAAGTCCTCTTCCGGGGTGTCCGACGCCCTGCAGCGTTCCGGCCGGGCTCCCGCGACCTGGCGCGGGGCCTATCGATGGCGGCGTTGTGAGAGGTGTGGCCGGGCAGCGACCCCGTCAGGTCGACCTGTCTGCGGCCATGGCGCGACGCCGCACCGCGGCGCCCGCCTCGTACCAGCCGCGGGTGGCGTTCACGATCCCGACCACCGAGAGCATCACCGGCACCTCGATGAGCACGCCGACGACGGTGGCCAGGGCGGCACCGGAGTTGAAGCCGAACAGGCTGATGGCGGCCGCGACCGCCAGCTCGAAGAAATTGCTGGCGCCGATCAGCGCCGACGGCGCCGCCACGCAGTGCGCTTCGCCAGCGGCGCGGTTAAGCAGATAGGCGAGCGCCGAGTTGAAGTAGACCTGGATCAGGATCGGCACCGCGAGCATGGCGATGATCAGCGGCTGGGCGAGGATCTGTTCGCCCTGAAAGCCGAACAGCAGCACCAACGTCGTCAGCAGCGCCACCAGCGACAGCGGCTGCAGGCGGTCCAGCAGTCGTTTCAGCGCCGCCTCGCCCCCGCCAGCCAGGACGCCGCGGCGCACCAGCTGGGCGATGCCGACCGGCACGACGATGTAGAGGCCCACCGACAGCAGCAGCGTCTGCCACGGGATGACGATGGCCGAGAGGCCCAGCAGCAGGCCGACGATCGGCGCGAAGGCGAAGACCATGATGACGTCGTTGAGCGCCACCTGGCTCAGCGTGAAATGCGGCTCGCCGTTCGACAGGTTACTCCAGACGAACACCATGGCGGTGCATGGTGCCGCCGCCAGCAGGATCAGGCCGGCGATGTAGCTGTCGATCTGCTCGGCCGGAAGGTGCGCCCTGAAGATCCAGCCGATGAACAGCCACCCGAGCAGTGCCATTGAGAACGGCTTGACGCCCCAGTTGATGACCAGGGTAACGCCGATGCCACGCCAGTGCTCGCGGACTTGCGCCAAAGCCGCGAAGTCGATCTTGATCAGCATTGGCACGATCATCAGCCAGATCAGTACCGCCACCGGCAGATTGACCTTGGCGATCTCCGCCGCGCCGATCGCCTGGAAGGCACCAGGCAGAACGTGTCCGGCGGCGATGCCGGCTACGATGCACAGCGCCACCCACAGCGTGAGATAGCGTTCGAACGTGGACATGGCTGGCGCGCTACCTTCTTCCGGATCGACACGCGACGCATACAGGCTTCGCCGCGACCACAGCAAGCGTTCCGGTTCGGCGCCGTCGTGCGCGGGAGTCCCGGACGGTGTGCGCCGCAACGCCACGGCCGCGATCCAGGCGTCCAGCGAGCCGCGCCGGACACCAACGCCCCGATCCAGCGATCGTCATCCGGTTCGGCTATAGTGATCGCCATGGTCGACTCACCGCCACCGCTGCCGGCGCGCCGCCACATCATCGCCAACGCCATCGCACTGGCGCCGACCGGCTTGGCGCTGGTGGTCCTGGTGTGGACGGACGCATTGCCGCTGTGGCACGCCGCGGTGGCATTTGGCGCCGTCGCCTTCGCGACTGCGATTTTTGTGCGTCGCTACGTGCTGTCGGTCGGCCGCTTCGCCCGCTTCGTCGAGGCACTGGCGCGTGGCGACGATCCCGAGGTGCCGCGCTTCGTGTTGTCGCCGGCGGCCGAGGAGCTGGCCGGCGGCGTCGCCGCCCTGACGCGGCTGTGGCGGCGCCAGCGCGACTCGATCAACGCGCTGTCGGCCTCGGCCCAGGCGATCGTCGACGGGCTGCCCGATCCGCTGCTGGGCATCGACCGTAGCCGGCGGATCGTGCGCTTCAATCGCGCCGCCCGCACCCTGCTCGGGCCGATCGAAACCGGGCGCGATCTGGCCGCAACGCTGCGCCAGCCGGTGCTCCTCGACTCCGTCGATGCCGTGCTGGGCGGTCAACCAGCCGAGGAGCCGGCCGAGATCGTCGTCGTCGGCCCGCCGGAACGCATTTTCGCGGCCCACATCACCGGCCTTCCGCGGCCGACCGAGGACGGCTCGTCGGTCCTGGTCGTGCTGCACGACATGACCGCGCTGCGACGGGCCGAGCGCATGCGCGCCGACTTCGTGGCCAATGCCAGCCACGAGTTGCGCACGCCTCTGGCCAGCCTGGTGGGCTTCGTCGAGACCTTGCGCGGACCGGCGCGCGACGACGCCGAGGCGCGCGAGCGCTTCCTGGCCATCATGGCCGAGCAGACCGGCCGCATGCGCCGGCTGGTCGAGGACCTGCTGTCGCTGTCGCGCATCGAGCAGCGCGAGCACGAGCCGCCGACCGGCCGCGTCGAGGTCGGGCCGCTGTTGCGCGGTCTGGTCGAGATGCTGGAAATGAAGGCCAGGCCGCGCGACGTGACGCTGAGCCTCGACGTCGCCGCCGAGCTGCCGGCGGTGACCGGTGATCGCGATGAACTGGCGATGGCCTTCCAGAACCTGATCGACAACGCCGTGAAATACACGCGACCCGGCACGGCGGTGAACGTCGTCGTTGACCGCGCCGACGACAGCGTCCGCCTCGTGGTGCATGACCAGGGCGAAGGCATCGCCGCCGAACATCTGCCGCGGCTGACCGAACGCTTCTACCGGGTCGACACGGCGCGCTCGCGGCAGATGGGCGGTACCGGCCTGGGCCTGGCGATCGTCAAGCACGTGCTCAACCGCCATCGCGGCCGGCTGCAGGTCGAGAGCGTTCTGGGCGAGGGATCGACCTTTACGGTCGTATTACCCGCAGGTGATTTTTCCACCGGTCCCGAAAACTTCGCTGCCCCGAAAAGACATGATATCTCAACAACTAAGGCAGTTGTCTAGGGCGCAGGGTTGAATGACGCCGGTCGAGCGTCACTGAACTGAAATAAATCAGCAATAAAACAGTGTTGTTCGCTTCATAGGAGTCGCCGCCAACGGCGGTCGGCGGTCCACCGCCCGGGGTGACGAGGGACCGCACTCTCCTAGGAGGACAGGATGTTCCTGAAAAGACTAATTCCCGCGGTGGCGCTGACGTTGGGCCTTGGCCTGGCGGGTGCGGCAAGCGCTGCCGATATCACCGGTGCCGGTGCCACGTTCCCCTACCCCGTCTATGCCAAGTGGGCCGAGGCATACAAACAGCAGACCGGTACCGGCCTGAACTACCAGTCGATCGGGTCGGGTGGCGGCATCAAGCAGATCAAGTCGAAGACCGTCGATTTCGGCGCCTCCGACATGCCCCTGCCGCCGGCCGATCTTGAGAAGGACGGGCTTACGCAGTTCCCGACCGTCATGGGCGGCGTGGTTCCCGTCTACAACCTGCCAGGCATCGAACCCGGCGCGATCAAGCTGACCGGCGCACTTCTGGCCGACATCTATCTCGGCAGCGTCGCCAAGTGGAACGACCCGGCGATCGCCAAGCTCAATCCGGGCGTCAAGCTGCCGGACCAGCCGATCACGGTAGTCCACCGCTCGGACGGCTCGGGCACGACGTTCATCTTCACCAACTATCTCAGCAAGGTCAGCGCCAAGTGGAAGAGCGAGATCGGCGAGGGCACGGCGGTGAAGTGGAAGACCGGCATCGGCGGCAAGGGCAACGAAGGCGTCGCCGGCTACGTCAAGAACACGACCGGCGCCATCGGCTACGTCGAGTATGCCTACGCGGTGCAGAACAAATTGAGCTACACCCAGCTGCAGAACAAGGCCGGCAAGTTCGTGAAGCCGGAGAGCACCGCCTTCCAGGCAGCGGCCGCGAACGCCGACTGGTCGAGTGCACCGGGTTTTGCGCTGCTGCTGACCGAACAGCCCGGTGACGCCAGCTGGCCGATCACCGGCGCCACGTTCATCCTGATGCACAAAAAGCCGGCTGACCCGACGCGGGCCGCCGACGTGCTCAAGTTCTTCGACTGGGCGTACGCCAAGGGCGACAAGCTGGCCGAGGATCTGCACTACGTCCCGATGCCGGACGCGGTGGTCAAGCTGATCGAAGCCTCGTGGACCAAAGAGATCTCCGGCGGCAACGGCGCGGTCTGGAAAAAGTAACCCGCACATGCGGCGGCGCGCACAGTCGCGCCGCCGCGCTCCGGTTTGCGTAGTGCAAGACAGCAATCCCCAGTGCCTGAAACCCGCCGCAGGTGCAGCATGACGTCCGAGGCAATCCTGGAACCTCTCAAGCAGACGCAGCGGAGCGGGGGCGTGTTCACATCTGCAGACTTCCTGGTCCGCAACCTCACCAAGGTTGCGGCGTGGTTCGTTCTGGCCCTGTTGCTGGGGATCGGGCTGTCTCTGATCATCGGTGCCTGGGAGGCGATACGCCAGTTCGGCCTGGCCTTCGTCTGGACCGACGCCTGGGATCCTGTACGCGAGGAATTCGGCGCCGTGGTGCCGATCTTCGGCACCCTGGTGACGTCGGCGGTCGCCATGCTGTTCGGCATCCCGCTGAGCTTCGGCATCGCGATCTTCCTCACCGAGCTCTGCCCGGGCTGGCTGCGCCGGCCGCTGGGCGTCGCGATCGAACTGCTGGCCGCCGTGCCGTCGATCATCTTCGGCATGTGGGGCCTGTTCGTATTCGCACCCTTCTTCCGCGCCTACATCCAGCCGCTGCT
>JAHCJT010000083.1 GCA_026126245.1 Alphaproteobacteria bacterium
GGGAAGTTGCTTTCGTACATGCAACGATCGACGCCGAATGCCGCGATACAGGTGTCGATCCACGGCTTCCACGCCGCCGCCAGGTCCTGCGACGGCACCGGCGCCGCGCGCTTGTGAAAATCGAAGACGCCGATGCGCATGCCCAATCCGCCCAGCTTCACCACGACGTTGGGGCAGCGGGCGAGCGCCACAATCGACTCCTTCCACTGCGCGAACGTCTCGTCCGCCTTGCCGGTATAGGGGCCATAGCCCAACGGGCCGCCGACGTGGTCCAGAATGATGGTGGTGTCCGGAAAGGCACGCGCCAGGTCGACAAGTTCGCCGAGCTGCGGATGATACATCCAGGCATCGAACGACAGGCCCAGCGGCGCCAGGCATGCAAAGCCGGCGCGGAACGTTGCGTCACCCAGTAGGCCCTGGGGCGGGTTGGTGTGGCTGTTGCGGACCTGGTCACTGGCGTCCCAGCCCGAGGCATGACGAATGCCGCGGAAACGGCCGCCGCCAGCGCGGACATGCGCCTCCAGCACCGAAGCCGCCCTGTCGCCCAGGTTCAGGTCGACGAAGCCGACGATTCCGGCACAGACCTTGGTCTTGCCATAGCCGCCGCTGGCGCTCATCGCCGCGACACCGTTGACGAACTCGGTCTCGCCCAGCGGCTGCATCTCGGGGGCCCCGTCGGCCCGATACATCGCCGCGCACTCGACGAACACGGTGGCGATGACATTGTGGCCACTGCCGGTGTCGTCGAGCAGATCGGGCAACAGGTAGCGGTGATCCGGCCGCTCCCACAGGTGGTGATGCGGGTCGACGATCGGCAGCGCCGGCTCCAGCGCATCCTCGCGCCATTTCGCCAGCCATTCGGCGTTGGGCGGAAACACGTTGCCCAGGCGGGGCGGTATGATTTGTGCTGTCATCGGGCGTCCCTCTCGCTGTCGTGCGGCAATAGACGCGCGAATTTGCGGTCCTTTCAAGCGCCGGCAGCGCGACAGCGGACGCCTCGCGTCAGGAGGACGCCATGACACCCTTCGATTTCTGGCCGTGGACGGCCCGCCTGCCGCTGGGCGGCGACGTGGCGCAGGCCATCGCGCCGCTCACCAATCTGTTCTCGCCAACGGTGGAATTGAATTTCGCCGGCAATCGCCGCATCGAGGGCGACGTCGTCTGCAACGTCGCCAGCTACGGCAAGCAGCTGGGCATCCTGACCGATGCCGTGCTGGCGCTCGGCGGCGACGACCGGTCAGACGCCGTCCAGCGGCTGCGCGACCTCGCCGACCGCATCGAAACGCGCAAGCAGCAACACAAGGACGACGTTCGGCAGCAGGCGAAGACGGCGCTCGAAGCGCTGATCAAGGCCGATCCCGGCGCCCTGCATGCCCTGCTCGACGAATTCGCCGGCCGCAGCGGCAAGCCGACCTGAGGCTCGTCATTGCGCAGCGGGAAGGTGGGGCGGCACCACGTTGGCCGTGCGCCGTGTCTAACCTCTGTGGCCTGCAAACGCAGGTGGGCGCCGTGTGGCCAAGACCAGGATCAAGGCCAGGGACAGCTCCCTAGAGGAGAGCATTGGCCCCAGGGTTCAGTGCGGCTCACGCACCACGCAGACAATCCGCCCCGCCGCCAATGTAGGGACGTGCCGCCTGCTCGGCAACCCGGCCGCGCGACGCGGGCGGCCCGCGCCTGCATCCCCTACGCCGCGGCGACCTTGCGGGCGATCGAGTCGATGCGAGTCTCCAGCCGCGAGAACAATTCCTCGACTGGCATGGTCTCGCCATTGGACGCCGCCTCTTCTTCCTGGGCGGCGCGCGCCCGTGCCAGCTCGGCGCGCGCCGCGTCGGTGTCGCGACGCGCTTCCTGCGCCCGGTCGGCCATCATCAGCGCCGCGAACACCAGCAGCTTGGCTTCCGGGGCATTGGGCATCTGCAGACGCAATTCGGTGAGGCAGGCGTCGACATCGGCGGCGAGCGCATGCGTGCGGTCTTCCTGGCCGTCACCGCAGGCGAGGTCGTAGCTGCGGCTGCCGATGCGAATGCTGATCTGGGGCATGGTGATTACTCTCGAGGGGGTTTGATTATTGATTTCTGAGATGAAAACTTCGCCGGCGCCGGCAACGGGGTCAACGCCCGTCGACTCAACGCTGGGCGTCCGTCAGCAGCATGCGGATCTGCTCCATCGCGCGTTCCAGCCGCTCCTCAACATCGGCCGCCACGCGCTTGAGTTCCTGATGCTCCTGTTCCAGGCGCGTCAGCTTGGCTGAAAGCTCATCGGCGCGCTCGGTCTCGACCCTCAATCGGTCCTCGACCATGCGCTCCAGTCGGCTCAAGGCAGTATTCACCTTGCCCTTCGCGTCGTCGAGTTTCGACATAGGCTGCAATCCCAAGTCATTCGGTCCGGTTCCTCATCCAGCAGAATGAGCGCCGGGCGCGCTGTGGTCAATATCTCGCGGCAATTCGCACACCGCGTCTACTACATCTCGTGGGTTGTCCACAAAGAAACACCGAGACGCAGGGCTCGGTCGCGGCAAAGGCAGATTGACGCCACCAAGGCCGGTCGGCATTTTGCGCCCGCCTTACAGAGTCCGGATGCGGTCAGACCGCGCCGGCGCCACCAGCGACGTCGACCAGGGGTCAGATGCCCGACACCTCCGCCACCGCCCACAAGGCGGATGCGAATGCCGTCCCGCACACCGACATGGCCAATGCCATTCGGGCACTGGCCATGGACGCCGTGCAGCAGGCCGACTCGGGGCATCCCGGCATGCCGATGGGCATGGCCGACGTTGCCACGGTGCTCTTCACCCGATTCCTGAAGTTCGATCCCGGCGCGCCGCGCTGGCCGGATCGCGACCGTTTCGTGCTGTCGGCCGGCCACGGCTCGATGCTGCTGTACGCGCTGCTCTATCTCACCGGCTACGCCGACATGACGCTGGATGAGATCAAGCGCTTCCGGCAGCTCGGGTCGAAGACGCCCGGTCACCCCGAGTACGGCCACGCCGGCGGAATCGAGACCACGACCGGGCCGCTGGGCCAGGGCCTCGCCAACGCTGTCGGCATGGCGCTGGCCGAACGCAGCCTCGCGGCGCGCTTCGGCGATGCGGCCGTCGACCACTACACCTACGCCATCGTCGGCGACGGCTGCCTGATGGAAGGCATCGGCCAGGAAGCCGCGACGCTGGCCGGCCACCTCGGCCTGGGCAAGCTTATCGTGCTGTTCGACGACAACGGCATCTCGATCGACGGCCCGACGTCGCTCAGCACGTCGGACGATCACCTGCTGCGCTTCGCGGCGGCCAACTGGCATGTCTCGCGCGTCGACGGCCACAAGCCCGACGAGGTCGAGATGGCGATCCGCCATGCCCGCACGGTGCTCGATCGCCCGTCGCTGATCGCCTGTCGTACGACGATCGGCTATGGCGCGCCGACCAAGGCCGGCACCGCCGCCACGCATGGCTCGCCGCTGGGCAAGGACGAGGTCGCCGGCGCGCGCACCAAATTGGGCTGGTCGTCGCCGCCGTTCGACATTCCCGCGCCGATCCTCGCCGCCTGGCGGGCGGTCGGCGCGCGCGGCGCACCGCAGCGTGCTGCGTGGGAGACGCGCGTCGCTGCCCTCTCCGACGCCGATCGTCAGGAGTGGAGCCGCCGGCAATCGGGCACGTGCCCCGACTCGCTGGCGCCGGCACTGCGCGCTTTCAAGGCCAAGGCGGCACAGGACAAGCCGTCCTGGGCGACGCGCAAGTCGAGCCAGGAAGTGCTCGAGGTCGTCAATCCGCTGCTGCCCGAAACCATCGGCGGCTCGGCCGATCTGACCGGCTCGAACAACACAAAGACCGCGACCACGGCGCCGATCAAGCGCGGCGCTTACGACGGCCGTTATGTCTATTACGGCATTCGCGAGCACGCGATGGCCGCGACCATGAACGGCCTGGCGCTGCATGGCGGCATCATTCCCTATGGCGGCACGTTCCTGGTGTTCACCGACTATTGCCGGCCCTCGATCCGGCTGTCGGCGCTGATGGGCCAGGGCGTCATCTACGTCATGACCCACGACTCGATCGGACTGGGCGAAGATGGTCCAACGCACCAGCCGGTCGAGCACCTCGCCGCGTTGCGCGCGGTGCCCGGCCTTCTGGTGTTCCGCCCGGCCGATGTCATCGAAACCGCCGAGTGCTGGGACCTGGCGCTGCGCCATCGCGACCGGCCCAGCGTGCTTGCGCTCACGCGTCAGAACGTGCCGACTCTGCGTGGCGCCGATGACGAGAACCTGTGCGCCCGCGGCGCCTACATTCTCGCCGGCTCGGCGTCCGACAAGGCGCGCCTGATCGCGACCGGCTCGGAGGTCCAGCTGGCGCTGGCGGCGCGCCAGGCGCTGGCGGCGGACGGCGTCACGGCGGCGGTAGTGTCGATGCCGTCATGGGAACTCTTCGCGCAGCAGCCCGAAGCCTATCGCAGCGAGGTGCTGGGCAAGGCCGGCACGCCGCGCGTCGCCTGCGAAGCCGGCGTCGGCCTCGGCTGGGAGCGCTGGCTGGGCGCCAACGGCGCCTTCGTCGGCATGACAAGCTTTGGCGCTTCGGCGAAGTACCAGGAGCTCTACAGCCATTTCGGCATCACGTCCGATGCCATTGCCGCCGCCGCGCGGCGGCTGGCCACATCCAGGCCATCATCGCGTGCCAAGGCTGCGCCACGCACGCGACGCAAGAATTGACGGAGGGCACATCATCATGGCTGTTCGGGTTGCCATCAATGGCTTCGGCCGCATCGGGCGCAACGTGCTGCGCGCGATCGTCGAGTCGGGCCGCAAGGACATCGAGGTCGTGGCCATCAACGACCTCGGGCCGGTTGAAACCAACGCGCACCTGCTGCGGTTCGATTCGGTGCACGGCCGCTTCCCGCACGAGGTGAAGGTCGACGGCGACACCATCGATGCCGGCACCGGCAAGATCAAGGTCACCGCCGAACGCGATCCGTCCAAGCTGCCGCACAAGGCGCTGGGCGTCGACGTCGCGCTGGAATGCACCGGCATCTTCACCAGCAAGGACAAGGCCGCGGCCCACGTGACGGCCGGCGCCAAGCGCGTGCTGGTGTCGGCCCCGGCCGACAACGCTGATCTCACAGTGGTCTACGGCGTCAACCACGACAAGCTCGCCAAGGAGCACGTCGTGGTGTCCAACGCGTCCTGCACCACCAACTGCCTCGCGCCGGTCGCCAAGGTGCTCAACGATGCCATCGGTATCGACCAGGGCTTCATGACGACCATTCACGCCTACACCGGCGACCAGCCGACGCTCGATACGCTGCACAAGGACCTCTACCGCGCCCGTGGCGCGGCGCTGTCCATGATCCCGACCTCGACCGGCGCCGCCAAGGCGGTCGGCCTGGTGCTGCCGGAACTCAACGGCAAGCTCGACGGCGTGGCGATCCGCGTGCCGACACCCAACGTGTCGATGATCGATTTCAAGTTCGTCGCCAGGAAGAAGACCACGAAGGACGAGGTCAACGACGCCATCAAGCGCGCCGCCGGCAACCAGCTCAAGGGCATCCTGGGCTGGACCGACCAGCCCAACGTGTCGATCGACTTCAATCACGATTCGCACTCCTCGGTCTTCCACATGGACCAAACCAAGGTCATGGACGGCACGCTGGTGCGCGTCATGAGCTGGTACGACAATGAGTGGGGCTTCTCCAACCGCATGAGCGACACGGCTGTCGCCATGGGCAAGCTGCCCTAGCCGGGCGAGACACGACGATCGAGGGCCCCGTCACAGACGGGGCCTTTTTCGTTGGAGCCGGCGCTGCCCGCTTCTCGGCGACGCCATCTTGCGCCATGCTGGACGCCACCGGCGCCTGTCGCGCCGCTCACGGATGGCTCCTGTTGACCGGCAACGTCATCACCCTCTCGCGACATCGTCGCGCGGCGCCCGAGACGCCGCCGGCGGCGGCGGTCGTGGTGCGCGTGCATGGCTGGAAGCATGTCGCCGCGGCGCTGCTGGCCGCCCGCGACGCGCGACGCCGGGTCACGCTGCTGGCGCCACCGGGCGGCACCTATACCGGCGGCGTCGGCTTCTGGGCCGCCATCGACAGGCGGCGCCTCGAGCTGTTCGCCGATGTCGACGCCGAGCTGGTGGTTGACTGCGATGGCGCACCGGGTCACGTCCTGGCAGCGCTGCGAGTCGGCCTCAAGCGGCTGGTGTTCGACGGCAACGCCCCGGCGCGCAAGCGGTTGACCGACATTGCCGCCGGCTACGGCGCCACACTAGTCGGCCGGCCGGTGGCCGCGATCGACCTGATCCACGAAAAAGATCCGGCGCGCGCCTGCCGGCTGCTGTTCACGCCGGGCTGAACGCGATGGCGTACCGACCATCCCGGCCGCAACGCCGACCATGAAGCTGATCGCCCAACGACTGACCGCCGAGGCGTTCGCACCCTATGGCGATGTTCTGGCAGCACCGGCCGCGCCGGGACGCGCCTACTTCGAAAACGGGCTGGGCAATGGGCGCAGCAACGCGCGGCCCAGCCTGTCGATGGTCCACCGCGCGCCGGTGGCCGGCATGCCGTTGGACATCACGCTGCTGGAGCGCCATGCCTTCTCCTCGCAGACCTTCGTGCCGCTGGACGTGTCGCGCTGGTTGATCGTCGTCTGTCCGCACGCCGCCGCCGGCGGACCTGATGTGACGCGCGCGGTGGCATTTCTCGCCGACGGCGCGCAGGGCGTCACCTACCGGCCCGATACCTGGCATCACGGTCTGACCGTGCTCGACCGGCCGGCTCGTTTTGCCATCTTCATGTGGCGCGACGGCAGCGCCGGCGACGAGGAATTCGTGCCCGTCGCGCCGTTCACCGTCGACGCGCCCGCCTGAGGGATCCGACATGGCCTGGCAACCCAAACGCGACCTCGTCGGCTACGGCGCCCACCCGCCCGATCCGAAATGGCCCAACGGCGCGCGGGTCGCCGTCAACTTTGTCATGAACTACGAGGAGGGATCGGAACCGTCGATCCAGGACGGCGAAGGCTACACTGAGACCGGCCTCACCGAGTCGACCTCGTCGGCGGTCGGCCTCAAGGGCCGCGACCTGGCCGGCGAGAGCATGTTCGAGTTCGGCAGCCGCGCCGGCTTCTGGCGCCTGATGCGCACCTTCCAGGAACGCAATCTGCCGATGACGGTGTTCGGCTGCGCGCTGGCGCTTGAGCGCAACAAGGCCGCAGCAGACGCCATCCGCGAGTCCGGCTTCGACGTCTGCAGCCACGGCTGGCGCTGGGTGCGGCATTTCCAGCTCAGCGAGGCCGAAGAGCGCGAGCATGTCGCCAAGGCCGTGGCGTCGCTGCAGCGGACGGTCGGCGAGCGCCCGGCCGGCTGGTATTGCCGCTACGGCCCCAGCGTCAACACAAGGCGGCTGCTGGTCGAGGAAGGCGGCTTCATCTACGACTCGGATTACTACGGCGACGAGTTGCCGTTCTGGCAGACGGTCGAGGGCAAGCCACACCTGATCGTGCCCTACTCGCTGACCAACAACGACGGCAAGTACGCCGCCGGCATGACCACGTCGGCGCAGTGGTTCAACCTGGTGCGGGACGCGTTCGACGTGCTCTATCATGAAGGCGCCTGGGCGCCGAAGATGATGTCGATCGGCCTGCACATGCGCATCATCGGCCATCCGGCGCGTACCGCGGGACTTTGGCGCCTGCTCGACCACATCGCGGGCCACAAGGACGTCTGGATCACGCGCCGCATCGACATTGCGCGACACTGGATCGCGACCCACCCCTATCCAGGCAAGGGCCTCAACGAGTGAGATTCCCATCAGTGCCGCGGCTACCCACGATGCGGCCTGGAACGGCCGAGCACGCGGCGCGACAGCAGGAGCGCGCTGAGGCAAAGCGCTTGTCCGTGCGGCGTCGGATGTCCGGCAACTTCTTGCGGTTTGCTGCGTTGCAACAGTCAACCGGCTGATTCCGCGGCGCGGCTCGTGCGAACTGACCACAGCCGCCCAATAGACAAAGGCCCCCCGCGTCGCTAAGAAAACGCCGCCATTTCAGCTTGCTGCGGCATTTGCAGCCGCGCTTGGACAATCGCCAGATCGATGCAAGGAGTGCCGCCGTGAAGATTTCCCGGACCGTGAAGAAGATTCTCGACAACTACGAGAGCGACAATCCCGGCACCAAGTCCAACCTGGCCCGCATTCTCATGCACGGCCGGCTGGGCGGCAGCGGCAAGATGGTGATCCTGCCGGTCGACCAGGGATTCGAGCACGGTCCGGCGCGGTCGTTCGCGCCGAATCCCGACGCCTACGACCCGCACTACCACTACCAGCTGGCGGTCGATGCGGGGCTCAACGCCTATGCGGCACCACTGGGGCCGCTCGAGGCCGGCGCCGACTCCTTCGCCGGCGCGATCCCGACCATCCTCAAGGTCAACAGCGCCAACTGCCTGTCGACCAACAAGGACCAGGCCGTGACGGCGTCGGTCAAGGACGCACTGCGCATCGGCTGCTCGGCGATCGGATTCACCATCTATCCCGGGTCGGAAGACCAGTACGAGATGATGGAAGAGATCCGCGACCTCGCCGCCGAGGCCAAGTCCTACGGCCTCGCGGTGGTGATGTGGTCCTACCCGCGCGGCGGCAAGCTCGACAAGGCGGGCGAGACCGCGATCGACGTCTGCGCCTACGCCGCTCACATGGCCGCGCTGCTGGGCGCCCACATCATCAAGGTGAAGCCGCCGACCGACGTGCTATGGCAGCCCGAGGCCAAGGCGGTCTACGAGAAGCAGAAGATCGACATCTCGACCTTGCCCAAGCGGATCGCGCACGTGATGCAGTCGGCATTCAACGGCCGGCGCATCGTGGTGTTCTCCGGCGGCGAGGCCAAGGATCTCGACGGCCTCTACAGCGAGATCCGCTCGTTGCGCGACGGCGGCGCCAACGGCTCGATCATCGGCCGCAACACCTTCCAGCGGCCGCGCGCCGATGCGCTGGACATGCTCGACAAGATCATCGCCATCTATCAGGGCAAGATGTGAGCGACCGGCCGGCGGCAGCCCGGGTTCGCCTCGCGTCGCGCCGATCCATGGCGTCCGATCCGCCCGGCCGCTGCCGCCTGTACCTGATCACGCCGCCGGCGATCGCCCACCCGGCGCTGTTCGCCGATGACCTGCGCGCCGCGCTGGACGGCGGCGACGTCGCCGTCCTGCAGTTGCGCCTGAAGGACGTGCCCGACGACGTCATCGCGCGCACCGCCGACATCCTGCGGCCGGTCTGCCAGCAGCGCGGCGTCGCCTTCCTGATGAACGATCGCCCCGACCTCGCGCTGAAGCTCGATTGCGATGGCGTGCATGTCGGGCAGGAGGACGCGTCCTACGCCGAGGCGCGCAAGCTGCTCGGCCCCGATCGCATCGTCGGCGTCACCTGCCATGCCTCGCGACATCTGGCGATGGAAGCGGCCGAGGCCGGCGCCGATTACGTCGCGTTCGGCGCCTTCTTTCCGTCGGTGACCAAGGACGTCACGGTGCCGGCATCGATCGAGATCCTGGCCTGGTGGAGCGAGATCATGACCGTGCCGTCAGTGGCGATCGGCGGCATCACGGCCGACAACTGCCGGCCGCTGGTCGAGGCCGGCACCGATTTCCTCGCCGTCGCCAACGGCGTCTGGGGCCATCCCGCCGGCCCGACCGAGGCAGTGCGCCGCTTCAACGCCGTGTTCGACGCCTGCGCCGGCCAAGCCTGAGGGCTCACCGCGCGTTCTCGCCGCTCAACGGGCACCCGGCCGTGCGCGATCCTGCCGGCCCGTTTCACCTCACCACGGCAGCGGCGTTCCGTCGTAGTTGATGAAACTGCCGGAATCGCTCGGCTTCAACCTGGCGATGACCTTGGTCATGCCGTCGATCGACTGCGCCGGCTTGACCGGCGCCTGCGCGCCGCCCATGTCGGTCGACACCCAGCCGGGATGCAGCACGACGCAGGTGATGCCGCGGCCGCGCAGATCGATCGACAGCCCCTTCCAGGTATCGTTCAGCGCCGCCTTGCTGGCGCGGTAGGCGTAGCGGCCGCCGTCGTTGAGCGCGATGCTGCCCAGCCGGCTACTGATCGCCACCATCAGCTTGCGGTCGGACGCCGCGACATGATCGACAAACGCCTCGGCCAGTTTCAGCGGGGCCAGGGCGTTGGTGACGAAAGTCTGCGTCCACACCGCCGGATCGATCGATCCGAAATCGACCGCCTCGCGACCGGCGATGCCGGCATTGGCCAGCAGCAGGTCGATCGCCTCGCCGCGCAGCGACCCCGCCAGTGCCGCGATGGCCGCCCAGTCCGTGGCATCGAGCGCATGGCAGTGCACGTCGCCGGCGATGGTCTTGAGGGCCGGCGCCTCGGACTGCCGGGCGCAGGCGTGCACCCGCCAGCCGGCGGCGGCGTAGTGGGAGACGAACTGCAGCCCCAGGCCGCGGTTGGCGCCGGTGATCAGAAGTGTCGGCATGCGCTGCAGGTCTCCCCGAAGACAGAATGATGTTGCGGTCCGGCGCGGCATGGCGCGGCGACTCGCGCCGAGGTCCTAGTCGCCGCGCTTCAGCAGCCGCTGGCGCGTGCGCTGCCAGTCGCGCGCCTTCTCGCTCTCGCGCTTGTCGTGCTGCTTCTTGCCCTTGGCCAGGCCGAGCTCGACCTTGGCGAGGCCGCGATCGTTGAAAAAGATCGACAGCGGCACCAGCGTGTAGCCCTCGCGCTGGATGGCGCCGGTCAGGCGGTTGATCTGGCGGCGATGCAGCAGCAGGCGCCGCTTGCGCCGCGGCTCGTGGTTGAAGCGGTTGCCCTGCATGTATTCCGGGATGTAGGCGTTGACCAGCCACAGATCGCCGTCGTCGACGGCAGCGTGCGCGTCGATGATGTTGCTCCTGCCGCCGCGCAGCGACTTCACCTCGGTCCCGGTCAGCGCGATGCCGGCCTCGATCCGCTCCTCGATGAAATAGTTGTGCAGCGCCTTGCGGTTATGCGCCGCGATGCGCCCTTCGATCAGTACCGGCCGCGCCATGACATCCTCTGACGGAACGGGCCGCGCCGACCCCGCCGGCGCGGCCCGCTTCGCATGCTGCGTTGCCTCAGTTCAGCAGGCCGGCATGCACCATGGCGTCGCGCACCTGCTTCTTGGTCGACTCATTGGGGCCGACCAGCGGCAGGCGCACCTTGCTGTCGGACTTGCCCAGCAGCTCGGCGCCGTACTTCACCGGCGAGGGACTGGTCTCGACGAACAGCGCCTTGTGCAGCGGCATCAGCCGGTCCTGGATCTCGAACACCTTGTCGAGATCGCGCGCCTTCCAGGCGTCGTGCATGTCGGCGCACAGGCGGGGCGCGATATTGGCCGTCACCGAGATGCAGCCGTGACCGCCCTGCGCCAGGAAGCCGACGGCCGAGGCGTCCTCGCCCGAGAGCTGGCAGAACTTCGGACCGATCGCGAGGCGGGTCAGCGTCACGCGCGCCATGTCGTAGGTGGCGTCCTTCACGCCGACGATGTTCTTACAGTCGCTCGCCAGCCGCGCCATGGTGTCGATCGACATGTCGACCACCGAGCGCGGCGGGATGTTGTAGATCAGGATCGGCAGGTCGACGGCGTCGTTGATCGCCTTGAAATGCTGGTACAGGCCTTCCTGCGTCGGCTTGTTGTAGTACGGCGTCACCACCAGACAGGCGTCGGCACCGGCTTTCTTGGCGTGCTGCGTGAAGTCGATCGCCTCGGCCGTCGAGTTGGAGCCAGTGCCGGCGATCACCGGCACGCCGGTGCCCTTGGCCGCCTCGATGCACAGCTCGACCACCCGCTTGTGCTCGGCGTGGCTGAGCGTCGGCGATTCGCCGGTGGTGCCGCACGGGATCAGGCCGTCCGTGCCTTCCTTGATCTGCCAGGCGACGAAGTCCTGGAAGCCTTTTTCGTCCAGCCCGCCATTCTTGAATGGCGTGATGAGCGCGACGAGCGATCCGCTGAACATGGTGGTCTCCCTTGCAGGCGCGATGACCGGATGGCGCGCCCGGTATGACCCGGCAACCTAGCCTCTCGCCCATCCCGGAGCAAGGCAGTGTGCCCAAAATCTGGCCACAGGCCGGCGGCCGCGCGACCGCGCGCATAGCGGGCGCGCCGACGGCGACGGCAAACGCGATTGCCTCCTTCTTGAGCCGGCGGGATAGTCCGCCAAACCACGATCAACGTCGTCGTGCCGACGGACCGGCAGCCGCGGCCGCGCGAGGGAGGAAACCATGCATTTCGGCGCCGTGATGTTCTTCACCGACTATTCCATGACGGCGCCGGACCTGGGGCGTGTGCTGGAGGAGCGCGGTTTTGAGTCGGTGTGGGCGGCCGAGCATTCGCATATCCCGGTGTCGCGCAAGACGCCGTTCCCCGGCGGCGGCGACCTGCCCAAGCCCTACTACGACGGCATGGACCCGTTCGTGGCCCTGACCGCGGTGGCCGCCGCCACCACAACGCTCAAGATCGGTACCGGCGTCTGCCTGGTGCAGCAGCGCGACGCCATCCAGACCGCCAAGCTGGTGGCCTCGATCGACCAGGTCAGCCAGGGCCGCTTCCTGTTCGGCGTCGGCGGCGGCTGGAACCAGGACGAGATGGAGAACCACGGCACGGTCTACAAGACGCGCTTCAAACGCATGCGCGAATCGATCGAGGCGATGAAGGAGATCTGGACCAAGCCGAAGGCCGAGTACCACGGCGAGATGGTCAATTTCGATCCGATCTACGCCTGGCCCAAGCCGGTGCAGAAGCCCTACCCGCCGATCCATGTCGGCGGCGCCTTCCCGCACGGGGCGCGCCGCGCCATCCGCTATGGCGAAGGCTGGATCCCGGTCCGCATCTTCGGCGACGAAAGCGACACCCTGCCGGAGTTCCGCAAGATGGCGCGCGACGCCGGCCGCGACCCGGCGTCGATCGAGGTCACGCTGATGGGGCCGACTACTGACGTCGACAAGCTCAAGCGCCTGGCCGACGCCGGCGTCAGCCGCGCCGTCGCCATGCTGCCTTCCGACAGCCGCGACAAGACCATGCCCTTCATCGACCGCTGGGCCGACATCATGCGAAAGGTCAACGCCTAGCGGCGGTTCCCCGGCGGGCGCCGCCGGACCGCGTGACGGTGACGGCCCTTCCGGTGGCGACGAACCCTAGTCGGTGCGCACCACGCGGAAGCCGGTCTCGCCGTTGCGGGTCACCGCAGGGGTTCCGCTGCGCGTCGCGCTGCGGATGCGCCAGGGATCGGAGTTCCACGAGCCGCCACGCGTCACGCGTTGCGCGCAGTTGCCCGACAGCCGGGCGCTGCCATCGCTCGGCGCGCCGTCATAGCGTGCCGTCCAGCAATCCTCGACCCACTCCGCGACGTTGCCCAGCATGTCGTAGAGCTGGAACGCATTGGGCTGCAACTGGCCGACGGGGGCCGTGTTGGGCGGACTGTCGGGACACTTGAAGCCGGCCTCCAGCACGTTGGCGTGACGGCAGAGCTGCTCCAGCCCATCGCCCCAGAAACGTGCGGTCCGGCTGCCGGCGCGGGCGCCGTATTCCCATTCCGCCTCGCTGGGCAGCCGGTAGGTCTTGCCGGTGGTGCGCGTCAGCCAGTCGGCATAGGCGCGTACGTCGGTCCAGCTCACGCACACCACCGGATCGCGGTAGGACTGCTCGAATCCGGGATTGCGCCAGCACGACCCGCCCATGGGGTGGCCGGTGGCCTGCACGAACGCGGCGAACTCGCCCAGGGTCACCTCGTACTTGCCCATGGCGAGGCCGTAGCTCAGCGTCACGTCGTGCGGCGGTCCCTCGGCATCGCCCCACACCGCCGGCACGTTCTCGCGCCGGCGTTCCTCGGGCGAGGAGCCCATGGTGAAGCTGCCCTTGGGCAGCCACACCATTTCCGGACAGCTCGGACAGTCGCGGAACGTCTGGCCGGGCACGGCGCGCGTCGCCGCGCTCCGCTGCTCCAGCTCGGTGATGAGGCTCCTGGCCTCGGCGGCATAGCGGCCCGCCGGGAACTGGCCGAGGAAGGCCCGCACCGCCGGCACGGTTTCGGCCGCGCGCGCCCGGCTCCATGCCGCCTCCTCGGCGGCCTCATCGCCGGGCTGGCCAATCGGCAGGCCCAGCGCGGCGCTGGCGCGGCTCACGACATCAACGACCAGCGCCGGGCGGGTCACGCTGAGCAGCGCGACGACGACGGCGAGCGCCGCGACCGCGGCCGTCACAAGACGCCCGCGCCGCAGCAGCCCGCGACCGCCGCGCGCCGTGCCGGGCTCGTCGAACGCCAGCACCTCGCGCATCGAGGCCAGGCGGCGCGCCGGATCGGGCTGCAGCATCGGCGTCAGTTCGGAACGCAACGCCGGCGGCAGCGCCGACAGATCCGGCAACCGCTTGCGCGCCTCGATGGCCAGCGCCGGCGTCTGCGCCATGCCCAGCGGCCGGCCGAGCGCCGCCGCCGCCAGCACCAGGCCCAGGCTGTAGACGTCGGAGCGCGCGTCGACGGCATTGCCGAACAGGCCCATCTGCTCGGGCGAGGCATACTCCATCTTGCCGGCGAAGCTGCTGCCGATGACGCTGGTGGCGATGCCGTCGGTCTTCTTGGCGATGCCGAAGTCGATGACGGTGGCCTTCTCGAGATCGCCGTCACGCAGCACGACGTTGTCGGGCGACAGGTCGCGATGCACGATGTTCTGCTCGTGCGCCGCCAGGAGGCCCTGCGCCAGCCGCCGGCGCAGCGCCCGCACCTGCGCCACCGTCAACGGCCCGTCGGCCAGCCGCTTCGACAGCGACGGCCCCTCGATGAGGTCCATCGCGAGGTAGACGCGGCCGCTGGCTTCGGCGTGCACGCCCTCGTAGGCGACGATGGCGGGATGGCGGATCTTGCGCAGCGCCGTGGCCTCGCGCAGGAACAGCGCCCGCATGTTCGGCTCGTTGACCAGCTCGGGCCGGATCACCTTCAACGCCACCGCGTCGCCGGTCAGCAGGTTGGCGGCGCGGTAGACCTCGCCCATGCCGCCGCGCGCCAGCAGCCGCTCGATGCGATGCGTGTTGTTGAGCACCGTGCCCGGCGCCAGCGGCATGAAAGGATCTTCCGCGGCCTGCGCGGCGCCGCGCGCCGCCTCCGCGACAAGCCGCGTCGGCGCGCTGGTCGATGACCCGACCGCTTGCACCGGGTCGTCCGTGGTACCAGTCGTCACGTCGTCCTCATGCGCGGCAGACGACATCAAGCGCGATGCCCCCCGTCAACGCCGTTCTGGCCGGCGCGCCGGTTATTCGGTCCACGCCGGTCGGATCGCGCGCCGCCGAGGCCCGCCATTTTTCCGCCACATCTCGCACACGACTGCGCGAGAGCCGGCGGCGGCCATTGGACAGGCCGGCCGGGCGTTGTTAGCTTCCGCCCTCGTGAAGGAACGCGCGTCTTTGCCCCTCCCCTCGGCAAGGCGGCCGCTCCCGTGGCTTGCCCTGACGATGCCCTGCGCGCTGCTCGTCGCCGCGGCGCTGTCGCTTGCGCCGGCCGATGCCCAGGTGCGGGTGCTCAAGGGCAGCGGCGATAGCAGCGGCAGCAAGCCCTCCAGCGGCGATACCCCCTCGCCGGGCCCAGCGGTGCGCACGCCCGGCGGCGGCCCCGGTGCCGGCCCGCAGGGACCGGCGCCCTCGTCGATTCCCGGCGGCCCGCTGCGCAAGTCAGGCGACGGCGGCTACCTGCCGCCGGCCGAGGGTGGCTCGACCCTGGTGCCGGTCCAGACCGATGTTGCGGCCGACGCCCTGGCCGGCGTGCCGCCGCTGCCCGACGATGCCGCCAAGGCGTTCGCCGCCGCGATCACGGCCGTCGACGAGCAGCGCTGGGCCGATGCGCGCCGCATCGTCGCCGCCACCGGCCACGCCGGCCTGCGCAAATACATCGACTGGCTGATCGCGCACGAGCCCAAGAGCGACACCGAGTTCACCGCCATCGCCGACTTCCTGCGCGCCAACCCCGACTGGCCGGACGCCTCGGTGCTGCGCCGCCAGGCCGAGGACCGCATGTCCACCGACACGCCGGCCGAGGCGCGGCTGGCCTACTTCAAGGATTTTCCGCCGCTGACCAGTGCCGGCCTGATGCTGCGCATGGAGGCGGCGGCGCGCGCCGCGCCCGACCAGGCGCCGGCACTGGCGCGCCAGAGCTGGCGCAGCGGCACCTTCCGCGACAGCGACGAGATCGCCTTCCTGACGCAGTTCGGGCGGCTGCTGCAGCCGGCCGACCATGTCGAGCGCTTCGACCGGCTGATGCGCGAGAACCGCCCGCAGGTGGCGCGCGAGCTGCTGGTCAAACTGCCAGACGACTACCGTCCGATCGCCGAGGCCCGGCTGGCGATGGCGGCCAAGGCGCCGGAGGTCGTGGCCGTGCTGCGCGCCGTGCCGGCGGCGCAACAGCAGGACGGCCGCCTGCTGCTCGACCGCGTGCGCTACCTGCGGCGCACCGGTGATGGCGCCGGCGCCGTCAGCCTGCTGCTGAACCTGCCCGACAGCATCGTGCAGGACGACGCGTGGTGGGCCGAGCGCCAGCTGCTGGCGCGCGACGCGCTGCAGGCCAAGCGGCCCGACCAGGCCCTGAAGCTGGTCGCGGCGCACCGGCTGAAGCGCGGCATCGCGTTTGCCGAGGCCGAGTTCATGGCCGGCTGGATCGCGCTGCGCTGGCTGAAGCGGACCGACGATGCGCTGCGCCATTTCACGACGCTCGACGACAACGTCTCCACGCCGCTGTCCAAGAGCCGCGCCGCCTACTGGCTGGGCCGCACCCACGAGGTCGCCAGGCGCAAGCGCGAAGCGACGCTGTGGTACGACCGCGCCGCGCAGCACGGCCAGACCTTCTACGGCCAGCTCGCCGCCAAGAAGCTGCCCAACGGCGCCGCCCGCCTGCCGACCGATCCCATGGTCACCGACCTGGAGCGCCAGGCCGTGCAGCGTCGCGAGATCCTGTCGGTCGCGCGCTGGCTCAAGCAGGTCGGCGAGGACGAGCGCGCCCGGCTGTTCCTGCTGCGTCTGGGCTGGCTGGCCGGCAGCGCCGGCGAGATGGGGCTGAGCGCCGCGCTGGCCATCGATCTGGGCCGGCCCGATGTCGCCGTCGCCATCGCCCGCCGCGGCGTCGATTCCGGCGTGGTGCTGTTCGAGGCCGCCTATCCCGTGGTCGAGCTCGGCGCCACCGGCAGCATCGAGCGGGCGCTGGCGCTGGCGCTGACCCGCCAGGAAAGCGGCTTCAACACCGGCGCGGTGTCGCCCTCGGGTGCGCTGGGCCTGATGCAGCTGATGCCCGACACCGCCCGCGCCGTCGCCGGCCGGCTCGGCCAGCCCTACGAGTCGGCGC